>JBJMIH010000109.1:0-25092 GCA_045806985.1 Mycobacteriales bacterium | reverse complement strand
CTGTCCGGTTCGTACGGTCCGAAACCGTGAGTCGTGTGCTCGGAACACCGACACGCGTGGGGGGTATGGGAATGAGTCTGTCCGCCAGCGAGGAGTCCACGGATTGGGCGCTGGACTGGCCCGCGGAGGCGTCGTGCCGGAATGGGGATCCGGATGCGCTGTTCGTGCAGGGTGCCGCGCAGAACCGTGCGAAGGTCGTCTGCTTCGGCTGCCCGGTGCGTACGGAATGCCTCGCGGACGCGCTGGACAACAGGGTCGAATTCGGGGTCTGGGGAGGCATGACGGAACGGGAACGCCGTGCGCTGCTCCGCCGCCGACCGGACGTCATGTCGTGGAAGGGCCTGCTGATGGCCGCGCGTCGTGATCACCTGGGCTCGCCGCTGAAGGCGGGTTGACCAGCGCGCCAGCGCCCTGACGGGCGTCGCCGCAAGGGGGCCAAGCAGCCACGGGGGCCGAGTCGCAGGGGGGTCGGCTCGGCCCCCGTGGCTTGCCCGCTGTCGATTTCGGCCGCCCCCGTTCGCCGTACCAGTGGTGGCCGGCACGTACCGTGCGATGGTCCGGAGACCACCAACTGGTGAGGGGGTCGGGGTGACCACGCCGGATCCGGTACGGCAGGCGGTCGCGGACGCGCACCGCCGGGAGTGGTCCGCGGTGCTCGCCGCCACCGTCCGGATCACCCGCGACCTCGACCTGGCCGAGGAGTGCGTGCAGGACGCCTACGTCGCCGCGCTGGACGCCTGGGCGCGTGGCGGGGTACCGGCCCGGCCGGGCGCCTGGCTGACCACCGCGGCCCGGCGCCGGGCGGTGGACGCGCTCCGACGCGCCGAGACGCTGCGGTCCAAGCTGCACCTGCTGGTGGAGCCGGCGGCGGCCGCGGGCCCGCCCGGCGAACCGGCCGTGGACGACGACCGGCTGCGGCTGGTCTTCCTGTGCTGCCACCCCGCGCTGGCCCTGGAGGCGCAGGTCGCGCTCACCCTGCGGCTGGTCTGCGGGGTACCGACCCCGGCCGTCGCCCGGGTGTTCCTGGTCCCCGAGCCGACCATGGCCGCCCGGATCACCCGGGCGAAGAAGAAGATCGCGGCGGCGCACATCCCGTTCCGGCTGCCGGACCCGGCCGAGTTGCCGGAACGGCTGGACGCGGTGCTCACCGTCATCCACCTGATGTTCACCACCGGGCACGCCGCGCCGGCCGGTCCGGCGCTGACCGACGACGATCTGGCCGGCAGGGCGCTCGACCTGGCCCGCGTGCTCCGCGACCTGCTGCCGGCCGAGCGCGAGGTGCGGGGCCTGCTCGCGCTGCTGCTGGCCGTGCACGCCCGCCGGGCCACCAGGACCGCCCCGGACGGCCGGCTGCTCCGGCTGGCCGAGCAGGACCGGTCGGCCTGGGACGCCGCCGCCATCGCCGAGGCCGACGCGCTGGTCACCGGGGCGCTGCGCGGCGGCAGCCCGGGCCGGTTCGCGCTCCAGGCCGCGATCGCGGTCCTGCACGCGACCGCGCCGACCTACGCCGACACCGACTGGGACCAGATCCTGGTGCTGTACGACGCGTTGCTGGCGGTGTGGCCGTCGCCGGTGGTCGCGCTCAACCGGGCGGTCGCCGTCGCGATGGTCGGCGGGCCGGCGGCCGCGCTGGCCGAGGTGGAGGCGCTGGAACGGGACGGGCGGCTGGCCGGCTACCACTACCTGCCGGCGGTCAGGGCCGACCTGCTGCGCCGGCTGGGCCGCGAGGCCGAGGCCGCCGCCGCGTACGCGGCGGCCGCCGCCCTGGCCGGCAACGACACCGAACGCGCCTTCCTCGCCGGCCAGGTCCACGAGCGGTACGCCGGATAGGTCATGCTGTCCCGGTGACGGAAGACCCGGAGGCGGTGCAGGCCCTGCTGGACGAGCTGTGCGTCGAGCTCGGCTTCTGCCTGCCGCCCGCAGGGCAGCGGCGGCTCCGTGACGCGCCGCCGCCCGATCCGGATGCCTTCACCGACGCGGTCTTCCGGGCCGAGGGCCTGGAGCCCCCGTTCGACAGGCGACTCTGGCGACAGGTACGCGAACGCGTCGAGCGGTCCGGCCTCAGTCGCCGGTGAGCTCGGCGCCGAGGGCGCGCAGCGCGTCGAGGTCGTAGACGTCCTGGGGGAGCGCCGGCACCTCGACCACCGGGACGGTGGGGTGGGCGGCGTGGAAGCGGTCGGCGAGCCGCGCCTCCCGGCCGGCCAGCGTCATCCGCTCCGCGTGGATCCGCAGCACGGCCGCGGTCAGGGCGGCGTCGCCGTCCTCGGCCAGGGTCTGCGCGGCCGAGTGGGCCCGCTCCACGGTGAGCCCGGGGGCGGCCGGCCGGTGTACCCGGTTGAGCACCAGCCCGGCCAGCGGCATCTGGTCGGCCGCCAGCCGGTCCACGAAGTACGACGCCTCCCGCAGCGCGTCCGGCTCCGGGGCCGCCACCACCAGGAACGCGGTACCGGACCGCTTGAGCAGCGCGTACGTCCGCTGCGCCCGCTCACGGAAGCCGCCGAACATGGTGTCGGTGGCCGCGACGAAGTGGGACATGTCGGTCAGCAGGTCCGCCCCGAGGATCTTGCTGATCAGCCGGCCGAAGATCTGGAAGCCGGCGCTCATCACCTTCAGGTACGCCCGGCCGCCGGCCCGGGCCGGCGCCAGCAGCAGCTTCAGCATCCGGCCGTCCAGGAACGCGGACAGCCGCTGCGGCGCGTCCAGGAAGTCCAGCGCGGACCGGCTCGGCGGGGTGTCCACGATGATCAGGTCCCAGGCGTCCTGGCTGGCGAGCTGGCCCAGCTTCTCCATCGCCATGTACTCCTGCGTACCGGCGAACTGGCTGGACAGCGCCTGGTAGAAGGGATTGGCGAAGATCTGCTCGGCCTTCTCCGGGGTGGTGTGGGCCAGTACCACCTCGTCGAAGGTCCGCTTCATGTCCAGTTGCATGGCGTACAGCTCGCCGTTGGCCTTTTTCACCCTGCGGGGGGTGTTGTCGAGCTGGCTGAGGCCGAGCGAGGTGGCCAGCCGGCGGGCCGGGTCGATGGTCAGCACCACCACCGAGCGGCCCTGGTCGGCGGCGCGCAGCGCCAGCGCGGCCGCCGTGGTGGTCTTGCCGACGCCGCCCGAGCCGCAGCACACGACGATCCGCGTGGCCGGGTCCTTGATCAGGGCGTCCACGTCGAGCCGGGGCGGGGTGCGCCTCATCCGCGACGCTCCGCGTGTTCGGCGAGGATGTCGGCCAGCTCGTACAGCCCGCCGACGTCCACCCCGTCCGGCAGCAGCGGCAGCTCCAGCACCGGGCGGCCGAGCTGGCCGAGGCGGCGGCGCAGCCGGCGCTCGGCGACCACCCGGCCGGCGTGCTCCACGGCCTCGGTGACCAGGCCCTGCAGCAGGTCGGGCGGCACGGCCAGGCCGGCGCGCCGGAGGCCGGCGGACACCTCGGCGGTGTCGATCTCGCCGCGCGCCGCCGCCGGGATCGCCGCCTTGGGCAGCAGCGGGGCCCTGACCTGGTTGACCAGTACCGCGCCGAGCGGGATGCCGGACCCGGTCAGCTCGGCCCCGGCGTCCAGCGTCTCCTGCACCGGCATCTCCTCCAGCAGGGTGACCAGGTGCACCGCGGTCTGCTCGGACCGCAGCACGGTCGCCACCCCGTCGCTCTGCGTCTTGATCGGCCCGACCTTGGCGAGCTTGGCGGCTTCCCGGGTGGCGTTGAGGAAGCGGCCGATCCGGCCGGTCGGCGGCGCGTCCAGTACCACCGCGTCGTACACCCGGTGGCCGTGCTCGCGCCGGGTGACGGCCTCCTTGACCTTGCCGGTGAGCAGCACGTCCCGCATCCCGGGCGCGATCGTGGTGGCGAAGTCGATCGCGCCCATCCGGCGCAGCGCCCGGCCGGCCCGCTTGAGGTTGTAGAACATCTCCAGGTAGTCGAGCAGCGCCTCTTCGGCGTCCACGGCCAGCGCCCACACCTCGCCCCGGCCGGGCGCGGTGGCGACCCGACGCTCGGTGTACGGCAGGTGGCCGGTGTCGAAGACCTGCGCCAGGCCCTGCCGGGCCTCCACCTCCACCACCAGTACCCGGCGGCCGTCCCTGGCCAGGGCCAGCGCGAGCGCCGCGGCGATCGTGGTCTTGCCGGTGCCGCCCTTGCCGGTCACCACGTGTAACCGGGCCGGCGGGATCGAGGACGGGGTCGGCACCATTCGAGCGTACCTGCGGTAGGTTCGCGGCCATGCAGACCTGGGAGTACGCGACTGTCCCGCTGCTGGTCCACGCGACCAAGCAGATTCTGGACAACTGGGGCCAGGACGGCTGGGAACTCGTGGCGGTCGTTCCGGGCCCGAACCCGGAGCAGCTGGTGGCCTACCTGAAGCGGCCCCGGCAGCAGGAGGCGGACCGGTGACGGTGGCGGCGCGGCTGGCCGAGCTGGGGCTGGAACTGCCGGCGGTGGCGGCCCCGGTGGCGGCGTACGTGCCGGCGGTGCGCACCGGCGACCTGGTGTACACGTCCGGGCAGCTGCCGTTCGTGGACGGGAAGCTCGCGGCGACCGGCAAGGTCGGCGCGGCGGTCGACGCGGACACCGCCAAGGACCTGGCCCGCACCTGCGCGCTGAACGCGCTGGCCGCCGTGGACGGCCTGGTCGGGCTGGACGCGGTGGTACGGGTGGTGAAGGTGGTCGGCTTCGTGGCCTCCGCGCCCGGATTCACCGGCCAGCCCGGCGTGGTGAACGGCGCGTCCGAGCTGCTCGGCGACGTCTTCGGCGACGCGGGAAGGCACGCCCGCAGCGCGGTCGGCGTGGCCGAGCTCCCGCTCGACGCCCCGGTCGAGGTCGAGCTGATAGTCCAGGTGGGCGCCCCGGACCGGTAATACGCGGGCCCTTTTACCCAAATTGGGGCAAAACCATAACTGAACAAGGTTCTGGAGTGTCCGTATTGTGCGTAATGTCTGGCCATCCCTCTCCACGAAGGAGCCAGACACATGCGACCCGCACTCTTGGCCGCACTCACGCTGGCCGCCGGCGCCACCGCGCTGAGCGGCCTCACCGTGACCACGACCGCGGCCGCCCCCGCGCACCCCGTCCCGGCCGGGCACCGCACGGTCGACTTCGCCCTCCACCACGCCGGCCGCCACGGGCTGGTCAACGGGTTCAACCAGGACGGCGGCAACTGGTCCGGCTACGCCGCCACCGGCAGCGGCTTCAGCTCGGTCACCTCCACCTGGACCGAGCCGTCGGTGACCTGCAACTCCACCAACGACCTGTTCGCGCCGTGGGTCGGCATCGACGGGTACGGCACCAGCACCGTCGAGCAGACCGGCGTCGCCACCGACTGCTCGTCCGGCTCGCCGCAGTACGCGGGCTGGTACGAGATGTACCCGGCCGCGCCGGTCTACTACAGCAACGCGGTCGGCGCCGGCGACGTCATCAGGGCCACCGTGACCCGCAGCGGCTCGACGTACACGCTCACCCTGTCCGACACCAGCCGCGGCTGGACCAGGACCACCACCAAGTCGCTGTCGCGGGCCCGCAACGCCAGCGCCGAGGTGATCATGGAGTCGCCGACCGCCGCGTACCCGCGGTTCGGCACGGTCAACTTCTCCGGCTCGACCGTGAACGGGTCGGCGCTGTCCAACTTCGGCCCGGTCGCGCTGGACGCCAGCAACTCCCGCGGCTTCGAGGATCACACCAGCGCCCTGTCCGGCGGCAACTTCAGCATCAGCTACCTGCGCGAGTAGCGCCCGGGTCGGCCAGCTGAGCGGTTCGGCGCCGAAACCGCTCAGCTGGACGACAGCGGGATGTCAGGGGTGCCGCCTACGATCGGGGCGTGTCACACGAGGTGCCCCTCCCGCCGTCAGCGCCGGCCGGACCGCGGTCCGCGACACCGGCCGCGACGCCGCGCGATGCCGCCACGGTCGTGCTGCTCCGCGACGGGGCGGCCGGCCTGGAGGCGTACCTGCTCCGCCGGGTCGAGGGGATGTCGTTCGCCGGCGGGATGACCGCGTTCCCCGGCGGCGGTGTCGACCCCGCCGATCTCGACACGCGCGGCCCGCGCTGGGTCGGTCCGCCGCCGGACCGCTGGGCCGGCCGGCTCGGCGCCGACCCCCGGCTGGCCAGGGCGCTGGTGTGCGCGGCGGTCCGGGAGACCTTCGAGGAGTGCGGGGTCCTGCTCGCCGACGGCGCCACCGACCTGAGCGATCCGGCCTGGGAGGACCGCCGCCGCGCCCTCGAGGAGCGCCGGACCAGCCTGTCCGCCCTGCTGGCAGCCCACGACCTGGCCCTGCGCGCCGATCTGCTCGCGCCCTGGGGGCACTGGATCACCCCGGAGCCGTCGCCGCGGCGGTACGACACCCGCTTCTTCGTCGCCGCCGTCCCGGCCGGCCAGGCCCCCGCCCACGTCAGCGGCGAGGCCGACGCGGCCGGCTGGACGCCGGTCGCCGAAGCGCTCGCCGAGACCGCCGCCGGCCGGCTGGCGATGATGCCGCCCACCAGGGTCACGCTGACCGAGCTGGCCGGATACCGGACCGTCGCGGACGTGCTCGCCGCCGCCCCGGATCGCGACATCCACCCGATCACCCCCCGGCTGGTCCGCCGCGACGGCCGGGTGTTCGCTGTGCTGCCCGGCGAGGAGGGCTACTGAATGCCGTACACCCTGGTGCGTGCCGACAACCCCGGCCCGATGACGCTGGAGGGCACCAACACCTACCTCCTGCACGGCGACAGCGGCACCGTGGTCGTCGACCCCGGCCCCGCCGACCCGGCGCACCTGGAGGCGATCGGGGTACGGGACGTGGTCGCGATCGTCCTCACCCACACCCACCCCGACCACGTGGACGGGGTGCCGGCGCTGGCCGGGCGGTTCGGCGTCGACACCTGGGCGGCCGACCCCGACCGGGTCCCGATCCCGGCCGAGCCGCTCGAGGAGGGCGACTACGTGCTGGGCGGGGTGACGTTCACGGTGCTGGCGACACCCGGCCACACCGCCGACTCCGTCTGCTTCGTCACTGCCGACGGGGTATTGACCGGTGACACGATCCTCGGGAGGGGTACCACCGTCGTCACCCACCCGGACGGCGACCTCGGCCGGTACCTCGACTCGCTGCGCCGGCTGGAGGCGCTCGCCGAGACCGCCGGCGACCGGCCGGTGCTGCCCGGCCACGGCCCCGAGCTGCCCTCGCTGGCCGCCGCCGCCCGGCACTACCTCGCCCACCGCGAGGAGCGCCTCGACCAGGTCAGGGCCGCCGTGGCGGCCGGCGACCGGACCCCAGCCGAGGTCGTCGCCCGGGTGTACGCCGACGTCGACCGCGCGCTGTGGCCGGCCGCCGAGCAGTCCGTCCGCGCCCAGCTCGACTACCTCGACTCGCTCCGGGAGCGGGAGTGACCTGCCCGGTCTGCGGCACGGTCGCGGTCCCCGGCGCCCGGTACTGCCACGCCTGCGGAGCCCGGCTGCCGGACGGCCCTGTCGAGGCCGCCACCGAGCGGCGGGTGGTCACCGTGCTGTTCGGCGACCTGTCCGACTTCACCTCCTGGGCGGAGGAACTCGACCCGGAGCGGGTCGGCCAGGTCACCGACCGGGTGCTCGCCGAGTGCGCCCGCATCGTCAGCGACTACGGCGGCCACGTCGACAAGCTCACCGGCGACGGCATCATGGCCGTGTTCGGCGCGCCGGTCGCCCACGAGGACGACGCCGAGCGGGCGGTACGCGCCGCCGCCGCCATGCAGACCGCGGTCCGCGCCCTGGTCGACACGCTGCTCGACCCGGCAGGCCCGGGCCGGCCGCTCGGCCTGCGGGTCGGCCTCAACACCGGCGAGGTGGTGGCCGGCGTCCAGGCCCACCTGTCGTACACGGTCGTCGGCGACACCGTGAACACCGCCGCCCGGCTCTCCGACGCCGCCACCATCGGCGCCGTCTACGCCGGCCGCCTCACCGCCGACGACACCCGCGAGGTCGCCGCCTGGCGGGAGCTGCGGCCGCTGCGGCTCAAGGGCAAGCGCGAGCCGGTCGTCGCGTACCAGCTGCTGCACCTGCGTACCCGGCGCGCCGCCCGGCCCGGCATCGGCGACGAGGCCCGGTTCGTCGGCCGGGAGGCCGAGATCGGCCGGCTGCTCGGCATCTGGCACGACGCCGCCGACCGCAGGGAACAGCGGGTCAGCATCGTCGTCGGCGAGGCCGGCATCGGCAAGACGCGGCTGGCCAGGGAGTTCGCGGCGTACGCGACCGACCCGGTGAGCGGCGTGCCCGGCGCCAGGGTGTTGCGCGCCCGCTGCGCCCCGTACGGCGAGGGCCGCGAGCTGGCCCCGCTCGCCGAACTGGCCCGCCGCGGCTGCCTGATCCCGGCCGACGCCACCGCCGACATCGCCGGCGAGCGGGTGCGGCGGACCGCCGCCCGGCTGCGGCTGCCGCCCGACACGGTCGGCCAGCTGCGGGTGCTGTTCGGGCTGGACAGCCCGGCCGTCGACGGCCCGCGCGAGGCGGTCGCGCCCGGCACGCAGCCGCCGGTGGACCCGCTGCTGGACGCGGTCGTCACCCTGCTCCAGGGGCTCGCCAACGAGAACCCGCTGCTGGTCGTCGTCGACGACACGCACTGGGCCGGTCCGACGCTGCGGACCGCGCTCGGCGACCTGACCCGCCGGCTCACCGGCCCGGTGCTCACCCTGATGCTCGGCCGGCCCGAGGTGGTACGCACCGGCACGCTCGCCCAGCTGAACCAGGCCGAGGTGCTGAACCTGCCGCCGCTGTCCGGCGCCGCCGCCAGCCGGCTGCTGCGCGCGTACCTCGGCGGCGAGCTGTCCGCCCGGGACGAGGCCGAACTGCTCGGCCGCGCCCAGGGCAACCCGTTCTTCCTCGCCGAGCTGGTCACCCTGCTGGTCGAGCGGGGCCAGCTGCGGCAGGCCGCCGACGGCGGCTGGCGGCTCAGCCCCGGCAGCGTGTCCGGGTCGCTGCCGCAGGGCGTGCAGGCGGTGCTGTCCGCCCGCATCGACGTGCTGCCGTCGATCGCCAAGGACGTGCTGCGGGACGTCGCGGTGGTCGGCAACCGGGCCCCGCTCGACGTGCTGGTGGCCCTGCACGGCGACGAGGCGGCGGTACGGGCGGCAGTGGACGAGCTGGTCGCCCGGGAAATGCTGCGGCCCACCCGGCGCGGCGACTACGCGTTCGTGCACGCGCTCGCCCGCGAGGCCGCGTACAACGGGCTGGGCAAGGCCGAGCGGGCGCACCGGCACGCCACGGTGGCCAGGTGGGCGGCGACGGTCGGGGAGAACGCCCTGGCCGGGGCGCACGCCGAGCACGCCATCCAGCTCGCCACCGAGATGGCGCTGCCGTCCGGCGACCCGGCGCTGATGGTCCGCCAGGACGGCGTGGACGCGCTCGGCCGGCTCGGCGAGGCCGCCGAGGCACGCGGCGACACCCGGCGGGCGGTGGCCGCGTTCGCCAGGGCGGTCGCGCTCACCGACCGGCGTAGCTGCCTCGCGCCCCGGCACCGGGTGGCGTACGGCCGGGCGCTGCTCGACGCCGGCCGGCACGCCGAGGCCCGCGACGCGGTCACCGAACTGCTCGACTCCGACCAGCCGGAGATCCGGGCGGCGGCGCTGCGGATCGCCGGGGCCGCGTACCGGATGGACGGCGCGTTCGAGCGAGCCGCCGAGAACTTCCACGCCGCGCTGCGGCTGGCCGAGCGGCACCACCTCGACCAGGCCTACGGCGACGCGCTGCGCAGTCTCGGCCTGCTCGACTACTTCACCGGCCGGCTGCGCAAGGCCGAGCGGCGGTTCCGGGAGGCCCGCGACTTCGCCGAGCGGGTCGGCGACGCGCCCGGCAAGGGCTGGGCGCTGCAGAACCTGGCCTGGAGCGCCACCTCGCGCGGCGACTACGCCACCGCCAACGAGGCGCTGCGGCGCGGCGCGGCGGTGTTCCGGGCGCTCGGCGACAACTCCGGGCTGTCCTGGTGCGCCGGTACCGAGGGCTTCGTGCGGCTGTTGCAGGGCCGGTTCCGGCAGGCCCGGCGGCTGGCCGGGGCGCTGCTGTCGCGCGGCGAGGGGCTGGGCGACCAGTGGGGGCTGGCCGCGCTGCTCACCATCGATGCCCTCGCCGCGGCCGAACTGGGCCAGCTGAGCGAGGCCCGGGAGCGCGCCCAGCGCGCGCTGGACGAGTTCGCGGTCACCAGCGACCCGTGGGGCCGGTCGATCGCGCTGGTCACCATGGGCGTCATCGAGCGTGGCTGCGGGCGGCAGCCGGAGGCCATCGGCACCCTGGACGAGGCGGTCGAGCTGGCCGGGCGTACCGGCCACCCGCTCGCCATCGGCCTCGCCCTCACCAGCTTCGGGTACTGCCAGCTCGACGTGGGCGCCGCGCCCGAGGCGGAGAAGGCCGCCCGCCGCGCCCTCGACACGCTCGACCAGGTCGACCTCGAGCCGGCCGCCTCCGTCGGCGCCACCGTCCTGCTCGCCCAGGCCCGCCGCAACCAGGGCGACCTCGCCTCCGCCCTGGACCTGCTCGCCACCGTGGTCGCCGAGGCCAGCGAGCCCTCGCTGCTCTTCCCGCGCCGCCAGGCCCTCGCCCACTACTCCGGCACCCTGCTCGCCGCCGGCTTCCCCGAAGAGGCCCTCTACTGGGCCCGCGCCGCCCGCGACGTCCCCGCCGAGGACGTCCGCGCCCGCATCGTCTCCCTCCGCGCCCTCGCCAACGCCCTCGCCGCCACCGGCGACCTGGAGGAGGCCCTCGCCACCGTCGACGAGGCCCACAAACTCGCCCACTCCACCGAGCAGCTCTCCGAACGTCCCGCCACCGAAGCCGCCACCGAACGCATCCGCGCCCTCGTCACCTCGTAGCGTCCCAACGGGTTGGCGGGCCGGTCCCGTCTCCTGTGGGGGACCGGGCGGGCCGGTCCACAGCGGACGGAGACGGGATGGGACGAACACTCGCCCTGCTGGCGGCCACGGCGGTCGCGGCCGGGATCGGCGCGGCGGTACCGGCGGCCGAGGCGGTGCCGGCGAAGGCGCCGCCGGGCGGCGTCGGTACGCGGACCGAGACGTTCACCCTGGTCACCGGCGACCGGGTACGGCTCACCAGCCTCCGGAACGGCCGGCAGGCCGCGCAGGTGATCCAGCCCCGGCCCGGCATCGGGTACCAGACACAGACCTCGAACGGCCACCTGTCGGTGCTGCCCAGCGACGCGCTCGGCCAGCTCGCCGCGCACCGGCTCGACCCGCGCCTGTTCGACCTGACACTGCTGGCGCGGTTCGGCTACGACGACGCGCACACCGCCGACATCCCGCTGCTGGCGGCCACGCACGGGGCCGCCGCCGCCCTGCCCACGCCGACCCGTACCGCGAAGAAGGACGCCGCCCGGTACTGGCGCGGCCTGCGCGCCCCGCACGCCCAGCTCGCCGGCATGGACAGGCTGTGGCTGGACGGCAAGACCTACCCCGCCCTCGACCAGAGCGTGCCGCAGATCGGCGCGCCGGCGGCCTGGCAGGCCGGGTACACCGGCGCCGGCGTGCCGGTGGCGATCCTCGACACCGGGTACGACACCGGCCACCCCGACCTCACCGCCGCCGTCGCCACCAGCGAGGACTTCACCGGCGAGGGCATCCAGGACCAGGTCGGCCACGGTACCCACGTCGCCTCCATCGTGGCCGGCTCCGGCGCCGCGTCGGACGGGAAGTACAAGGGCGTGGCCCCCGGCGCGAGGCTCGCCATCGGCAAGGTCTGCACCTGGGACGGCTGCCTCGACTCGTGGCTGCTGGCCGGGATGCGGTGGGCCGCCGTGGACCAGCACGCCAAGGTCGTCAACATGAGCCTCGGCTGCTCGCCGAACTTCTGCCAGGCCGACGGCAGCGGGCCGCTCGACCAGGCGGTCAACACGCTCACCGCGCAGACCGGCACGCTGTTCGTGGTCTCGGCCGGCAACGACGGCACGAACGCCCAGGTGTCCACACCGGCCACCGCCGACGCCGCGCTCGCCGTGGCCAGCGTGACCAAGCAGGACGCGCTCAGCGACTTCTCCAGCCGCGGCCCGCGCACCGGCGACGACGCGCTCAAGCCGGACGTGGCAGCCCCCGGCCAGGACATCGTCGCCGCCCGCGCCGCCGGCAGCGACATCGGCCAGCCGGTCGGCGACCACTACCAGCGGCTCTCCGGCACCTCGATGGCCGCGCCGCACGTCACCGGCGCCGCCGCGATCCTCGCCCAGGAACATCCGGACTGGACGGCCGCGCGGCTCAAGTCGGTGCTGATGAGCACGTCCAAGCCGATCGCCGGCGCGGACGCGTACGGCGTCGGCGCCGGCCGGATCGACGTGGCCCGCGCGTACCGGCAGCAGGTCACCGCCGACACCGGCAGCGTCTCGTTCGGCCTCGCGTCCTGGCCGCACGGCGGCCAGCAGGCGGCCACCAGGCCGATCACGTACCGCAACGACGGCGACGACCCGGTCACGCTGGCGCTCGCCCTCGGCACCGGCGCGCCGGCCGGCGTCTTCACGCTCGGCGCGACCAGTCTCGCCGTGCCGGCCCACGGCACCGCGACCACCACCGTCGGCTTCGACCCCACCAAGGGGGTCGGCCTGTTCAGCGGGTACGTCACCGCGACCGCCGGCGACACGGTCGTCCGCACCGGCGTCGGCGGGTACTCCGAGGAGGAGAGGTACAACCTGACGTTGAAGCTCCTCGACGCGGCCGGCAATCCGGCCAGCCCCGACCTCGCCTCGGTCACCGTGCACGACCGGACCGACGGCACCGACATCGGCTACCGGAACGGTGGCCTGCTCAACCCGGACGGCACGGTCACGCTGCGGCTGCGCGCCGGTCACCTCGCCGTCGACGGCTACTTCACGACGGCCGACAGCGACGACTGGATCACCAACGAGACCATGGTGATGCGGCCGGACGTGAACCTCACCGGCGACACGACGCTCACCCTCGACGCCCGTACCGCCAGGCCGGTGGTGGTGCAGGCCACCGGCCGGCCGTCGGCGGTTCCGGATGCCCAGTTCGCCGGCTGGCGGGTCGGCGGCGGCGGGGACGAGATCTTCTGCGACACCAGGATCACGTGCGCGACCGCGTCCGCCGGCCCCTCCTCCAGCGACTTCACCTTCTACGACCGGGCCACGCTCACCGAGCCGCTGATGACGATCACGGCGGGTGGCGCCACCATCCCGCTCAGCCGGCACCCGGCCGGCGGGTCGCTGTTCGGCGACCGCCAGCTCACCGCCGTGGACGGCGGCCACGCGACAGCCGGCGACCTGGCGAAGATCGACGCGACCGGCAAGGTCGTGGTCGTCGCCTCCACCGAAGGGGACGACCCGCTCGCCCAGATCGCCGCCGTGGAGAAGGCCGGGGCGGTGCTGGCCGTGCTGGTGTACGACGGCTTCTCCTTCCCGTTGGCGGACGGCACGGCGATGGCGGTGGCGACGGTTCACAGCTACGCCGCGCGGTCCCTGCTGGCGGCGGTGGCCGGCGGGCCGGCGGCGGTGACGACGCACAGCCTGCGGGCCAGCCCGTACGTGTACGAGATGGCGAACGCCGAGCACGGTTCGGCGCCGACCGGGAGGACGTACGTGGCCCGGCCGGAGCAGATGGCCACCGTGCGGAGCCGGTACCACGCGGCCGGCGGTGACCTCGGCATGATGACGCCGGTACTGGCGGTCGTCGGCGGTATCCCGGAGTACGGGTCGACACCGCGGGTGGTCGGACCGGTGGAGCGCACCACGTACTTCTCCGCCGGCGAGGACGTGAGCTGGCAGCCGGAGGTCCTGCTCGGGGACTTCTTCGGCAGGGGCTCCTTCGGCGGCGACCAGCAGGAGGCGCCGGTCACCTACCGTCCCGGCCAGCAGCTGACCGAGGACTGGCAGGGAGCCTCGTACGGGCCGCGGGTCAGCACGCCGTCTCTCGCCACCGATCAGAAGGGCGACCCGGTGCCGTGGGCCGTGCTCGAGGGCGGCACGCTCAGCGCTACCCTGCCGCTGCTGTCCGACAGCGACCCGCGGCACGCCGGCAGCACCGAGGGCACCGGCTCGACCACCCTGAGCAGGGACGGCACGGTGATCGGCACGGTGGCGACACCCGGCGGCGGCGTCTGGACGGTGCCGGCGGGGTCGGGGTGGTACACCCTCGGCAGCGAGATCAACCGGACCGCCGGGTACTGGCGCGGGCCGTCGACGGTGCGGGCCACCTGGACGTTCGGCGCGTCCGGTGACGAGGTGCTGCCGCTGCTCGACGCCCGCCCCGAGGTTCCGGTCGACCTGGCCGACACGGTGCCGGCAGGGTGCGCGTTCACGATGCCGGTCACCGTGGGCCGCCAGCAGGGCAGCCCGTCCGCGCCGGCGGCGTCGCTCGCGGCCTGGGTGTCCTACGACGGCGGCGCCCACTGGCAGGCCACCACCGTGGCGCCCGCCGGCCGGGACCGCTTCTCGGTCCGGGTGCCCGGCGGGGGAGCGGCCGGCGGCGCCGTCTCGCTCCGCGTCACCGCCGGCGACACGGCCGGCGACACGCTCGACGAAACGATCACCAACGCCTGGCTGCTGCGCTGATCCGCGACCTGCCGGACCCACCCGCTCCGGGTGGGTCCGGCAGGGAGGTGCTCAGACCCTGGCGCGGCGCGCCAGGCGCTCGGGGTCGAGGATGATCACGGACTTGCCCTCGAGGCGGAGCCAGCCGCGGGAGGCGAAGTCGGCCAGGGCCTTGTTGACCGTCTCGCGGGAGGCGCCGACGAGCTGGGCCAACTCCTCCTGGGTGAGGTCGTGGGTGACGCGGATGCGGTCGCCCTCGCGGGCGCCGAACTTCTGCGCCATCTGGAGCAGGTTCTTCGCCACCCGGCCCGGTACGTCGGTGAAGATCAGGTCGGCGACGATGTCGTTGGTCCGGCGCAGCCTGCGGGCCAGGACGTGCAGCAGTTGCAGGGCGATCTCGGGATGCTGGGTGATCCACGGCCGCAGCATCGACTGCTTCAGCTTGGCCAGCCGGGTGTCGGTGAGCGCCAGCGCGGTCGCCGTCCGCGGCCCCGGGTCGAACAGCGACAGCTCGCCGATCAGCTCGGACGGTCCCATCACGGCCAGCATGTTCTCCCTGCCGTCCTGAGCCCTGCGGCTGACCTTCACCTTGCCGGACAGAACGATGTACAGGCTGTCGCCCGGCTCCCCCTCGGCGAAGATCACCTCGCCGCGCGAAACGTCCACATACTCGAGTTCCTTGATGATCGGGGCGGCGACCTCGGGGTCGATGCCCTGGAAGAGGCCGGCACGGGCCAGTACTTCGTCCATGTGATGAGTCTATGACCCCCTCTCACCCGACCTGCGGGAGGAACGCCGAACCGACCCCTCACCCCCACCGGGCCGTGCCGACGGGTTTCGGCTGTGCTGGGCGTGGTGTCCGGCTGGCCGGGATGGGGCCGGTACGGGCACCACCGGCGGCCCGGCGTCGCCGCCGCGGTTCTACCCTGACGGCATGGCGACGGAGGCGACCCCACGACCGCGGGCCCGCAAGTGGCAGGACGAGACCCATCTGGGGCTGGTGCGGCGGGCCCGGAAGATGGACAAGATCCTCGCCGAGACGTACCCGGACGCGCACTGCGAGCTGGACTTCGAGAACCCGTTCCAGCTGCTGA
Source organism: Mycobacteriales bacterium (assembly GCA_045806985.1). Taxonomy (GTDB): domain Bacteria; phylum Actinomycetota; class Actinomycetes; order Mycobacteriales; family JBJMIH01; genus JBJMIH01. The sequence continues at coordinate 9,523 of JBJMIH010000109.1, read as the reverse complement.
TCGCGACGGTGCTGTCGGCCCAGACCACCGACGTCCGGGTCAACCTGACCACGCCGGCGCTGTTCGCCAAGTACCCCACCCCGGACGACCTGGCCGCCGCGAACCCGGAGGACGTCGAGGAGATCCTCAAGCCCACCGGCTTCTTCCGCGCCAAGACCAGGTCGGTCATGGGCCTGTCGGCGGCGATCCGGGACCGGTTCGGCGGCGAGGTCCCGCGCCGGCTGAAGGATCTGGTCACGCTGCCCGGCGTCGGCCGCAAGACCGCCAACGTGGTGCTCGGCAACGCCTTCGGCGTCCCCGGCATCACCGTCGACACCCACTTCCACCGGCTGTCCCGCCGCTTCGGCTGGACCACCGAGGACGACCCGGTCAAGATCGAGCACGCGGTCGGCGAGCTGTTCCCGAAGAAGGACTGGACCATGCTCAGCCACCGGCTGATCTGGCACGGCCGGCGTACCTGCCACGCCAGGAAGCCGGCCTGCGGCGCCTGCCCGATCGCCAAGCTGTGCCCGTCCTACGGCCTCGGCCCCACCGATCCCGAGCAGGCCCGCAAGCTGCTCAAGAGCGCCTCCCAGATGGCGGCCACGCTGTGAAACCGGTGATCGTGCTGCTGGCGCTGGCCGTCCTCGCGGCGGCGTGCGGCGGCGGTCACCATTCCGGCACGTCCGCGCACAACCCGTCCACCGCCAGCCTGCGCAGGGCCGCCCACCTGCCGCCCTGCCCGCGCCCGTCCGGGCACGGCGAGCTGCCCGCCGTCACGCTGGACTGCCTGGCCGGCGGACCCGCCGTCCGGCTGGACGGACTCACCGGCCGGCCCACCGTGGTCAACCTGTGGGCGAGCTGGTGCGGGCCGTGCCGGGAGGAGCTGCCGGCGTTCAACCGGCTGGCCGCCACCGGCAAGGTGCGGGTGATCGGCGTGGCCAGCGACGACGACCTGCGCTCGGCCCTGTCCTACGCCGGCGCGCTGAAGCTGGACTTCCCCAGCCTGTTCGACGAGCACGGCAGCTTGAAGGCGCGGCTCGGCGTGCCCGGCCTGCCGGCCACCGTGCTGCTCGACGGCCAGGGCCGGGTGGTGCGGCGCCATCCCGGCCAGCTCACCGAAGCGGGCCTCGCCGACCTGCTGCGTACCGGCCTCGGGATCACCACGTGATTCCGGCCTGGCTGGCCGAACTCGGCACCCGGGCGGCGGACGGCTGGCCGGAGATGTTCTCCCGGTGGGCGCCGCCGGCCGACGCCCGCCGCTCCGCCGTGCTGGTCCTGCTGGCCGACGGCCCCTCCGGCCTGGATGTCCTGCTCATCGAGCGGGCCAGCGGCCTGCGCAACCACGCCGGCCAGCCGGCCTTCCCCGGCGGCGGCCTGGACCCGACCGACGACGGGCCGGCCGACTGCGCGCTGCGCGAGGCGGCCGAGGAGGTCGGGCTCGACCGGTCCACCGTGGAGGTGGTGACGGTGCTGCCCGAGCTGTGGATCCCGGTGTCCGGGTACGGCGTGGCGCCGGTGCTGGCGTGGTGGGAGCGGCCGCACCCGGTCTCGCCGGCCGCCGCCGACGAGGTGGCGAGGGTGGCCAGGGTGCCGGTCGCCGACCTCGTCGACCCGGCCAACCGCTGGCAGGTCCGCCACCCGTCCGGGATGACCGGGCCGGCGTTCGGCGTCGCCGGCATGTTGGTCTGGGGTTTCACCGCGAACCTGCTGGACAGGTTGCTCGCCTTCGCCGGCCTGGACCGGCCGTGGAACCGCGACGACATCCGGGACCTGCCCGGCGTCGCGTCCCCCGACCCGCGGGTCCACAGGAACCGCCCGTAAGGTGAGCGGATGCGTCGCCGTACCGCCGTCGTCGCCTGCGCCCTGCTCGCCGTGGTGGCCGCCGGCTGCACCAACCGGCAGCCGATCCAGGCCCAGAAGCCGCAGCAGAAGAAGGCGGTCGCGGCGTCACCCGCCGACGCGAGCGGTGTACAGCACGTGACGGTGACCGGCGACGACCAGTTCCGCTACTCGCCGGCCGTCATCGACGCGAAGGTCGGCACCCTGCGGGTGACTCTGAAGACGTCCGGCTCCACCCCGCACGACCTGGAGATCGAGCCGTTCAAGGCGAACACCGGCCCGGTGGGGAAGGGCGAGTCCAGGAGCGTCACCGTAACCTTCTCCTCACCCGGCTCGTACCGCTTCGTGTGTACGTTCCACGTAGCTTTGAATATGGTCGGCACGATCAAGGTCACCTGACCGGGAGGGCGCGGACATGACGGGCAGCGTCCTGGACCTCATCCTGCTCCTCGCGGTGGTGATGTTCGCGATCAGCGGGTACCGCCAGGGCCTCGTCATCGGCCTGCTGTCGTTCGTCGGGTTCTTCGGCGGCGGCCTGCTCGGCGTGCAGATCGCGACCGCGGTCGCCGAGGCGTTCTCCGACGACCCGCGGACCAGGGCGGTCATCGGCATCATCACGGTGTTCCTGTGCGCGGCCATCGGGCAGACGCTCGCCGTCACCCTCGGCGTGAACATCCGCCGCCGGATGACGTGGCAGCCGGCCCGCCAGGTGGACGCGGTCGGCGGCTCCATCATCTCGGTCATCGCGGTACTGCTGGTGACGTGGATGATCGCGGCGCCGCTCGCGTCGGCGCCGTACCCGTGGCTGGCCAAGCAGGTGCGGCACTCCGCGGTCATCAGGGCCGTCGACGACCTGATGCCGAACGAGGTGCGGAAGCTGTACGACAGCTTCAAGCGGCTCGTCAACACCGGCGACTTCCCCGAGGTGTTCGGCCCGCTCACGCCGACCAAGGTGCCGAACGTCGACCCGCCCGACCCCGCCCTGATGAACAGCGCCGGGGTGCGCAGGGCCGCCCCGTCCATCGTGAAGATCGTCGGTACCGCGCCGAGCTGCTCGCGCCGGCTGGAAGGCTCCGGCTTCGTCTTCGCCAGCCACCGGGTGATGACGAACGCGCACGTGGTGGCCGGTACCCGGGACGTGTACGTGGACGCCAACGGCCACAAGTACGACGCCAAGGTGGTGCTGTACAACCCGGAGAAGGACGTCGCCGTGCTGGACGTGCCCGACCTGGACCGGCCGGTGCTGCACTTCCAGCCCAAGGCCAGCCGCGGCGACGGCGCCGTCGTCGCCGGATACCCGCTGGACGGCCCGTTCACCGTCGTGGCGGCGCGCATCCGCGGCGAGCAGACCGTCCGCGGCCCGGACATCTACAACGACCGCACCGTCACCCGCGACGTGTACATGCTGCGCGCCAAGGTCCGCAGCGGTAACTCCGGCGGCCCGCTCCTCACCCCCAACGGCGACGTCTACGGCGTCGTCTTCGCCGCCGCGGCCGACGACAGCGACACCGGCTTCGCCCTCAGCGCCACCGAAGTAGCCCCCGAGGCCGCCGCCGGCGCCCACGCCACCCAACGCGTCAGCACCCAGGGCTGCGACTGACCCGCGCCCGGCGGAGGGGTCCTACTCGCCCTTGGCCCAGCGCACGAGTTCCGCGGTGACCTGCTCCGGGCTCTCCTCGTGCGGGAAGTGCGCGGCGGCGGTGAGCGCGCGCCACTCGTAGGCGGCGGCCACGTACCGTCCCGACCCCTGCGCCGAGCGCGGCAGCAGGTACCGGTCGCCGGCCCCGTGCAGGTGCAGCGTGGGCACCATGACCGGCTCGGCCATCAGCCGGAAGTACCGCCAGCCGGACGGCCGGATCAGCGAGCGGCCCAGCCACCGGTCGTACTCCACCGCGCAGTGCGCCACCCCGGGGATCAGCATCGCCTCCCGGTACGTGCGCACCGCGGCCGGGTAGTCGGCGCGGCCCCGCCAGGTCGGCCCGGCCCGGTCCGACAGCAGCCGCGCCACCGCGGCCCCGTCGTCCTCGACCAGCGCGTCCTCGGCGTGTCCCGGGGCCTGCGCGGCGAGGATCTGCCGGCCGGCCCTGCGCTGCTCCCGGTCGGCGGCCACCATCGTGCGCAGGCGGATCGGGTGCGGCATGGACAGCACCGCGAGCCGGCGCACCACCCGCGGGTGGAACGTCGCGACCGTCCAGGCCAGCAGCCCGCCCCAGTCGTGCCCGGCGATCACCGCGTCGTGCTCGCCGAGCGCCCGCACCATCCCGGCCACGTCGGCGGCCAGCGTGAACGGGTCGTACCCGCGCGGCGGCTTGTCGGAGGCGCCGTACCCGCGCAGGTCCACCGCGACGGCCCGGTACCCGGCGTCGGCCAGCCCGGTGAGCTGGTGCCGCCATGCCCACCAGAACTCCGGGAAGCCGTGCAGCAGCAGCACCAGCGGCCCGCTGCCGGCCTCGGCCAGGTGGAAGCGGTTGCCGTTGGCGTTCACGTACCGGTGCGTCCAGGGACCGTCGATCTCGACGGCGGATTCCTCTGCGGGCATACCGTCAGCCTGACACGGGCGGTTGGGTGGGGTGTTTGGCCCACCCGAGCGTGTCCTTGGTGGTGCTCATCGTGCGTTGCGGCGCGCTGACCTTCTTGAACGAGCGCTTCGCGATGATGATCAGCAGGACGGCGAGAACGATCAGCACGCCGGCCACGATCAGGTACGCCAGCCACCGCCACACGCCGGCCGCGACCAGACCCTCCGCCCCGGCCGCCAGCAGCATGATCAGGACGAAGAACCCGAACACGGCGGCGATGAGCACCATCAGCGAGCCGCGCAGTCCAGCGCGGACGCTGGCGCGCAGCTCCAGTTTGGCCAGTTCGAGCTCGGCCCTGACCAGCGTGGACAGGTCCTGGGTGGCGGCCGAGACAAGTTCCCCGATCGTCGGTTCGGACATGCCGATCAATCTACGCCCACTGTTCCGCCTGGTCGCTCCGCTTCGCGCCTTCATGCCGTGTCGAGCCGATCAGGAGGCGTGTACGGCAACCACGTTCGAACCCCACGGCGTCAGCAGACGTAGTAGAGGCATGAACAGCACGAGAATCACGAGAACCAGGAGGATCGCCGCCAGATCGAGCATGTTGCCGCCGCCGATGGCGGGTGCGCTCCATGTCCCTTCCCCGGCCGATGACAGAATGATCTCCTGCCGACCAGGCTTCCCGGCGCACCGGTACCACGGTTACCGTCCGCACCAGCCGGGAGAGTAACTTGATCGGTACGTACCCGAAGGGGGAATTGTGACCCGCCCCAGCCCGGCCGCCGCCCTGACGGCGGTCACCGAAGGGCTGAGCCGCGCGGCCGACCGGCAGTTGCTCGAGCACCGCCGGGGCCGCCACTCGCGCCAGTTCGACATCGAGCCGGCGAAGTCCGCGGTGTGCGGTGTGGACTTGGGCGGGAGCCACACCCGGCTGCTCGCGACCGACCTGAACGGGCGGCTGATCGGCCGGCACCGTACCCGTACCCCCACCGACCTCGACCCGGAGTCGCTGACCCGCTGGCTGGCCGGCCAGATCCAGCAGGTCGTCGAGCCGGCCGGGGTGGAGCTGGTGTCCGCCGCGGTCGCCATGCCGGGCGTGGTGGACCCGAACGCCGTCGTCGTCCACACCTCCATCCACCTGCCGCAGGTGAGCGGCGAGACGTTCACGGCGGGGCTGCGCGAGGCGCTGGGCGTGCCGGTCGACTATGACAACGATGCCAACTCGGCGCTGCGCGGCGAGATGACCGCGGGCGCGGCGCGGGACGTCAACGCCGCGGTGCTGCTGATCCTGGACACCGGGCTGGGCGGCGCCGTCGGCCTGAACGGCGAGGTGCTGCGCGGCCGGACCGGCATGGTCGGCGAGTTCGGGCTGCTGCCGTACGCCGACACCACCCTGGAGGGACTGCTGTCCGGCCCCGGCCTGCGGGACCGGGCACGGGACCGGGGCGGCGCGATCGCGCTGCCGGAGGAGGTCTTCGCGCCGGGCGCGGCGCCGCCGCTGCCGGAGGTGCGGGCCGAGGTGCGGGCGGGGCTCGGGTTCCTACTCACGCTGGTGGCGCTGGCCTACGAGCCGGACGTGGTGGTGATGACCGGCAGCATGGTGACTTCGGTCGCGCCGTGGTTCCCGGACCTGTCCAGCGAGCTGGGCAAGGTGGTGGCCCGGACGCCGCGGGTGGTCGCGACCGAGCTGGGCGACCTGGCCGGCGCGGGCGGCGCCGCCGCGGCGGCCCTCCGGGCCGCCTACACCCGTTTCGACACCGGCCTGGTCGACGCGTCCTGACCTCCCAGCACCAGCTCGGTGAGTTCCCGGGCGGTGGCGCTGTCGAGCGGCCGGTGGCCGACCAGCAGCCGGTACCAGAGCAGCCCGTAGACCGCGTCCACGCGCACGTCGAGGTCGTGGCCGGCGGGTAGCTCGCCGCGCGCCACGCCGCGTTCCAGCAGTTCCCGCAGGATGTCGCGGCGGGCGGCCAGGAACCGCTCGTTGAACACCCTGCCGAACGCCGGGTCGAGGGTCGCCTGCGCCATCAGCCCGGTGAGCACGCGGATCAGGGTCGGCTCGGCCGCCGCGAACGTCGTCTCCAGGAAGGCGCGCAGGTCGTCCTCGAGCACCCCGGTGTCGACCGGCGGGACGAGCACCCCGGCCCGGTCGAGCATCGCCTCCAGCACCACCTCGGCCTTGGACGGCCACCACCGGTAGATCGTCTGCTTGCTGACGCCGGCCGCGGCGGCGATGCCCTCGATGCTCAGGTCGGCGAAGCCGTGCGCCGCCAGCTGGGCGTACGCCGCGTCCAGGATCGCCCGCCGGGCGCGCTCGCTGCGCGGCCGGCCGGGGCTCCGCGAGGTGATCTCCACCTCCGTCACTTTACAAGACGCGGCGCTCAGTATAGTTTCGAGACGTAACGCTCAGAAATGGAGGGAAGTACGCGATGAGCCTGCGCGATCAGCACGTCGTCGTGATCGGCGGCACCTCCGGCATCGGGTACGCGGTCGCCGAGGACGCGGTCGCGGCCGGTGCCACGGTGACCATCACCGGCCGCGACCGGGCCCGTGCCGCCGAGGCCGCGGCCCGGCTCGGGCCGGCGGTGCGCGCCGAGGCGGTGGACGCCGCCGACCGGGCCGCCACCGAGGACCTGTTCGCCAGCGCCGGCGACGTCCACCACCTGGTGCTGGCGGCCGGCGGCTCGGCCGGCGGCGGCGCGTTCCGCGACCTGAAGCTGGACGACCTCCGCGCCGGCTTCGAGGCCAAGTTCTGGCCGCACCTGACCACGCTCCAGGCCGCGCTCGGCCGGCTGGCGGCCGGCGGCTCGGTCACCTTCGTCACCGCCGTGACCGCGCGGTGCGCGTGGGCCGGCGCGTCCGGCTACGCCGGCCTCAACGGCGCGCTCGAGGCGATGGTGCCGCCGCTCGCCGTCGAACTGGCCCCGACCAGGGTCAACGCGGTCTCGCCCGGCGCGGTGGACACGCCGTGGTGGTCATTCCTGCCGCCGGACGCCCGCGCCGGCGTGCTCGGCGACATCGCCGCCGGTACCCCGGTCGGCCGCGTCGCCGACGCCGCCGACGCGGCCAGGGCGGTCCGGTTCCTGATGGAGAGCCCGCACGTCACCGGCATCGTGGTGCCGTGCGACGGCGGCGCCAGCCTGGTACCGCCTATGCCGTCACGAAGTTGAGCACCGTGCGGGCCGGGGCGCCGGTGTACAGCTGGCCGATCACGATGGCGGCCATGGCCTCCAGGTGACGTGCCTGGTGCAGCGGCCCCAGGTCCAGCGGCCGGCAGCCGAGGTCGGCGGCGAGCTGGGCGGCCAGCGCCTTGGCGCCCGGGTCGTCGCCGGCGTACGGCATCATCAGCGGCCGCCCGTCGAACTCGACCGGCTCCATCGACCACACGTCCATGTGGCACAGGTTGAACGCCTTCACCACGTGCGCGCCCACCGCCTGCTCCTGGATCTGCTCCGCCGCCGACGTCGGCCCGCTGACCAGCGTGAAGTTCTGGACCTCGACCGGGTTGACGGGGTCCAGCAGCGCCTTGCCGGCCAGCACGCCGTCCGCGGCCCCGGCCGCCTCCAGCGCCGCCGGCACGTCCTTCCACAGCACCGACAGGAACACGGCGTCGCCGTGCGCGGCAGCCTCCCGGGTCGTGCCGTGCAGGCTGCCGTTCCCCAGCCGGGCGGCCAGCGCCGCGCCCCGCTCCGGGTCGCGCGACCCGACCATGACCTCGTGGCCGGCCTTCGCCCAGCGCTCGCCCAGCACCCCGGCCAACCTGCCGGTACCGATCAGCCCGACCTTCATGACCCTCACCCTTTCCGGGAACACCGTTGACAGGATGCACGCTAGAAAATCTGGTACGAACCCGGAGGTGCGTATGGGCTACTTCGCCGCCGACTGCCCGGCCAGGCTGGTCACCGAACTGCTCGCCGACAAGTGGGCGGTGCCGGTGCTCCACGCGCTGGGCGACCGGCCCTGCCGTCCCGGTGACCTGCGGAAACGCATCGGCGGCGTGAGCGCGAAGGTGCTCACCCAGACGCTGCGCCGGCTGGAGCGGCACGGAATGGTGAGCAGGACGGTGTACCCGGTGGTGCCGCGGCACGTGGACTACGCGCTCACCGCGCTCGGCCGGAGCCTGCTGGAACCCATCGGCGCGCTCACCCGCTGGGCCGCCGAGCACGGCCACGAGGTGCTGTCCGCACTGGACGAGGACCCCTGGGACAGCACCGCGCCGGAACGCCTGGACGGCGTGCCGGCGCGGTAGCGGTTGGCTGGCGTCACTCGTCGGAGCTGGCGCCGCCGCCCTTCATCATCGAGTCGATCATGTTGACCACGGTCGGGTCGGCGAGTGTGGTGACGTCGCCCAGCTCGCGGTGCTCGGCCACGTCCCGCAGCAGCCGCCGCATGATCTTGCCGGACCGGGTCTTGGGCAGGTCCGGCGTGAGCAGGATCTGCCGCGGCCTGGCGATCTTGCCGATCTCGTTGGCCACGTGCTCGCGCAGCTCGGTGACCAGCGTCTCGCCGTCCGAGCCCTCGGCCGGTACCCCGGCCTTGACCGTGACGAACGCCACGATCGCCTGGCCGGTGGTCGGGTCGGTCGCGCCGACCACCGCCGCCTCGGCCACCTTCGGGTGCGAGACCAGCGCCGACTCCACCTCGGTGGTGGAGATGTTGTGGCCGGACACCAGCATCACGTCGTCCACCCGGCCGAGCAGCCAGATGTCGCCGTCGTCGTCCCGCTTCGCGCCGTCACCGGCGAAGTACTTGCCCTCGAACCGCGACCAGTAGGTGTCCCGGTACCGCTGCGGGTCGCCCCAGATGCCGCGCAGCATCGACGGCCACGGCTCGGTGAGCACCAGGAACCCGCCGCCGCCGTTCGGCACCGGGTTGGCCTCGCTGTCCACCACGTCGGCGGTCACGCCGGGCAGCGGGCGCATGGCCGCGCCCGGCTTGCCGGCGGTCACCCCGGGCAGCGGCGAGATCAGGATCGCCCCGGTCTCCGTCTGCCACCAGGTGTCCACCACCGGCGCGCGGTCGCCGCCGATGTTGGTGCGGTACCAGATGTAGGCCTCCGGGTTGATCGGCTCGCCGACCGACCCGATGACCCGCAGCGAGGACAGGTCGAACTGGGCCGGGATCTGCTCGCCCCACTTCATGAACGTCCTGATCGCGGTGGGCGCGCAGTACAGGATCGTGGCCTT
>JBJMIH010000108.1:0-3971 GCA_045806985.1 Mycobacteriales bacterium | reverse complement strand
GCGGCCCGGACTCGGCGAGATCGACGAGCGGTCCGGAATCGACCGGCTGCGGCCGTGGCTTCAGCTCCGGGCGCGTCTCGATCTCGCCGCTGTCGGGATAGGGCGTCTGCACCCGCGGCGGCGAGGCTGAGCGCGGCTGGGGCGCGGCCGGGCGGGCCGGCGGCCGGGCGCCGGCGGGGCGCCGGCGAGCCGGCGGGACCGGATCCGCGCCTGGCGGGCGAGCTGGCGGCGGCCGGAGACCCGGTGGGCGTACCTGTTCCTGTCACCGTGGGCGATCGGGTTCGTGGTGTTCACCGGCGGCCCGATGGTGGCGAGCTTCGTCCTGTCGATGACCGACTACGACGGCATCAACTCCCCGCACAACGTGGGCTTCGCCAACTACCGGCAGATGATGCACGACCCGAAGGTGCGCACCGCCCTGTGGAACACCTTCCTCTACACGGCGATGCACGTGCCGCTCGCGATGGCCGCCGCGCTCGGGATCGCGATGCTGCTGGCCCGGCTCGGCCGTTCGTCCGGCTTCTTCCGGACGATCATCTACCTGCCGGTGATGACGCCGCCGGTGGCGGTCGGCATCCTGTTCCTGCTTCTGCTCAACGGCCAGGCCGGTCTGATCAACAAGTCGCTCGCCGTCGTCGGGATCACCGGCCCGGACTGGACCACCGATCCACACTGGATCAAGCCGGGCATGGTGCTGATGAGCCTGTGGACGATCGGCACCACCGCGGTCATCTACCTGGCCGCGCTCAAGGAGGTGCCGCGCGAGCTGTACGAGGCGGCGCGGATGGACGGCGCCTCGGTGTGGCGGCAGTTCCGGCACGTCACGCTGCCGATGATCAGCGGCACGCTGTTCTTCACGTTCATCGTGAACACCATCTACGCGCTGCAGATGTTCACCGAGGCCTACACGATGTTCTTCGGCGGCAACAACGTGCAGCAGACGTACTCCAACGACGCCGGCCTCTTCTACGTCATCTACCTGTTCCAGCAGGCGTTCTCGTACCTGCACATGGGGTACGCCTCGGCGCTGGCCTGGCTGCTGTTCGTGATCACCGTGGTGATCACGGTCGTCCAGATCCGCGTCAGCCGGCGCTTCGTCTACTACGAGGGGGAGAGCTGATGGCCAGACGGTTGGCGATCGGGCTGGTGCTGGCGGTCGTCTCGGTGGCGTTCGTGTATCCGTTCGTGTGGCTGGTGACCGCGTCGCTGAAGCCGCGCCCGGAGGTGTTCGACAACGCGCTGGTGCCGCACCACTGGGCGCCGAGCAACTACCAGAAGGTGTGGCAGGCCGCGCCGATCGCGACCTGGCTGATGAACAGCGTCCTGGTCGGGGTGATGGCGGCGCTGACCGTGACGATCTCCAGCGCGGCGGTGGCCTTCGGCTTCGCGTACTTCCGCTTTCCCGGCCGGAACCTGCTGTTCGCGCTCGTCCTCGGCACGATGATGCTGCCGACCGCGGTGACGATGGTGCCGGTGTACCTGATCTGGGACCGGCTGGGCTTCAACAACACGCAGGTGCCGCTGTGGGCGGGCAACCTGTTCGGCAGCGCCTTCTACATCTTCCTGCTGCGGCAGTTCTTCCTTGGATTGCCGCGCGACATGTTCGAGGCGGCGCGGGTGGACGGGGCGTCGTACTGGCGGCTGTTCTGGCGGATCGCGCTGCCGCTGTGCCGGCCGGCGCTGGTCGTCACGTTCATCTTCGAGTTCCGGGCGAGCTGGACCGACCTGATCAAGCCGCTGATCTACCTGCGCCGCTCCGAGCTGTACACGCTGCCGCGCGGGCTGAAGGCGATCCTCGACCAGTTCGGCCAGGGCGGCGAGATGAAGTGGGAGGTCGTGCTGGCGGCGAGCGCGATCGCGACGGTGCCGATGATCGCCGCGTTCTTCCTCTGCCAGCGGTACCTCGTCGAGGGCATCGCCACCACCGGGCGCAAGGGCTGATGGCGGGCGGCACCGGCGGCGGCGCCTCCGACAGGGTCGTGCTCGGCCTGGACATCGGCGGGACGAAGCTGGCCGCCGGCGTGGTGGACGCGGCCGGCCGGGTCCGGTCGTTCCTGGTTACGCCGACCTACGCGGAGGCAGGGCCGGGCGCCGTGCTGGACCGGCTGTTCGCGCTGGGGCACCGCGCGGTGGCGGCGGCGGGGCCGGCGGAGCTGGCGGGGGTGGGGGTGGGCTGCGGCGGGCCGCTGGACCCGGTGGCCGGGGTCGCCCAGTGCCCGCCGCACCTGCCGGGCTGGACCGACGTGCCGGTGGTCCGGCGGGTGGAGGACGTGTTCGGGCTGCCGGCGGTGCTGGACAACGACGCGACCGCGGCGGCGGCCGGCGAGCACCGGTTCGGCGCCGGGCGCGGGCTGCGGCACCTGGTGTACCTGACCCTGTCCACCGGGGTGGGCGGCGGCGTGGTGCTGGACGGCAGCCTGTACCGGGGCGCGACCGGCAACGGCGGCGAGCTGGGGCACGTGCGGGTGACCGGCGGTGACCGGCCGTGCGCGTGCGGGCGTACCGGCTGCCTGGAGGCGTACGTTTCCGGCACCAACATCGCCGCCCGCGCCCGGGAGGCGCTCGCGGCCGGCGCCGGGCCGAGCGTGCTCACCCCGGCGGCGACCGCCGCCGACGTGGCCGCCGCCGCCCGGCACGGCGACCCGCTCGCGTCCCGGATCTGGGCGGAGACCGTGGCGCTGCTGGCGGACGGGCTGACCAGCCTGGTCAACCTGTTCGAACCGCAGATCGTCGTGCTCGGCGGCGGGGTGACCCGGTCCGGCGAGGCGCTGCTCGGCCCGGTGCGGGCGGCGATCAGGGCGAACGCGCTGGTACCGGCGCTGCGCCACACCCCGGTGGTGCTGAGCACGCTCGGCGACCGGGTGGGGGTGGCCGGCGCCGCCGCGGTCGCCCTGGACCGCCTCGTCCCCACCCCGGCGGCGGGAGTGCCGGCATGACCGCGGCGGAGGAGACCGAGCTGGCGGCGCACCTGGCGGTGGTGCGGGCGATGGACACGCTGCTGCCGGACCTGGCCAAGGTCGCCGACCGGCTCTGCGAGGTGTTCGCCAACGGTGGGCGGCTGTACACGTTCGGTAACGGTGGCAGTGCGGCGGACGCCCAGCACCTGGCGGCCGAGTTCGTCGGCCGGTACCGGCGGGAACGCCCGCCGCTGCCGGCGATCGCGCTCACCGTTGACCCGTCGGTGGTCACCTGCATCGGCAACGACTACGCGTACGACGAAATCTTCGCCCGCCAGGTGCGGGCCCTGGTGACTGACGGCGACATGGCGATCGCGTTCAGCACCAGCGGCCGGTCGCCGAGCGTGGTGCGCGGGCTGGCGGCCGCAAGGGCCTGTGGCGCAACGACTGTGCTGTTCGGCGGCGCGGGCGGCGGGCCAGCCCGTGAGCACGTAGATCACGCACTTCTCGTACCGTCGTCAGCGACGGCGCGGATCCAGGAGATGCACCTGTTCATGCTGCACGTGTTGAGCGAGCGCGTGGACGCGTGGGCGGGCGAGGAGAGAACGTGAACGACCGCACCCTGCACATGATCGGCAACGCCCACATCGACCCGGTGTGGCTGTGGCGCTGGCAGGAGGGCTACCAGGAGGTGCGGGCCACCTTCTGGTCGGCGATCCACCGGATGGCCGAGTACCCCGAGTTCGTCTTCAGCTGCGACTCGGTTGGTTACCTGGAGTGGGTGGAGGAGAGCGATCCCGCGCTGTTCGCCGAGATCCGCGCCCGCGTCGCGGACGGGCGGTGGCAGGTGTTCGGCGGCTGGTGGATCGAGCCGGACTGCAACCTGCCCGGTGGCGAGTCGTTCGTGCGGCAGGCCCTGTACGCGCAGCGGTACCTGGCCGACAGGTTCGGCGTGATCGCCACCGTCGGTGGCAACGTCGACCCGTTCGGTCACCACGCGATGCTGCCGCAGCTGCTCCGCAAGGCCGGCATGGACTCCTACGTCTTCCTCCGGCCCGGCCCGCACGAGCTGGC
>JBJMIH010000107.1:0-5716 GCA_045806985.1 Mycobacteriales bacterium | reverse complement strand
CCGCCGACCTCGGTGATCACCACATCGACATCCGGGCCGGCCATGGCTCTGACCCGGTCCTTGATCTCGTTGGTGATGTGCGGGATGACCTGCACGGTGTCGCCGAGGTACTCGCCGCGCCGCTCCTTGGCGATCACGTCGGAGTAGATCTGGCCGGTGGTGACGTTCGCCGACCGTGACAGGTTGCGGTCGAGGAACCGCTCGTAGTGACCAACATCCAGGTCGGTCTCGGCGCCGTCGTCGGTGACGAACACCTCGCCGTGCTGGAACGGGTTCATGGTGCCCGGATCCACGTTCAGGTACGGATCGAGCTTCTGCATGGTGACCCGGAGGCCACGGGCGGTGAGCAGGTTACCCAGGCTGGAGGCGGTCAGGCCCTTGCCGAGTGAGGACGCCACCCCACCGGTGACGAAAATATGCTTGGTCGTCCTGGTTGTCCGTACCGACGACTCTGACAACGATGGCTCCCGCGGCTTCTCCGGCGGGCCGCTGCAACCTGTGGCCGGCCCGCTGACCACGGGAGTTCAGCGTATCAGCCGGTCGCCGGACTTGTGCGACACGGCGTCCCGGATCGGCGCGCCGACCGGGTCGGGCTGGGGCCGGCTCAGCCGGATCCAGGTTTCCGCTGCCAAGGCGGAGCGGCGCGCCGCGTGCGTTCTTGGCACGCAAGCGTCGCGACAACGCCGGCCGGGTCGGGCTGGGGCCGGCTCAGCCGGATCCAGGTTTCCGCTGCCAAGGCGGAGCGGCGCGCCGCGTGCGTTCTTGGCACGCAAGCGTCGCGACAACGCCGGCCGCGGGAAGCTGGGCCGGCTGAGCTTCCGTAGCCCGAATCGCCACGGCCAGTGCGAGCGGTACCACCACGGTCATCGAGAGTGCCGGGATCGCCACCCCGGAGTCGTTGGCGGCGAAGCCGACGAGCTGGAGGGCGAGGACGGCCAGCAGGCCGGCCTCGAACTGGGGCGAGCGCTCGATCGCCTGGCGCAGGCCGCCGCGCGGCCGGAACAGCAGCAACGCCAGGAAGGCCACCGCGACCGGTACCAGCAGCGTGAGCACCGAATGGGTGAGCAGGTTGAGGTTGGCGTGCAGCTTGCGGCGGATGATCGTGGCGGCGTCGCCGTTGACGACCTGCGCGACGAACCGGCCCAGGTGGCTGCGCGAGTCGGGCGGGCGCAGGTAGTCGGCCACGGCGAAGGCCGACACCGCCGCCACCGCGGCCAGCGCGACCAGGCCGAGCCGTACCAGCGACACCCGGAATCTGCCGGCCCGCAGCGCGAGCAGCCCGAACGCCGGCACCAGCGCCAGCACACCGCCGAAGTCGGAGCCGAAGGCCGGCGCGCCGTCCAGCACGATCGCCGCCACCCCGACCAGGCCGACGACGGCAAGCACGCGCAGCCGGCTGCCGGCCACCCGGCCGGTGGCGATCAGGCCGGCGGCGAGCAGCACCGCGCCGGTGCCGAAGATCGCGAACGCGGTGTTGCCGAAGCCGGCGAACCTGCCCGCCACCAGCGGCGAGTACCCGGCCAGGCTGTCCATCTGGAGCGGCGCGCCGATGGCGACGTCGAGGCCGAGCAGGCCGAACGTCACCCCGGCCACCACGGTCGCCGGGCCGAGGAACGCCCGCCGCCACGGCCCGGCCACGGCCGCCGCCACGATCGCCGCCGCGGCGACGAACGTGCAGCCCAGCAGCGTGATCAGCAGGTGGTCGGCGCGCCACCACGGCACCAGGTTGGCCAGGAACGTGCCGGCCGGCAGCGCGGCGAAGCCGAGCGCGACCAGCGAGGTGGCCCCGCGTACCCGGCGGGCCGTCCCCGGCGGCGGCCGGACCAGGAACAGCAGCGCGGCGGCCGCCCCGTACAGCAGCACCTGCGCCAGCACGGTGACCGCGTAGAACTGGGGTACCAGCATCCGGTGCGCCCTGGCCGCCATGTCCAGGTCCACCAGGTGGTGCACGGCAGCCGCCGTGGCGGCGGGCCGGCCACCGGCCACGGTGATCCGCTGGCCGACCATCTGGTCCGGCGGGTTGGCGCCGCGCAGCGCGATCACGGTCGGCGCGAGGTCGATGAGCTGGACGTACGGCTCGCGGCGGGTGCTCGCCGAGCGCAGCCAGCCGCCGGTGAAGCCGGGTCCCTGGGCGATCAGCAGGTGCAGCCGGGGCGGGCTGCCGGAGGTCTCCGAGACCCCGGCGACCAGCAGTACCGAGCCGGCCGGCCGGGCCGCGTCCACGCTGGCGAGCGCCGCGTCCACCCTGGCCGCCCTGTCGGCCCTGTCGCCGCTGCCCCGCTCCAGGTCCGCCAGCTCGACCATGCTCACCGGGCAGCGGGCGAGCAGCGCGGACACGCTGGCGGGCGCCGCGGGCAGGCGAGGGGTGTACGCGTCCAGCCTGCCGTTCGGGTGGGCGGCGGCGAGCGCCGCGCCGGGGCCGGTGGCGGACACGCAGTCGCCGCGGTGGGCGAGGGTCGGGGCGGTGTCGCCGGGTTCGGCGTCGAAGTCGAGCCGGTGGTTGTCGGCGGCGTACCCGGCCATGTCCGGCTGCCGGTTCCCGGACGGGCCCGGCTCGCCGGACGGGCACCGGCCGCCGGTGTGCGCGGGGCCGCGGGCGCGGTTGCCGGCGCCGAGGGTGAGCCAGCCGTCGGCGGGACAGGTGATCGACCGCGCGGCCCGTACCGACAGGGTTCCGAGGCTGCCGTGGCGGGCCAGCCGCCACAGCGTGGGCGTGCGGACCGCGTCCACGTCATCCCAGCGCAGTCCCGGCACGCCGACCAGCACCACCGGATGCCGCCCCGAGTACGCGGGCTCACCGGCCCGTGCCGGCCCGGCGGCGAGCAGCACCGCGACCAGCGCCGCGAGGACGGCCGCGACCGGCAGGCACCGTCTCACCCGGCCGTCACCCGGCGCCCATCAGTTCCGTGTAGACGGCGCTGACCTGCCCGAACACCGATTCGGGGGTGGGTAGCTGGTCGAGCCGGGCCCGGCCGCGGGCGACCAGGGCGGCGGCGTGATCCGCGTCGTCGAGCACCCGGCACACCGCGGCGGCGAGCGCGTCCGGGTCCTCCGGGGGTACCAGGTCACCGGCGTCGCCGACCAGCGCGGGCACCCCGCCGGCCAGGGTGCCGATGAACGGCTTGCCGGCCCGCAGCGCCTCCTGCGCGGCCAGCGGGCTGCCCTCCCACACGCTCGGCAGCACCACCACGTCGGCGGCGGCGAGCAGGTCGGACACGTCGCTGCGCCGGCCGAGCAGCTTGACCGGCGCGCGGGTCTCGGCGATCAGCGCGTCCAGCTCGGCCCGCTGCGGGCCGTCGCCGGCGGCCACGAACAGCGGCGGCGGTACCCGGTCGGCGAGTTGGGCGGCGGCCTCGACCAGCGTCCGGTACCCCTTCTGCGGGTGCAGCCGGGCGACCGTGACCAGCAGCGGCCGGTCGGCGGCGCCCAGCTCCGCGCGGACCGCGACCGGGGTGCGGCCGGGTCGCGGCAGCGGTGGCGCGGCGACCGGGCCGGGCCGGACGTCCCGCCCGCCCAGCGTGCGCACCCGCTCCTCCAGGTCCGGCGACACCGCGAGGACGAGGTCGGCGCGGCGGGCCACCACCCGCTCCAGCAGGGCGTACAGCCGGCCGAGCGGGCCGGCCGCGAGTACCGCGTTGTGCCACGTCACGACCAGCGGTTTCGAGGTCGCCAGGCCGGCCAGCAGGCCGGCGCGCAGCCCGTGCGCGTGCACCACGTCGGCGCGGCGCAGCAGCGTGCGCAGCCGGATCAGCGCGGTGCTGTCGGCGACCGGCCGCGGTCCATTGTGGATCTCGACGGGCGCGAAGCTCGCGCCGGTGCCGGTGAAGTCGTGCAGTTCCTCGGTGCTGGCCGGCCCGAGCACCGCCACCCGCGCTCCCGACCGCACCAGGGCGCCGGCCAGCAGTCGCACGTGCGTGCCGACACCGCCCGCGCTGGTGCCCAGCACGAGCGCGACTCTGCGCCCGGCTGTGCCAGCCTGGCCGTCGTTCGCCTCACGGTCCCCCATGACGAATGAGTCCTCCCTTCAGCGCGCGCAGTTCCCGGCGCGCGGTGGCGGCGGAGATCAGACCGTACACCGCGAGGGTGACGAATCCGGCGACGAGCCCGGCGAGCACCGCCGCGACCGGCCCGCCTCCGCCCAGGACGGCGGCGGTACCGCGGCCCGCCGCGCCGGCCAGCACCGCACCGACCGACCCCGCGAGCACCACCCGACCGTACCCGGCCAACACCGCCGGGCCCGCCACCCGCCGCACGGCGAGCACCAGCAGCACGCCGACCACGGTCATCCCCACCGTATTGCCGAGCCCGAGCGCGGCCACCCGGTCCCGCGCCGGCAGCGCCAGCGCCGCGACCGCGCTCGCGGCGATCGCCACCAGCCAGCCGGCGAGCGTGGCGCGGGCCGGCGCCGCCACCTCGCCCCGCGCGTACAGGGCCCGGCTGAGCAGCGCGAGCAGGCCGTATCCGACCAGTCCTGGCGCGAACGCGACGATGCCGGCGGCGAGCGGGGTGACGCTCGGCCGGCCGGGCGCGGACTGCACGATCACCCTGGCGGCCGGCACGGCGACCGCGACCAGCGCGGCGGCGGCCGCGAAGCTCACCAGCAGCACGGCCCGGCCGGTCGCCGCCCCGGTACGCGCGTACGCGCCGTGGTCGCCGGCCGCGTGCCGGGCGGCGAGCGTCGGGTACGCCGAGGTGGCCAGCGGCACCGCCAGCACCGCCCAGGGCAGCAGGTACACGGTCTGCGCGTAGTACGCGAGGGTCGCGGTGCTCTCCGGCGCGTCCAGGTGGTTGGCCAGCCACAGGGTGACCCCGGTGGCGGCCTGCTGGCCCAGCACGGCCAGCACCGCCGCCCCGGCCAGCCGCCTGGCCCGGCCCGCCACCCCGTCCGGGAAGCGGAACGTGAGCCGCAGCCGCACGCCGGCCCGGCGCGCCGGCAGGAACAGCGGCACGGTCAGCGCCGCCACCCCCAGCGTGGTCCCGACCCCGAGGATCGCCTGGCTGGAGCCGGACACGGTGCCGATCGTGACACCGTTCGGGGTGCGGGCGGCGTACAGCAGGTACGCCCCGACCACCACCAGGCTGGACAGCAGCGGCGCCAGCGCCGGCCAGGCGAAGCGGTGGTGCGCCTGGAGCACGCCGGTGAGCACCACCCCCCACCCGTACAGCAGGATCTGCGGCGCGAACACCACCAGCAGGTGCGCCCCGACGGTGGCGGCGTGGCCGCCGTCGCCGCCCGCGCAGCTCTTGCCGGCGAGCAGCAGGTGCGCGAGCGGGCCGGCGGCGGCCGCGACCAGCAGCGTGAGCGGCAGCAGCAGCGCGCCGACCCAGGTGAACAGCGCGGAGGCGATCCGGTCCACCTCGTCCCGGCGACCGGCATCCACCGCCCCGGCGAGCAGCGGGACCACCAGCGCGGACAGCGCGCCCCCGGCGACGATCTCGAAGATGATGTTCGGGATGGTGTTGACGGTCTGGTACGTGTCCCCGAGACAGTTCTGCCCGACGGTGCGGGCGAACACCAGGATCCGCAGCAGCCCGGCCACCCGCGCCAGCACGGTCAGCACCGCGATCAGCAGCGCCGCCCTGGCGATCCGCCGCGCCGTGGACCCGGCCGCCCCCGACGTCACGGAGCCGGTCTGCGGCCGAGCTGGTCCAGGGCGCGCAGCGGCGGGGTCCGCTCGATGACCTTGGTGAAGCTGACCTTCTCGCTGGCGGCGGT
>JBJMIH010000106.1:0-32904 GCA_045806985.1 Mycobacteriales bacterium | reverse complement strand
GTCGAGACCGGCGACCGCTTCTACGAGGTCGGCGCCACCGACGCCACCTACCCCGCCACCGGATGGCACATCCGCGGCGAGATGGGCGGGTTCTGGACCCAGCCCATCAAGCTGCTGGACGGCGTCTGGTTCGGCCTGAACGGCAGCTGGCTCAAGGCCGACCGCTTCACCAGCGGCGAGGGCTACAGCCGGATGGACTACGGCGGCGGGGTCACCCGCACCGACGTGGTCCCCGACGGCGGCCGCGCCGGCCTGGTCGGCCTGACCTTCCACGGACCGGCCCGGCACGTCACGTTGACCGTGGACGCCCACTCCGAGCTGATGTCGTCCTACCCGTGGGGCTGGACCACCCCGAGCCAGACCACCGCGAACCTGCCCGACACCGGCGCCTACGACGGCAGCCACCTGGTCTTCCGGGACACCGGCGACGGCCACGACTGGGCCGCCGTGGTGGGCTCGCAGCTCACCCCGTCAGCCCACGACCTGGGCCCGGACTTCCGCGGCCCGCAGGACCCGGCCGTGGTCTGCCCAGGCGACGACTCGCCGCTGCCGTACCGCTGCGACGACGGCCCGTACGGCAAGGGCACCGGCGGCCAGCTCACCTACACGCTGGACATCCCGGCCGGCGGCCGGACCGTGTGGTTCGCGGTCGCCGGGTCCGACGCGGGCCTGCCGGCCGCGTACGGCGAGCTCGGCAGGGCCCTGCGCGACCCGGCCGGCGCGCTGGCCCACAAGCGGGCGACCCGCGCGGCGGTCGCCGACCGGACCAGGGTGGACCTGCCCGGCGACCCGCTGCTCGCGCAGAGCGTCGAGTGGTCGAAGCAGAACCTCGCCGACGCGGTGCAGGAGTCCCGTGACCTGCGACTGTTCGCCAGCGAGGAGGGCAGCAAGGACGGCCCGGTCGTCGGCACCCTGGCCAGGGCGCGCTGGATCGGCGCGGGCTGGCCGGACTACCCGTGGATCTTCGGCACCGACGGCGAGTACACCGCGTACGCCGCTGTCGCGGCCGGACAGTTCGGCGCGATCGAGGACCACCTACGCACGCTGCGCGATGTCAGCGACGTCATCAATGCCCGGTCCGGCAAGGTGGTGCACGAGGTCACCCCGGGTGGCCAGGTGTACTACGGCGCCAACGACGAGCCGGGCGACATCGACGAGACCGCGAAGTTCCCGAGCGCCGTCGCGCTGGTGTGGCGGTGGACCGGGGACGCGCGGTTCCGCGACGACATGTACGACTTCACCGTCCGGAACCTGCGGTACCTGACCGGCCTGGACGCCGACGGCGACGGCTGGCCGGAGGGCTCCGGCAACGTCGAGCGGCCCGGCATGGGCGCGGAAAAGCTGGACGTGGCCGTGTACCTCATCCGCGGCCTGTACGACCTGGCCGACATGGCCGCCGGCAGGGGCGACACCGCGACCGCGACGTGGGCGAACGCCCAGGCCGCGCAGCGGGAGCAGCGGTTCGAGCAGGCCTGGTGGTACGGGGGCGACGCGCAGGGCTACGCGGACTCGCTCGCCGATCCCGGCAACCAGAAGGTGTTCCAGCGGCACTGGACCGGGCTGACCCCGCTCGAGGCGGAGCTGACCCGGCCGGGGCAGCAGGCCGGGCCGCTGGCCTCCCCCGACCACGCCGCCGCCACGCTCACCCAGCGCGAGCGGGACTGCTACACCGGTGAGTTCGGGCTGTTCCACACCGGTACCGGGCCGACCAGCGACCCCGCCGGCAACAAGGGGGCGACCTGCGACAGCGTGGTGTCCTCTGTCAACTCCGACCGCGAGGTGTTCACGCTGGGCAACTCGGTGATGGCGGTGGCGGAGGGTGACTACGGCCGGCTGGGCCAGCAGCGGCGGTACACGACGGACAACGCCCGCGTCCAGCTCGACCCGAGCGTCTGGGAGATGCCGGGCGCGATGCCGGAGATCGCCCCGTCGCCGGACTTCGGCGCGAACATCGACAAGGACTTCGCCAGCCGGTCCAGCGTGCTCCAGGCCTGGGGCACGTACGGAATCCTGTGGCCGGTGGTGAGCCAGCAGCTCGGCGTGAGTCCCGACCTGGGCAACGGCCGGCTGTCGGTGGTGCCGCAGCTGCCGCCCGGCCAGAACCGGATCGCCGGCGGCGACATCCGGGTCGGCGCCGGCAGCGTCGACGTGACCGCGACCCGGTCCGGCGACACGCTGCGGACGGCGGTCGACGCCGGGGTCCGGTGCCGGCTGACCCTCGGCGCGGTGCTGCCGGCGGGCGCGTCGGTGGTGTCGGTGAGTCTGGACGGTCACCGGGCCGACTACCGGCTGGTGCGGACCGCGCGGGGCACCGAGGTCCAGGTGTCCACTACGTCAGGTCATCACGTACTTACCCTACGAGTTCGTTGATCGGCGATTCCGGTCCGGGTGGCGACACGCTCGCCACCCGGCCGGAGTCTGGCCTTACCATCGACGCAACACGAGGGAGGTGGTGGCCCGGGTGAGCGAGCGGCAGCGAGCGAACCAGCCAGCACAGTGCGCCGCGCGAGCGGCGTCCCCGAGCGCGGCGAGGGTGACGACGTGAGCGCGGAGTCAGCGGTACCCGGCGTACCGATGCCCGCGGACGCGCCCGGATTACTCCCCCACCGCGGCCGGCGCCTCCGCGCCACCCTCGGCCGCGGCATCGTCGGCGGCGGCAGCCGACCGCACGCGGCGCTGGAACCCCTGGTCAGGGTGCACCGCGCCAACTACCCCCGGCCCGACTTCGAGATGCTGCGCAGCGCGTACACCGTCGCCGAGCAGATGCACCGGGGCCAGCGGCGCAAGAGCGGCGAGGCGTACATCACCCATCCGCTCGCCGTCGCCACCATCCTCGCCGAGCTCGGCGTCGACACCACCACGCTCACCGCCGCGCTGCTGCACGACACGGTCGAGGACACCGCCTACACCCTCGAACAGGCCCGCACCGACTTCGGCGCCGAGGTCGCCCATCTGGTCGACGGGGTCACCAAGCTCGACAAGATGTACTTCGGCGACGCCGCCGAGGCCGAGACGCTGCGCAAGATGATCGTCGCGGCCGGCCAGGACGTGCGGGTTCTCGTGATCAAGCTCGCCGACCGGCTGCACAACATGCGCACCCTCCGGCACAAGGCGCCGGCCTCGCAGCAACGGATCGCCAAGTACACCCAGGAGCTGCTGATCCCGCTCGCGGACCGGCTCGGCCTGCACGTGATCAGCCGGGAGCTGGAGGACCTGGTCCTCAACATCCTCGACCCGAAGGCCAGCGCCGACATCGCCCGGTACGTCCGCACCCACCGGGAACGCCAGGAGTACGTCCGCCGCGTGATCAGCACGGTGCGGTCGTCCCTGCGCGAGGAGCGGATACGCGGCCGGGTCGTCGACCGGCCCCGCCACCTGTACTCGATCTACCAGGAGGCGCAGGCGTACCGGTCCCGGACCGGGACGGACGGCGAGCTGATCTACGACGACCCGCCCCGCATCGTGGTGATCGTGTCCGGGCAGATGGTGGACTGTTATGCCGCGCTCGGGGTCCTCCACGGCATGTGGCGCCCGGTACGCGGGCGGTTCAAGGACTTCATCGCCAGTCCAAAATTCAACATGTACCAGTCGCTCCACACCACCGTGCTCGGCCCGGAAGACAAGCCCGTCGAAGTCTTCTTCCGGACCGAGCACATGCATCAGGTGGCCGAGTTCGGCATCGTGGCCCGGCTGCGGTCCGTCGAGGGGGCGACCGAGGACCCGTCCCCCGATGACCTGGAGTGGCTGCGCAGTCTGCTGGACTGGCAGCGGGACGCCGCCGACCCTGCCGAGTTCCTCGACTCGCTCCGCTGCGACCTGTCCGACCAGCAGATCCAGGTGTTCACCCCGGACGGCGAGGTGGTACCGCTACCGGCGTCGGCCACCCCGGTCGACCTGGCGTACACGCTCAGCACCAGCCACGGCGACCAGATGATCGGCGCGCGGGTCAACGGCCGGCTCTCCCCGCTGTCCAATCCGCTGCGCGACGGCGACGTGGTCGAGGTGCTCACCGTGGACGGCGACTACCCGGGGCCGGACCGGGAGTGGCTGACGTTCGTGAAGAGCCCGCGGGCCCGGGTGATGATCGCGCAGTGGTTCGACGAGCGGGCCGCCGTGCACGGGCTCGCCGCCCGCATCCAGGCCGGCCGGGACGCGATCGTCGGCGAGCTGCTGCGGCGCGACCGCAGCCTGGTCAACGAGGGCCCGCTGTCGGCGCTCGCGCGGCGCCTGGACTACCCGGACGTGGAGGCCCTGTACGCGGCCGTGGGCGAGGGCCGGATGGACGCCTGCGACCTGGTGGACCGGCTGATCGCCGCCGTCGACAACCCGGGTGCCGCCGAGCAGTTGACCGGCGGCTGAAGCGCTCCCGCCCCTCCGCACGGCGCGGCCCCGCGGCGCGCGTCGAGCCACGCCACGGGGCCGTTGGATTCCTTCCAGATTCAGCTGGGCGGTTCCGTACCGAAGATCCGCTCGGCCAGGCCGGCCACCGGGCACTCGCTGCGGGCCAGCCCGCAGCTGCACATCACCCGGTCGAGTGCCGGAAACTCCAACCTGCGGTGCAGGGCAAGCACGGCCTCCGCGAAAATCCGGTACCGGACGCCGTCCGGTACGTCGCCGGGCGGGACGCCACCCGACAGGTAATCCGATCCGTAATCGTCCACCCGACCTCCGTGTGTCACTGGCGAAGGTTCGGGGTGGCCGGCGGCACGACCGCCGGATGTGGGTTGCTCCCGCCACGATACCGGAGTGACGATCACAATTCGGTCGTCACGCTCCGGCGCGGGGAGTCGTTTGGTGCGCCGACGTACCGTGAGTGCATGACGGTGCACAAGTCCGACCGGGAGTGGCGCGCCCAGCTCACCCCCGCCGAGTTCCACGTGCTGCGCGAGGCGGGCACCGAACGGCCGTGGACCGGCGAATACGTCGACACCAAGACGGAGGGCGTGTACCGGTGCCGGGCCTGCGGCGCCGAGCTCTTCCGCTCCGACACCAAGTTCGACAGCCACTGCGGCTGGCCGAGCTTCTACGCCCCCACCGACACCGACGCGGTCACCCTCCGCGAGGATCGGACCCTCGGCATGGTCCGCGTCGAGGTCCGCTGCGCCAACTGCGACTCCCACCTCGGCCACGTCTTCCACGGCGAGGGCTACGGCACCCCCACCGACGACCGCTACTGCATCAACAGCATCTCCCTGACCCACGAACCGACTCAGACGGGGTAGTGCCGCTGCTGAGCTCGCGGCGGGGCTAGTGACGAAAGTGTTGTCGAAGGAGTGGCCCTTCATCGACCTCTAGGTGCTAGCCGTGGGGTAGGTGTGTGGGGTACACACTTGGTGTGATCGCTCCGGTCGTGCTGTTCGTCTTTACGGTGTGGTGCCTGGTGGCCGCTCTGCGGTGGCGGCACCGGACGTTGTATCCGGCGGGTACGTGGGTGGAGCCGGGGCGACGGCACGACGTGTACGAGCTGGCGTACCTGGCCGGTGGGC
This sequence comes from Mycobacteriales bacterium, assembly GCA_045806985.1. GTDB lineage: Bacteria > Actinomycetota > Actinomycetes > Mycobacteriales > JBJMIH01 > JBJMIH01. Next base: position 27,418 of record JBJMIH010000106.1, on the reverse strand, counting down.
CGGTGCGGGTGGTGGACACCGCCGTGGTGACGCTGGCCGCGCGCGGGATCGTCACCGTCAGCGCCGATCACCTGGTGCGGCTGGAGTTCGACCTCACCGAGCACCCGGTGGAGGAGGCGATCGCGACCACGCTGCGGCGTACCGGCCCGATCGGGCTGAGCGCGCTGCGGAGCCGGCTCATCGCGCGGTCACCGGTGACCGGCATCGGCGACCGGCTGTCCGCCGACGGCCTGCTGGTCGAGCCCGTCGCGGCCCAGCGGCTCGCCGACACCGGCTGGACCGCGCTGGTGCTGGCCGGGGCCGGCGTGTTCGCCGGCATGATCGCGCCGGCGACGACGGGCCTGCTCGCGCTGGACCTGACGGCGCTGCTCGCGGCCGCGGCGGTCGGGCTGTGGCCCCGCCGTACCACCGAGGCCGGCCGCCGCCGACTGACGGCGTTGCGGGCCGCGCCGGACACACTGGCCGTCCAGGTCGCCGTGCGCGGCCTCGCGGCGGTCACCGACCCGCTGCTGCGGCGGGCGCTGCGCGACGCCGACGACGCGTGGCCCGCCGCGTAGCGGGTACATCACACGGGGGCGGCAGGGCCGCCATAAGGAGGGGCCATGACCGTCCTGGCTCTCGTTTTCCTCGTTCTCAGCGCGGCCTGCGTGGCCGCCGCGTTCTCCTACCGCCGCCGCGGACCGGACCCGGCGACCCGGCTGCTCGACGATGAGGAGGCCGCCTACCTGAGCGGCGGCCCGGTGCGCGTGCTGAACACCGCGCTGTACCGGCTGGCCGAGGTGGGCGTGGTCCGCATGTCCCGCGACTACCGGGTGAGCAGGGTGGACGGCGCCCGGCCCGGCAGTGCTGTGGAGGCCGACCTGCTCGCCGTCGCCGACCTCGGCTCGCCGACCTGCTACCTGCTGCGCGCGCGGGCGATGCGCGGGCCCGGAATGCGCGCGCTGGAGCACCGGCTGGCCGGGGAGAACCTGGTCGCCCCCGGACCGCGACAGCTGCGCGCGTTCGGGCTCGCCGGCCTGGTCAGCGCCGGCGCCGGCCTGGTGGTGACCGCAGGGTTCCACGCGTTCGGGGCGTACCGGCTGGTCGGCGTGGTGGCGTGCCTGGCGATGGCCACGCTGGCGTCGCTGACCCTGTCGCCGGGCCGCCGGGGGGCCGACGACCTCCTCGCCGCCTACGACCAGCGCCGCGGCGAGCTGCCGGTCGCCAGGGTGGGCCGGCGCGGTCTCGCCGAGGTCCCCGACGCGGCCCTGCGGTCGACGCTGGTGTCCGCCCTGGCGATGCAGCCGGCGGGGGGCCGGCCGGCCCGCCGTGGCCTCCGCCTGTTCGGTTCCGGCGCGGCCGGCGGTTACGGCACCACCTACAGCTGCTCCTCCACGAGCGGCGGCGGGGGCGGCGGCCACCATTCGTGCGGCGGCGGGCACCATTCGTGCGGGGGCGGGTCCTCCTGCGGGGGCGGCAGTTCCTGCGGAGGTGGGTCGATGTGAGGCTCGGGACCGGGATCGGCTGGCGGCCGGAGATCGACCTGACGGTGGAGGCGCTGGACGTCGACTTCCTCGAGGTGGTGGCCGAGAACGTGCACCCGGACCACCCGCCGGAGTCGCTGCGGGTGCTGCGCGACCGCGGCCTGCCGGTGATCCCGCACGGGGTCAGCCTGTCGCTGGGCGGTGCCGAGCGGCCGTCGCCGGAGCGGCTCGCGCACCTGGCCGGCTGCGCGACCGCGTTCGGGTCGCCGCTGGTCAGCGAGCACCTGGCGTTCGTACGCGCCGGCGGGTTGGAGGCCGGGCACCTGCTGCCGGTGCCGCGCACCCGGGAGGCGCTGGAGGTGGTGGCCGAGAACGTCAGGATCGCCAGGGACGCGCTGCCGGTGCCGCTGGCGCTGGAGAACGTGGCCGCGCTGGTCGCCTGGCCGGAGGACGAGCTGACCGAGGCGGACTTCCTGGCCGAGCTGGTCGACCGTACCGGCGTGGGCCTGCTGGTCGACGTCGCCAACCTGCACACCAACCAGGTCAACTTCGGCGCGGACGCGGTGGCGGCGCTGGACGCGCTGCCGCTGGAGGCGCTGGCGTACGTGCACGTCGCCGGCGGGGTGGCGCGCGACGGCGTCTGGCACGACACGCACGCGCACGCGGTGCCGCCGGCGGTGCTGGACGTGCTGGCCACGCTCTGCGACCGCACCGACCCACCCGGCGTGCTGCTCGAACGCGACGACCGGTACCCGCCGGACGCGGAGATCGCCGCCGAGCTGGCCGCGATCCGCGCGGTGGTGGCGGCGGGCGCGCGGGTCCACGGTGGCTGACAGCGCGGCCCGGCGTCGGCTGGCCGACACGCAGCGGGCGCTGCTGGAGAGCCTGGTGGCCGGCGCGGCGCCGCCGGCCGGGTTCGACCCGGACCGGATCCGGATCCAGGCGGCGGCGCTGGCGGCGAAGCGGGCCGCGTCGGTGGCCCGCCACCGGCCGGACGTGGTGGAGCGGATCGAGCGGCGCGGCGGGCGGTACCGGGAGGTCTTCGCCGCGTACGCGGCCGCGCACCCGAAGCCGCCGGGCGGCGGCGCGGCCGACGCGGACGCGTTCGCCGGCTGGCTGCGGCGGGCCGGGTCGGGTTACGGCAGGCCGAGTACGAGCTCGTGGAGGGCGCGGCGGCGGCCGGTGTAGAACGGGATCTCCAGCCGGGTGTGCAGCCGCGCCTTCGCGCCGCGCAGGTGCCGCATCAGGTCCACGATCCGGTGCAGCTCGTCGGCCTCGAAGGCGAGCATCCACTCGTAGTCGTTGAGCGCGAAGCAGGCGACCGTGTTGGCACGGACGTCCGGGAAGTCGCGCGCCATCAGCCCGTGCTCGGCGAGCAGTGCCCTGCGCTCCTCCGGCTCCAGCAGGTACCACTCGTAGGACCGCACGAACGGGTACACGCAGACGTAGTCGCGCGGCTCCTCGTCGGCGAGGAACGCCGGCACGTGGCTCTTGTTGAACTCGGCCGGCCGGTGCAGCGCCATCGCCGACCAGACCGGCTCGCTGGCGTGGCCCAGCGCGGTACGGCGGAACTTGCCGTAGATCTCCTGGAGGTCGTCGGGGTCGGGCGCGTGCCACCACATCATGAAGTCGGCGTCGGCCCGGAAGCCGGCCACGTCGTAGCTGCCCCGGGTGACGACGCCCTTGGCCTCGTACTGGTCGAGCAGCGCCTGCGCCTCGGCGACCACCGGGTCGCGGCCGCCGGGCGACAGCCGGTCCGCGTCGGTGCGGGCGCGGAACACCGCCCACATCGTGTACCGGATCGTCCCGTTCAGGTCCCTGGCCCGTACCGTCCGCTTCCCCGCGCTCTTCCGTTCCTCCGGCATACCTCGATTGTCCGTCATTCGTGGCGGTGCCGCTGAGCCGGGTCAGCCCGAGCGGGACAACTGGGACGAAAGATGCGTAGCGGCGGCGTATCCGGACCGCACGCAGGCCGGGATGCCGACCCCTTCGTACGCCGCGCCGGCCACCGCCAGGCCCGGCACGGCGGCCACCGCCTCCCGCAACCGCCGCACCCGGTCCAGGTGGCCGGGCGCGTACTGCGGCAGGGCGCCGCCCCACCGGCTCACCCGCGTGTCGACCGGCACCGCGTCCACGCCGGTGAGCGCGGCCAGATCGGCCCTGGCGGCGGCGACCAGCTCCGCGTCGTCGCGCTGCAGCACCGCCTCCTCGCCGTGCCGGCCGATCGAGGCGCGCACGAAGCAGTACTCCCCCGCCAGGTGGGCCCACTTCAGCGATGTCCAGGTCAGCGCCTTGACCATCCGGTTCTCGACGGCCGGCACCAGCAGGCCGGACCCGGTGAGCCGCTCGGCCGCCGCGGCCGGCAGCGCGAGAGTGACCAGCGCCATGCTGGCGTACTCGATCGCGGCCAGTTCGGTGGCGGCCGCCGGGACCACGCCGGCCAGCAGCCGGGACGCCGGCCGGGCCGGCACGGCCACCACCACCGCGTCGGCGTGCAGCTCCGTCGGGTCCGGCACCGGCCCGGCGACGACCCGGAAGCCGGCCGGCGTGCGGTGCAGCTCCCGGGCCGGCAGGTTCAGCCGCAGGTCGGCGCCTGCGGCGGCGACCAGCGCGTCGACCAGCCGGGACAGGCCGCCCGGCACGGTGGCGAAGACGGGCGGCTGGGAGGGCGACAGCGCCGCATCGGTGCGGGCCGGCGGCAGGGCGGCGGCGGCCGCCTCGCGCAACGTCGGGTACCGCTCGGCGGCGGTGGCCAGCGCCGGCACGGTCGCGCGCAGCGACAGCGCCCGCGCGTGCCCCGCGTACACCCCGCCGAGCAGCGGGTCCACCAGCCGGTCCACCACTTCGTGGCCGAGCCGGTCGGCCACGTACCCGCCGATCGCGACGTCCACGCCGGGGGCGAGCGGAGGGCGGGGGCGTTCCGCGCGGGCCCGCGCCACCCCGGCCGGGCTGAGCACGCCGTCCAGCGCGGCGAGGTCGGCGGGCACGCCCATCACCGTGCCGGCCGGCAGCGGCCGCGGCTGGCCGGCGACCACCACGCCGGCCGCGCTGGTCGCCGGGTGGGTGGTCGGCAGGCCGAGCGCGGCGGCCAGCTCGACCGCCTCGGGCACCCTGGCCAGGAACGCCTCCGCGCCGGCGTCGACCGGTACCCCGGCAACCGGAGAGGTGTGCAGCTTGCCGCCGGGCCGGCCGGAACCCTCCAGGACCGTGACGGCCAGCTCCGGGTCGGACCGCCGCAGCGCGTACGCGGCGGCCAGGCCGGCGACGCCGGCCCCGATGACCACCACGTGCCGCACGCTCACCGCCGGGAGATCTCGTGGACCAGGGCGACCACCCTGGTGAGCACGTCCGGGTCGGTCTCCGGCAGCACGCCGTGGCCCAGGTTGAACACGTGCCCCGGCAGGCCGGCGCCCTCGGCGACGATCCGGCGGACCTCGCGCTCCACCACCGGCCACGGCGCGAACAGGGTGGCGGGGTCGAGGTTGCCCTGCACCGCCCTGCCGGGCCCGATCCGGCCGGCCGCCACCGGCAGCGGCACCCGCCAGTCCACGCCGACCACGTCCGCGCCGGCCTCGCCCATCGCGGCCAGCAGCTCGCCGGCGCCGACCCCGAAGTGGATGCGCGGCACGCCGGCGTCGGCCAGCCCGCCCAGCACCCGGGCCGAGTGCGGCAGCACGTACTCGCGGTAGTCGGCCTCGGACAGCGCGCCGACCCAGGAGTCGAACAGCTGGACCGCGGACACGCCGGCGTCGACCTGGGTGCGCAGGAAGGTCAGGGTCAGCTCGGCGAGCCGGTCCAGCAGCGCGTGCCAGGTCGCGGGGTCGCCGTACATCAGCGCCTTGGTGTGCGTGTACGTCCGCGACGGCCGGCCCTCGATCAGGTACGACGCCAGCGTGAACGGCGCGCCGGCGAACCCGATCAGCGGGGTCGCGCCGAGCTCGCCGGTGAGCGCGCGCACGGCCTCGGTGACGTACGGCAGCTCGGCCGGGTCGAGCGGGCGGATCCGGTCCAGGTCGGCGCGGGTGCGGAACGGCTCGCCGACGACCGGGCCGGTGCCGGCGACGAGCTCGACGTCCACGCCGGCCGCCCGGAGCGGCACGACAATGTCGGAGAACAGGACCGCCGCGTCGACCCGGTGCCGGCGGACCGGTTGCAGGGTGATCTCGGCGACCAGGTCGGGCTGGGCGAAGGCGGCCAGCATCGGCACGCCGGCGCGCACCTTGCGGTACTCGGGCAGCGACCGGCCGGCCTGCCGCATGAACCACACCGGCGTGTGCGGGACGGGCTCGCGGCGGCAGGCCCTGAGGAAGGCGGAGTCGGTAACCATCGCCATCAATGCTGTCACGCCGCCCTGGCCGCCCCGGTACCCGCCCGAAAAGCCCGACACGCCGCGTCACTTCCCACGTCCGGCCGGGACCGCGTGCCAGTGTGGGGGCCTCTGGAAGGAGGGCCGATGCGCCAACTCGTTGACCGGGACTGCCCGTCCTGCCGCGAGACGCGGGCCTTCGAGGTGCCGGAGTGCCAGGACGGTCACGGTGAGGATTGCCCGGAACTGGCCTGCACCGTGTGCGGGCACGCGCTCCTGGTCGGGTCGGCGCCGGAGGTCCGTGTCGAACGGGCCGCCGCCTGACCGGGCCACCGGATCGCGGGGTGGGATCGGGTCAGATGCCGGGGAGTCGACACGAAACTACCCTGCGAGATGTGGGTAGTACCGAGAGTGAGGTGGCGGACGTCTTCGCGCAGGCGGTGGCGAGCCTGCGCGGCACCCCCGTCCGGCCCGAGGTCACTCTCACCGAGATTCCCGCACCGCGGCGGATCGCGCCGCAGTCGTTCGCGCTGAGCGCGGAGGCGCGCCGGGACGGCGCGGAGGTCGCCGCCGGGCGGCTGGTCCTGCTGTACGACCCGGCCGGCCAGACCGGCTGGGAGGGCCAGCTCCGGCTGGTCACCTTCGTCAACGCCGAGCTGGACGCCGAGATGGCCGGCGACCCGCTGCTCGGCGCGGTGGGCTGGAGCTGGCTGCTGGACGCGCTCGACGCCCAGCACGCGCGGTACACGGCGGTCGGCGGCACGGTCACCCAGACCATCTCGACCCGGTTCGGCGACCTCGCCACCAGCGCCGACACCGGCGAGACGGGCGACAGGGACACCGCCGAGGTCGAGCTGCGCGCGTCCTGGACCGCGCTCGACGCCGACCTGTCCGGCCACCTGCGCGCCTGGTGCGAGCTGCTCTGCTCGACCGGCGGCCTGCCGCCGGAAGGTGTCAGCCTGCTCGACGGCTAGTGTCCCGGCGCGCTAGAAGTTCACCCCGGTGCGGGTGCAGGGCCCGTTGATGTCGTTGAGCTTCTTCTGCGTGCCGGCCTGGTCGCCGCGGTTGGCGAGGTTGATCGCGTCCAGCAGGCCCTGCAGGCAGGTGCGCAGGTCGGTGTTGGTGTTGTTGGTCCCGGTCAGGTCCGACTGGAGGTCCTTGACCTGGGCCTGGGCCTTCCTGAGGTCGCTGTCGCTGGACCTGAGCTGCTGGCGCAGGCCGCTGATCTTGTGGTTCAGGTCGGAGCGGGTGGCGGCGAGTTCGTGGCTCTTCCTGGACGCCTCGCTGGACTTGGTGAAGTACAGCGGCGTCATCACCGCGGTCGCCACCAGCAGCACGGCCGTGATCACCAGCATCCACCACGGGATGGCGGTCCGCGACCGGCCGGCCGGCGGCGGGGGCACCGGGCCGGCGGGCGCCATCGGCGGCTCCGACGGCGGCGCCACCGCGAGCTGCTGGGTCTGGCCGCTCGGCGCGCCACCACCGGGCGGCAGGTAACCGGCCCACGGCGAGCCGGCCGCGTACGGCGACCCACCGGGCGACCCACCGGGCGACCCGGCCGGCAGCGGCGAACCGGGCGGCGCGGACTCCGGCGGCTGGTAGTCCGGCGGTTGGTACGCGGACGGGATCGCCGTGGCGAGCGGCTGGGTGGGCTCCTCCGGGGCGGCGGGAGCCGCGGGGGCGGCGTGCCGGCCGGTCTCCGGCTCCCGATCCGCGGGCACGCCCGCCTCCCCGGCGGTCGCCGCCGGCGGCTCCGGCGCCGGGTCGTCACCAGCGGTACCACCGCCGCTACCAGCGGTTCCCGCGGATCCGGTGGTGAACTCCATCCCGCAGGTCTGGCAGTACCGCCAGTCGGGCTCGTTCCGGGCGCCGCAGCGGGCACAGGTCATCAGGGTCTCTCCCCGCTCGATTGGCTCCGCCCAGTCTAAAGGCGTCAGCAATTCACGAGATTGTGGGAGCAGATCTCGTTCACAGGGATGGCGAAGTTGAGGCCGGAGGCGTTCTCGATACCGGAGCTGTTCACGCCGACCACCCGCCCCTCGTCGTCGACCAGCGGGCCGCCGGAGTTGCCGTGGGTGATCAGGGCCGAGTGCTGGATCATGGCCTTGACCTTGGCCGGCTTGCCCGGCAGGTCGTCACGCAGCTGGCTGACCACGCCGGCGGTGACCGTGCCCTGGAGGCCGAGCGGCGCGCCCACGGCGACGACCGCCTGCCCCGGCCGCACGCTGCCCGGCGACGGCTTGAGGACCGTGTAGCTGCCCTTGAGGCTGATCACGGCCAGGTCGAGGTCGGGATCGTACCGGGTGATCTTGCCGGGGAAGGTGGCCCGGCTGTTGTTCTTGGCCACCGTCACGTCGGTCTTGTGCGCCTTCTCCTGGTCCGCGACCACGTGCGCGTTGGTGATGATCAGGACGTTGTCGCCGTCCTTGCCGAAGGCGAACCCGGAGCCCAGCGCGTCGCCGGCGATGACGGTGAAGACGCTGGGCAGCACCTTCTGCGCCACGCCCTGGGTGTCGATGTCGCTGCCGGTCTTGGCCTCCAGCTTGGAGGTGCGCTTCTCCAGCGAGCCGAGCACGTCGTTGGCGGATTTGAGCTGCTGGGCGTTGTGGTCGGAGTCGCGGCGCAGCTGGTGCAGCGAGTCGTTGAGGTTGTTGGCGATCACCGCCAGCACCACGATCGCGGCCAGCAGCAGCACCCCGACACCACCGACGGCGATCTGTCCGGCGCCGACCTGGCGGCGGGAGCGCGGCGGCGGCGCGAACCCCGCGTGCCCGGACGGCGTGGGGTCGGCCGGCGGGTACCCGGCCCCGGACCGGACCAGCGGGTCGGGCGACCCGAGCTGCGGGTACGGCGGCGGCGAGCCGAGCGGCGGATACTCAGTCGCTGGATAGTCGGTCGGCTGATAGCCGGTCGGCGGATATTCGGCCGGCGGGTACTCCGCGGGCGGCGGGCCGGCCGGGTACCCCGGCGGTTCGGCGATCGTGGGGGCCGCAGGGAACCCATGGGTGGGGCAGCCCGTCGCACCCATCGGCTGCCCGCACAACGGACACGAGCGGCTGGCCGTCGGCCAGGCCGGTGTCTCGGTCATGACATGGTCCTTTCCCCGTCGGCGACGCCCCCAACCCCCGGACACGCCGCATTGGGAAGTGCCGGATTGTGCCGAGCAGTCTAGAGTGCCCGAACGGAGGGGAAGTGAACCGATCGCACGAGCTGTGGGGACCTGTCCGTGTCGTGCGTTCCACCGCTCACGCAGGGTTGAGACGTACGGTGGGCCTGTGACCGAGGTGCGCGAGCTGGGCACCGGCGAGAACGAGCCGGTGCCGTTGCTGGAGCCGCGCGACGGCACGCCCGACCCGGTCGACTCCCTGGACGGCCTGGCCGACGTGGTGGAGCGCTTCGCCGCGGGCAGCGGGCCGGTCGCGCTGGACGCCGAACGCGCGTCCGGCTACCGGTACAGCCAGCGTGCCTATCTCGTGCAATTGCGCAGGACGGGCGCGGGCACCGCGCTGATCGACCCGATCGCCTGCCCTGACCTGTCCGAGCTCGACGCGGCGATCGGCGACACCGAGTGGGTGCTGCACGCCGCCAGCCAGGACCTGCCGTGCCTGGCCGAGCTGGGGATGCGGCCGCGCCGGCTGTTCGACACCGAGCTGGCCGGCCGGCTGGCCGGGTTCGACCGGGTGGGGCTGGGCGCGATGGTGTCCGGCCTGCTCGGGTACGCGCTGGAGAAGGGCCACTCGGCCGCCGACTGGAGTACCCGCCCGCTGCCGAAGCCGTGGCTGACCTACGCCGCCCTGGACGTGGAGGTGCTGGTCGAGCTGCGTGACCGGCTGGAGACGATCCTGGACGAGCAGGACAAGCTGGACTGGGCGCGGCAGGAGTTCGCGGCGATCGCGGCCGCCGATCCGCCCCCGCCGCGGGCCGACCCGTGGCGGCGTACCTCCGGCATCCACCGGGTCCGGACCCGCCGCCAGCTCGCCTACATCCGGGAGCTGTGGACCGCGCGGGACGAGATGGCCCGCCGGCGGGACATCGCGCCCGGCCGGGTGCTGCCGGACTCGGCGATCGTGACGGCCGCGCTGCAACCGCCGGCCAACCCGCAGGAACTGCTGGCGCTGCCGGTGTTCGGCGGCCGCTCCACCCGCCGCCACCTGCGGACCTGGTTCGCGGCGATCGACAGGGCGCGGCGGCTGCCGGACTCCGCCCTGCCGGAGCGGGCCAGCGGCGACGGCCCGCCGCCGCACCACCGCTGGGCCGAGCGCGACCCGGCGGCCGCGGCGCGGCTGGCGGCGGCACGGGCCGCGGTCACCGCGCTGGCCGAGAGCCACACTCTGCCGGTGGAGAACCTGCTGGCCCCCGACCTGGTGCGCCGGCTGTGCTGGCAGCCGCCGGACCCGGTGACAGCGGCGGCGGTTCACGACTTTCTGGTCACCTCGGGAGCGCGTCCATGGCAGGTTGAACTCACCGCCGAACTACTGGCGGACGCGCTGCGGAACGTCGATGTGACCTGAACCACGCCTCCCCCGGCGGCTGGCCTATGTTACTGACTAGTAAGTAGGATTGTTCGAGTCAAAGGTCCGCCGAAGGAGAGTGCCCGTGGCCGCTGGGAACCGCAGCGTCGTATTCGTGGACGGGGTACGCACCCCGTTCGGCAAGGCAGGGCCCAAGGGCGTGTACGCCGAGACCCGCGCCGACGACCTGGTCATCAAGTGCATCCGTGAGCTGCTGCGCCGCCACCCCGAGCTGCCGCCGGAGCGGGTCGACGACGTGGCCGTCGCCGCCACCACCCAGATCGGCGACCAGGGCCTCACCCTGGGCAGGGTCGCCGGCCTGCTCGCCGGGCTGCCGTTCACCACGCCCGGGTACTCCATCGACCGGATGTGCGCCGGCGCGATGACCGCGGTCACCACGCTCGCCGGCGGCATCGCGTTCGGGGCGTACGACGTGGCGATCGCGGGCGGCGTCGAGCACATGGGCCGGCACCCGATGGGCGAGGGCGTCGACCCCAACCCGCGCATCCTCGCCGAGAAGCTGGTCGACCCTTCCGCGCTGGTGATGGGCCAGACCGCCGAGAACCTGCACGACCGCCACCCCGAGGTGAGCAAGGAGCGTGCCGACGCGTACGCGCTGGCCAGCCAGCAGAAGGTGGCCAAGGCGTACGCCGAGAACAAGATCCAGCCGGACCTGGTGCCGATCGCCGCCCGGCACACCGAGAGCGGCTGGGACGTCGTCACCCACGACGAGCCGCCCCGCCCCGACACCACGCTGGAGGGACTGGCCGGGCTGAAGACCCCGTTCCGGCCGCACGGGCGGGTCACCCCGGGCAACTCCGCCGGCCTCAACGACGGCGCCACCGCCTGCGTGCTGGCCGAGGAGTCGACAGCCCGCGAGCTGGGCCTGCCGGTCAAGATGCGGCTGGTGACCTACGCGTTCGCCGGCGTCGAGCCGGAGGTGATGGGCGCCGGCCCGATCCCGTCCACCGAGAAGGCGCTCGCCGCCGCCGGGCTGAAGATCGACGACATCGGCCTGATCGAGATCAACGAGGCGTTCGCCGTGCAGGTGCTGGCGTTCCTCGAGCACTTCGGGCTGGCCGACGACGACCCGCGGGTCAACCCGTACGGCGGCGCGATCGCCTTCGGCCACCCGCTCGCCAGCTCCGGCATCCGGCTGATGGTGCAGCTGGCCAGGGCGTTCGCCGAGCACCCCGAGGTCAGGTACGGGATGACCACGATGTGCGTGGGCATCGGCATGGGCGGCACCGTGATCTGGGAGAACCCGCACTGGGAGGGCGACAAGTGACCACTGCCGTGGACTTCCGGGAGCGTTTCCCCGACGAGGTCGTCACGCACGCCTACGTGCGCTACGTGCGGGCGCCCGGTCTGGAGGGCGACATCGCGCTGGTCACCCTCGACAACGGGCACGACCACAAGAAGCCCAGCACGTTCGGCCCGCAGGGGCTGACCGAGCTGGACGCGGCGCTGGACGAGGTGTTCGCCCGGTCGCCCCAGGTGCGGGCCATCGCGGTCACCGGCAAGCCGTTCATCTTCGCGGTCGGCGCCGACATCACCGGCGTGCCGGCGCTCAGCTCCGCCGACGAGGCCCGCGCCATCGGCGAGCTGGGCCACCGGGTGTTCCGGCGGCTGCGGGACAGCGAGATCCCGACGTTCGCCTTCGTCAACGGCGCGGCCATGGGCGGCGGGCTGGAGATCGCCCTGCACTGCCACTACCGCACGGTGTCGGAGTCCGCCGCCGCGATCGCGCTGCCCGAGTGCTTCCTCGGGCTGGTGCCCGGCTGGGGCGGTACCCAGCTGCTGCCCAACCTGATCGGCGCCGACGGCGCGGTCAAGGTGATCCTGGAGAACGCCCTCAACCAGAACAAGATGCTCAAGCCGGCCGAGGCCCTCGGCATGGGCATCTTCGACGTGGCGTTCGAGGCCGCCGACTTCCTCGAGCGGTCGCTGCTGTGGGCGGCGTCGGTGGTGCGCGGCGAGATCGTCGTCGAGCGGCCGGACGCCGACCGCGGCGAGGCGTGGGACGCGGCCCTGGCCCGCGGCCGGGCCTTCGTGGACGGCAAGCTGCACGGCGCCGCCCCGGCCCCGCTCAAGGCCCTGGAGCTGCTCGAACTGGCGCGTACGGCACCGCTCGCCGACGGCTTCGCCGCCGAGGACAGGGCGCTGTCCGAGCTCATCATGGGCGAGGAGCTGCGGGCCGGGCTGTACTCGTTCGACCTCGTCCAGAAGCGCGCCAAGCGGCCGGTCGGGGTACCGGACTCGTCGCTGGCCCGGCCGGTCACCAAGGTCGGCATCGTCGGCGCCGGCCTGATGGCCAGCCAGCTCGCGCTGCTGTTCGTCCGCCGGCTGGAGGTGCCGGTGGTGCTCACCGACCTGGACCAGGAGCGGGTCGACAAGGGCGTCGGGTACGTGCACGGCGAGATCGACAAGCTGGTCGCCAAGGGACGCCTGCCGGCCGGCAAGGCGGCCCGGTACAAGGGCCAGGTCACCGGCGTCGTCGACAAGACCGCCGCGTTCTCCGACGCCGACTTCGTCATCGAGGCGGTGTTCGAGGACCTGAAGGTGAAGAAGCAGGTCTTCGCCGAGCTCGAGGGCATCGTGCCGGAGACGTGCGTGCTGGCCACCAACACCTCGTCGCTGTCGATCACCGCGATGGCCGCCGACCTGGCCCACCCGGAGCGGGTCGTCGGATTCCACTTCTTCAACCCGGTCGCGGTGCTGCCGCTGCTGGAGATCGCGCGGGCGGAGAGGACCGACGACAGTACGCTGGCCACCGCGTTCGCGGTCGGCAAGCAGCTGCGCAAGTCCTGCGTGCTGGTCAAGGACGCGCCGGCGTTCGTGGTGAACCGGCTGCTCACGCGGTTCCTCGGCGAGGTGCTGCGGGCCGTGGAGGAGGGCACCGACTTCGCCGAGGCCGACCACGCCCTCGACCCGCTCGGGTTGCCGATGAGCCCGCTGGTGCTGCTCCAGCTGGTCGGGCCGGCGGTGGCCCTGCACGTGGCGGAGACGCTGCGCGAGGCGTACCCGGACCGGTTCGGCGTGTCCGAGAAGATGCGCGCGGTGGTGGAGGCTGGCAAGACCTCGTTCTACGTGTGGGACACCGGCAAGCCGGAGATCGACCCGCAGGTCGCGGAGGTGTACGGGCCGCGCGGCGGCGGGCCGAGCGGCGACGAGCTGCGTGAGCGCGCGCTGGCGGCGCTCGCCGAGGAGATCCGGCTGATGCTGGACGACGGCGTGGTCGCCGAGCCGGCCGACATCGACCTGTGCATGATCCTCGGCGCCGGCTGGCCGTTCCACCTCGGCGGCATCACGCCGTACCTGGACCGCACCGGAATCGCCGAGAAGGTCACCGGCCAGCGCTTCCAACCCCGCGGCGTGGCCACCCGCTGACCTCGCGACACGGGACCGCGCGCTGTCGGCGCGCGGTCCCGCGGGCCGTACAGTCGAGGCGTGAGTGAGGAGCCACCGCAGCGGCAGCTGACCCTGCGTGACCCCAGGGAGATCAGGGCGCTGGCCCATCCCGCTCGGCTGGAGGTGGTGACCCGACTCCAGGGGCGGCAGCTCCCGATGACCGCCACCGAGCTCGCCGGGTACTGCGGGCTGTCCCCCAGCGCGATGAGCTACCACCTGCGCGCGATGGAGCGCGCCGGGCTGGTCGAGCGCGTCGAGACCAGCGAGGACGGCAGGGAGCGCCCCTGGCAGCTCGCCTTCGAACGGCTGACCGTCGACTCGGCGGCGGACTCCCCCGCCGACCACGTCGCCGAGAGCCTGCTGCTCGAGGCGATCATGAAGGATGACCTGCGGCACACGGTGGACTTCATGGCCGCCGAGCCGAAGGGCCCGTGGCGGAGCGCGACCGTCCTCAACCGCGGGACGCTGCTGCTCACCACCGAGGAGCTCGCGGAGATGCTCGCCGCCATCCAGGAGGTGACCAGCCGGTACGGGGAAAAGCGCCGGCCCGACCGGCCGGCGGGCGCCCGACGGGTCCGGTTCAGCTATCTCGCCGTGCCCGACGACTGACACTCCGGATTCACCGGGACAACGGTCTTGTGCCGGCAAATATGAAGCACTAACTTCACAGCATGTCCTTCACATCTGGCCGGGACCTGTACACGGTCGCGCTCGGCCGGGCCGTCTCGACGCTCGGCAACGAGGTCGCGCTGATCGCGCTGATGCTGCGGGTGCACGACTCCGGCGACGGGAGCTGGGCGATCGCCGGCCTGCTCGCGGCCGGCACGCTGCCGCTGGTGCTGTTCGCCCCGCTGGCCGGGTCGCTGGTGGACCGGTACGACAGCCGCCTGCTGATCGTGGCCAGCAGCCTCATCCAGGCGCTGTTCACCGGCGTGCTGGCGTTCACCCACTCGCTGCCGGCGCTGCTCGCGCTGGTCGCGGCCACCGGCGCCGGCTCGGCCGTCGCCAACCCGACGTTCTCCGCGCTGGTCCCGCAGCTCGCCCCCGGCGAGCTGCTGGCGAGGGCGAACAGCCTGCTCCAGGGCAGCAACGTGGTCGCCATGCTGGCCGGCCCCGCCGTCGGCGGCCTGCTCGTCGGCCTGACCGGCGGCGCCGAGGTTCCGTTGCTGGTCGACGCCGGAACGTTCCTCGCCATCACCGCGGCCGGCCTGGTGATCCGCACCCGCCGCCGGCCGGAGCGGCACGCCACGCCGCCGCGCTGGCGGGAGGGGCTGTCGGCGGTGACCGGCGACAGCGTGCTGGTGGCCGTCTACACGCTGCTGGTGCTGTTCGTCATCGCGGGCGAGATGGTGAACATCGCGGACGTGTTCCTGGCGCGCGACACGTTCGGCGCCAGCGCGTTCACCTACGGAGCCATGTCGGTGGTGTTCTCGGCCGGAATGCTGGCCGGGTCCGTGCTGGCCGGCCGGATCGGCGCCCCGCGACGGATCGTCGCCGCCATCCCGCTCTCCGCCGCGGTGATGGCGGCGGCGATCGCCCTGATCGGGCTCTCGCCCGCGCTGGCCGGCCTGCCGATGGCGTTCTGCTGCCTGCTGGTGCTCGGCGTCGGCAACGGCGCGCTGAACGTGCACACCCCGACCCTGGTGGCGCTGCGCACGCCGGCGGCCCTGCTCGGCAGGGCGATGTCCACGCTGGCGGGGCTCACCCGCGGTGCCGGGATGCTGGCGATCGGGCTCGGCGGGGTGGTGACCAGCCTGCTGTCGCCGCCGGCCGTGTTCACCGCCTCAGGCGTGGCGTGCCTGCTGGTGGTCGGGGCGACCCTGCCGGCGCTGCGGTCCGCCCGGCACGCCGTGGCGGTCGCCGGCGACGTCCCGGCGGCCGCCTGAGGCCATCCGGCTGTGCCGGATGCCGTACGCGAAGTACAGCACGAAGCCGACCAGCATCCACGCCGCGAACCGCAGCCAGGTCTCCACCGCGAGGTTCAGCATGAGGTACAGCACCGCCAGCACGGCGAGGATCGGCAGCACCGGCACCCACGGGGTGCGGAAGCCGCGCTCCAGGTCCGGCCGGGTGCGGCGGAGCACGATCACCGCGATCGACACCAGCGCGAACGCGAACAGCGTGCCGATGTTGGTCATCTCGGCCAGCGCCGACAGCGGAATGAAGCCGGCGAAGCCCGCCGTGACCAGCCCCACCAGCAGGGTCGTCCGGGTCGGCGTGCGCAGCCGCGGGTGCACCGTGCTGAGCACCGGCGGCAGCAGCCGGTCCCGGCTCATCGCGAACAGCACCCTGGACTGGCCCAGCATCAGGACCATCACCACGGTGGTGAGCCCGGCGAGGCTGCCGAAGCTGATCAGCCGGGCGAACCCGGGATGGCCGACGGCCCTGAACGCGTCGGCGAGCGGCGCCTCGGTGCCCAGCGTCGAGTACTTGCGCATACCCACCACGACCAGCGACACCGCGATGTACAGCACCGTGCAGATCGCCAGCGACGCGATGATGCCGATCGGCAGGTCACGCTGCGGCCTGCGGGTCTCCTCGGCCGCGGTGGCCACCACGTCGAATCCGATGTAGGCGAAGAACACCAGCGCGGCGGCGGAGAAGATGCCCGGCACGCCGAACGCCACCGGCGTGTACCCGAACAGCACCTGGATCAGCGGCGCCTTCAGCCCGTGCACGTTCGGCGTGGACTTCGCGTGCGGCAGGAACGGGTGGTAGTTGCCGCTCCTGACGAAGAACAGCCCGGCGACGATCACGAACAGCACGATCGCCACCTTGATCACCACGATCGTCAGGTTCACCCGCGCCGACAGCTTGATGCCGCCCACCAGCACGGCGGTGAGGATCAGCACGATCACCACCGCCGGCAGGTTGATGGTGGAGCCGTCGCCGCTGCCGATCGCGTGCGGCCAGTGCCAGCCGTAGGAGTCGAGCAGCGAGGTGAAGTACTGCGACCAGCCCACCGACACCACCGCCGCGCCGAGCGCCAGCTCCAGCAGCAGATCCCAGCCGATGATCCAGGCCGGCAGCTCGCCCAGGGTGGCGTAGGAGTAGGTGTACGCCGACCCGGCGACCGGCACCGTCGAGGAGAACTCCGCGTAGCAGAGCGCGGCCAGCGCGCACGCCGCGCCGGCCGCCACGAACGACAGCGCCACCGCCGGCCCGGCCATCTCCTTCGCGGCCTTGCCGGTGAGCACGAAGATGCCGGTGCCGATGACCACCCCGACCCCGAAGACGGTGAGATCGAGCGCTGACAGTCGCCGCCTCAGGTGGTGGCCGGTGACGTCCTCGACGTCCTCAAGAGACTGTTCCACGGGCTTGGTGCGCAGTGCTCGCATACGGCTCCCCGGGTACTTGGCCGACTACGCAGAGTCTTACTCCACCAGTACCACAAGGTGTCTCGGGACGCGTCCTGTGCGGCGCGTGAGCCGGGTAGGGTGGGAGCGGTCCGCGGAGGAGGAGACCAACGACGTGACTGTCGGTGACCGAACACGTAGCGCTGGCGCCATCGCCCTGATCGTCATCGCTCTCCTCGGGGTCAGCGCGGGAGCGCTCTGGCTCACCGACCAGGCCCCGCGCTGGTGGCACCGATGGCACGACGACGTGCGCCACTCGGCGCCGGCGGGGATGAGCGCCACCCAGCTCACCCACCTGCTGGAGATCAACCCGTCGTGGCGGCGGCAGCTCAACGTCGGCCAGGAGCAACCCGTCTGGTGCGGCCTGCACGTCTTCGGGTACTCCAAGGACGGCATCAAGGCCTACGTGTGGGCCGAGTGCCGGGGCACCACCTTCGGCCCCGACCCGCTCGA
The DNA here is from genome assembly GCA_045806985.1 of Mycobacteriales bacterium. Classification (GTDB taxonomy): domain Bacteria; phylum Actinomycetota; class Actinomycetes; order Mycobacteriales; family JBJMIH01; genus JBJMIH01. Next base: position 9,918 of record JBJMIH010000106.1, on the reverse strand, counting down.
CTACACCACCGAGAGCGGCCCGCTGGTGCTGTCCAAGACACCGGCCAGCATCATCGTGGACAAGCCCGACGAGGTCGGCTACGGCCAGAACGTCGGCAGGATGTTCCCGGCCAGCGTCGCCGACGCGATCTTCTCCTACGACCCCAAGCCGCTCACCAAACTGGCCGACCAGCGGTACCGGGCCCACCTCGCCCCCCGCTTCACCCCGCCACCCCTGCCCTCCCCCACCCCGACCCCGTCGAAGACCCCCGGCAGCTAGGACGTGGGTCGACCCGACGCCTCGGCGGCCAGGGCGCTGCTCATCACCGGCACAGTCGGCTCCGGAAAGACCGCGGTCGCCGATGCCGTCGGCGACCTGCTCGCGCAGGCCGGGATCGCACACGCCGTCATCGACGTCGACTGGCTACGCCGATCGTGGCCCTGCCCACCCGGCGACCCGTTCAACGGCGAGCTCGCCCTGCGCAACCTCCGCGCCGTCGCCCGGAACTACCTCGACACGGACGGGGTTCGGCTCGTCCTGGCCGGTGTCGTGGAGAGCCGATCGGAGCGGGGGGCGTACCAGGCCGCGTTGGGTGTCCCGCTCACGGTCTGCCGGCTGCGGGTCGACCTGCCGGTGGTTCGCGAGCGACTCGCTCGGCGCCACGAGGGGGACGCGGACCGGTTGGCGTGGCATCTTGACCGGTCGGGCGAGCTGCACGGCGTCCTGGAGCGGGCACGCGTCGAGGACGTGGTGGTCGACGCGACCACGGGGGCCGTCCGTCAGGTCGCTCGGGCGGTGACGGCTTCGATCGGCTGGTGACCGGCGGTCAGGACGGGGTTCGGGTACCCGCGACGGTGGCGGCGCGTTCGTCGAGGCGGGAGACCCACTCGACCACCTGGCGGGCGACCCGCTGGGGGGTGAGGCCGATCCGCTCCTTCACGTCCGGGATCGCGCCGTGGTCGAGGAACTCGGCGGGGATGCCCACCTCGCGCGAGGGAACGTCGCTGCCGGCGTCCCGCAGGGCCTGGGACAGCGCCGCGCCGACACCGCCGGCCCGTACGCCCTCCTCCACCGTGACGACCAGCCGGTGCGCGCCGGCCAGCCGGACCAGCTCCGGGTTCACCGGCTGTACCCAGCGCGGGTCGACCACGGTGGTGGTGACGCCCTCGGCGCCCACCCGCTCGGCCACCTCCAGCGCCGTCGTGGCCGTGGAGCCGACCGCGACCAGCAGCACGTCGACCTGCTCGGAGGCCGGCCCTGTCTCCTTGCCCGCCAGCACGTCCACCCCGCCGACCTGGCGCAACGCCGGGATGTCCGGGTGCAGGGTGGTCTTCGGGAACCGGACGGCGGTCGGCCCGTCGCCGTACTCCACCGCCTCCCGCAGCTCCGCCCGCAGGGTGGCCTCGTCCCGCGGGGCGGCGATCCGCAGGCCCGGCACGATGCCGAGCATGGCCAGGTCCCACATGCCGTTGTGGCTGGGCCCGTCCTTGCCGGTGACGCCGGCGCTGGTCAGCGCGAACGTGACCGGCAGCCGGTGCAGCGCCACGTCCATCAGCACCTGGTCGAAGGCCCGGTTGAGGAACGTCGCGTACAGCGCTACCACCGGGTGCATCCCGCCCATGGCCAGGCCGGCGGCCGAGGTCACCGCGTGCTGCTCGGCGATGCCCACGTCGTAGATCCGGTCCGGGTACGCGGCCGCGAACTGGGCCAGCCCGACCGGGTGCAGCATGGCCGCGGTGATCGCGACGATGTCCGGCCGCTCCGCGCCGAAGGCCACCATCTCCTCGGCGAACACGTCGCTCCAGTTCCGGCCGGCCGGCCGCAGCGGCTGCCCGGTGGCCGGCTCGAACGGGCCGGGGCCGTGCAGGCAGTCCTCCTCGTCGTTCTCGGCGGGCGGGTACCCGAAGCCCTTGCGGGTCACGCAGTGCACGATGACCGGCCCGCCGAAGTCGCGGGCGTGCCGCAGCGCCGACTCGACGGCGCCCAGGTCGTGGCCGTCGACCGGGCCGACGTACTTCAGCCCCAGGTCCTCGAACAGCCCCTGCGGCTGGAGGAAGTCCTTGAGGCCCTTCTTCATGCCGTGCAGCGCGTCGTACAGCGGCGCGCCGACCAGCGGGGCCTGCGGCAACCGGTCCTTGACGACCTTGAGCGCCCGCTCGTACCGGGGTGACAGCCGCAGCGTGGCGAGGTGCTCGGCGAGCCCGCCGATGGTGGGCGAGTACGACCGGCCGTTGTCGTTGACGACGACGACCACCGGTCGGTTCGAGCCGGCGATGTTGTTGAGCGCCTCCCAGCACATGCCGCCGGTCAGCGCGCCGTCGCCGACCACGGCCACCACGTGCCGCTTCTCGCCGCGCAGCGCGTAGGCCTTGGCCAGCCCGTCGGCGTAGGAGAGCGCGGTGGAGGCGTGCGAGTTCTCCACCAGGTCGTGGTCGGACTCGGCGCGGCTCGGGTACCCGGACAGCCCGCCGGTCTGCTTGAGCCTGTCGAAGCCGTCCTGCCGGCCGGTGACGATCTTGTGCACGTACGCCTGGTGCCCGGTGTCGAAGACGATCTTGTCGGTCGGCGAGTCGAACACCCGGTGCAGCGCCAGCGTCAGCTCCACGGCGCCCAGGTTGGGGCCGAGGTGGCCGCCGGTCCTGGACACCTTCTCCACCAGGAAGTCTCTGATCTCCGCAGCGAGGGGGGCCAGCTTGTCCGCTGGCAGTTTCCTGAGGTCGTCGGGCCCGTTGATCGTCGACAGCACGCTCACGGTGTACCAGTCTCCTCGGCGGGGGCAGGGGATGCTGAGTGTATTACTGAGGTCCCTGTGTGTTGCCTGACAGCCTACCTAGCAACTGCTTACCAGGGAGTCTCATCTCCTGGGACGCCGGGGGTGCCGCTCATGTTGTCGGCGCGCAACTCCCCGTCCGGTGCGATCCACCACTGCGCGAACTCCTCCACGGTCAGGCCCAGCAGGTCCACGTCGTGGTACCGGCCGCCGTGGAAGTGCTGCCGCCGGCGCCGGCCCTCCAGGCTGAACCCGAGCCGCTGGAACAGGGCGAGGCTGGCGCGGTTGTCGGCGTACACGGCAACGTCGCACTTCTGGTACCGGCACTCGCCGAACAGGTACCGCAGCACCAGCAGCACGGCCTCGGTGGCGTACCCGCGGCGCTGGTGCGGCCGGCCGATCGCCACCCCGAGCGCGAACGTGCCGTTGCGCGGGTCGGCCTCCCGCACCGACACCATGCCGACCGGGGCCTTGTCCTCCAGGCTCTCCACGGCCAGCTCCAGGTTGTCGTCGTGGTGCGGCGCGGTCGCCCGGTCCATCGCCCAACGCCGGTAACCCTCCGCCGACCGGGGCGGCATGACCCGCCACGAGGTCCGCTGATCGTCGGTGTACTCGTCGAACTCCTTGTACGCCGACCAGTCCTCCGGTTCCACCTGCCGGAGCCGTACCCGCTCACCCACCCAGATCGACGTCACGCCCGGCAGGTTACCGCTGCACCCGCCCCGCCGCTCGTCCCACCGTGACGACTCCCTCACCAGAAGTAACAACCGTGGCCAACTCCCCGAGCCGCACCGTCACCAGCAGCTCGTGCACCCGGTCCACCGCCCCCGCCCGCTCCGGCAGCGCACTCGCCTCCCGGGCCGCCGCCAGCTCCCCCCGCAGCGCCGCCACGTCGGCGCCCAGCCGCTCCGGATCCGGCAGCCCGCGATGGTCGGCGTAGCGGCCGTGCTCGGCGCCCCGTTTGGCCGCGATCAGGTCGGCCACATATCCCAGCCGCGCCCCCGGCCCGCCGGCCCCGGCCAGCACCCGCAGGTCGGTCCGCACCTCCCCGGTTCGCATCAGGTGGATCCCGGTCAGCAGCACCCGCAGCGTGTACAGCGCCGGCTTCAGCTCGCCGGAACTCTCGAACAGCCGCCACTGCCCCGCCGCGAACCCCAGGTAGTGGTGGGCGTGGTGGCGGGTCACCAGGCCGGGCGCGAGCGCGACCAGCGCCGCGTGCGCCGGGCTGGTCCGCACCACCAGCGGCGACAGCAACTGCTCCAGCACGTACCCGTTCGGCCGCACCAGCAGCCGGCAGAACTTGGCCAGGTCGTGGGTGACCACGTCCAGCTCCACCCCGTCCCGCACCCCACCGCCCTGGCAGGTCTCCGGCCCGGTGCGCAGCCCGACCACCTCCCGCGCCGGCAGCAGGTGCGCACCCCGCAGGTCCAGGTCGGAGTCGGCCGACGCGAACCCGTACAGGTGGGCGCCGCTCACCGTCGCGAACACCACCGGGTACGCCAGCGCGTCCACCACCTCGCCGGCCCACTCCGGCACGCTCTCCGCCATGGAGGCGGAGGTTACAGCGCCGACCTCCGGGCCCGCCGCAGGAAATCGTCCACCCTGGCCCTGTCGGGGCTGGGTGGGAGGGGGCTGGTGGCGCGGGCTTCGGTGAGGTCGGCGGCGAGTCGGGTGGTCCATTCGCGGATGCGGGGCCAGGGCATCTGGCCGTGGCGGATGTCGAGGAGGGCTTGGCGGTGGGGTCCCACGTCGACGGGGACCACGCCTTCGGCGAGCACGGTGCGGCCGGTCAGCAGCGTCCTGACCAGGTGCACGGCGTGTTTGGGGCGCGGCGGGCCGCCGGCGTCGAGCTTGCGGAGCTGGCTGGTGGCGTACCGGGCGTAGGAGTCATACGCGCGCAGCGACAGGAACGACCCGCGCAGGGCCAGCAGCTCCTCGCCCACCGGCGTCACGATCTCGACCAGCGGCGACCAGAGGCACTCCCACACGGTGGGGTTGGCCACCAGGGCCAGCACGCAGCAGCGTTCCAGTTCCCAGGAGAAGAGTTCGGGGTCCGGGCCGTCGACGTGGTCGGGCGGCTTGTCCAGGCCCCAGTACTCTGGGGTTGGCGGCAGGTAGACGCCGCGGCGGTCGGTGTCGCTGTCCGGTCCGGACAGGCCCTGGGCCCGCGAGCCGACCACGGCCCGGTACACCGTGTGCCGGGTGACCAGCTCGGCCGGGTTCACGCGCGTACCAGGTGGGCCACGCACTCGACGTGGTGGGTCATCGGGAAGAGGTCGAAGGCGCGCAGCCCGGCCAGGGCGTACCCGTGGTCGGCGAACGTCCTCAGGTCGCGGGCCAGTGCCGCCGGGTCGCAGGCCACGTACGCCACCGCCCGCGGCCGCAACCCGGCGATCCGGCCGGTCACCGCCGCGCCAGCGCCGGACCGGGGCGGGTCGAGCACGACCAGGTCGACCCGGTCGAAGCCGAGCCGGTCCAGTACCCGCTCCACCCGGCCGCGCTCGACCGCCGCCGGCAGGCCGGTGAGGTTGCGGGTGGCGTCGGCGGCCGCGTCCGGGTCGGCCTCGACCAGCGTCACGTGCCCGAGCCGCGGCGCGAGCACCCCGGCGAACAGGCCGGCCCCGCCGTACAGGTCCAGCGCCACCTCGGTCGGGCGGGGCTCCAGGGCGGCCAGCACGGCCGCGGCCAGCGCCTCGGCGGCGGCCGGGTGCACCTGCCAGAACCCGCTCGCCCGCACCGTCCACTCGCGCCCGGCGGCCCACTCGCGCAGCCGGTTGCGGCCGAGTACCCGGCGGGTGCGCTTGCCCTGCCGTTCGGAAGACCGGTGCTCCAGCACTGCCGTCTGCCCGTCGTGGCCCGCGACCACGGTCAGCGCGCTCGCGCCCGGCCAGGTGGTGCCGGTGACGCCGGTGGCGACCACCGCCTCGGCGGCGATCCGGCAGTCGTCGATGGGCAGCACGTCGTGCGAGCGGTGCCGGCGCAACCCGACCCGGCCGCGGGCGTCCACCGCGTACTGCACCCTGGTACGCCAGCGCAGCGGTCCGCCCGGCAGCTCCTCCACCACGACCGGCACGGAAAGCTTGGCCAGCCGGGCCAGCTGCTCGCGTACCACGGCGGCCTTCAGTTCGCGCTGCGCGGCCGGTGTGGCGTGCTGCCAGTCACAGCCGCCGCAGCGCCCCGGCCCGGCGTACGGGCACGGCGGTTGCACCCGGTCGGGTGAGGCGTCGAGGACGGTGACCGCGTCGGCCCGGCAGAAGCTGCCGCCCCGGTCCTCGGTGACGACGGCGCGCACCCGTTCGCCGGGCAGGGCGTGCCGGACGAACACCACCCGCCCGTCGTGCCGGGCCACGCAGTGCCCGCCGTGGGCGACCGCGCCGACGGTCAGCTCCAGTTCGCGGCCCTGCCAGTTCGACTCGCCCACGGCCCGCTCCCTCTCCTCCGACGTCGGTCCTGACGGTTCTCCACGCCCGCGACCTGCTCGATCCGCTCGATCCGCCATGCTGTCATCCGGCACATGCCCGCCGGAGAGAGGGGAAGCATGGAGGGCGAGTTGGTCAGGGCGGACCTCCCGGAGAGCTTCGCTTATTCGGTCAAAAGGTTCATACTGGGCCCTCCGAAGATCACCGCGCAACTGCATCAGGAACGGCTCTCCAACCCGCTCGCGCTCGGCGTGCTCGCGCCCGACTGCATCTCCTCCTCGGCGTACGGCACCGAGGAGATCCTGATCGAGCTGCTGCCGTACGCCGGCCTGGCCGCCTTCACGCTCGTGCTGCCGATCACCGGGGTCATCCTCGGCATCCTGGTGCTGCTCGCGCTCGCCTACCGCGAGGTCGTCATGGTGTACACCAGGGCGGGCGGGTCGTACGTGGTGTCGCGCGAGCAGTTCGGGCCCAGGGTCGCGCAGGTCGCGGCGGTCGCGTTGCTCATCGACTACGTGGTGACGGTCGCGGTGCAGACGGCGGCCGGCACGGTCGCGGTGGTGTCGGCGGTCCCGTCACTCGGCCCGTACCACCTGCTCATCACCCTCGGCGTGGTGGTGCTGCTGTGCTACGGCAACCTGCGCGGGCTGCGCGAGGCGGGCCGGCTGTTCGCCTTCCCGACCTACTTCTTCGTCGGCTCGGTGCTGCTGATGATCGTGGTGGGTCTGGCCAGGGACGCCCTCGGCCACCTGCACCGGATCGACGCGACGCACGTGTCCGGCGCGGTCACCATCCACCGCGGCAACGCGCTGGTGATGGGCGCCTCGCTCCTGGTGCTGCTGCGCGCGTTCGCCAACGGCGGCTCCTCGCTCACCGGCCTGGAGGCGATCTCCAACGGGGTGAGCGCCTTCCGCAAGCCGCAGGGGCTCAACGCCCGGCGGGTGCTCACCATCATGGCCGTCATCCTCGGCACGCTGGTCGCCGGCGTGTCCTGGCTGGCGTACCGGACGCACGCGGTGCCGCACGACAGCGGCTACCCGTCGGTGATCTCGCAGGAAGCCAAGCTGGTCTTCGGGTCGGGGCCGGTCGGTCACGTCCTGTTCCTGATGGTGCAGACCGCGTCCGCGCTGATCCTGTACACCGGCGCCAACACCAGCTTCAACGGCTTCCCGTTCCTGGCCAGCTACGTCGCCGAGGACCAGTTCCTGCCCCGCCAGTTGCGCGCCCGCGGGCACCGGTTGGTGTTCTCCAACGCCATCATCCTGCTGGCCGTGGTGTCCGGCGGGCTGCTGCTGGTCACCGACGCCAAGGTGAACGCGCTGGTGCCGTTCTACGCGATCGGCGTGTTCACCGGGTTCGCCATGGCCGGCTTCGGGATGGCCCGGCACCACCAGCGCAACCACTCCCCCGGCTGGCGGTACAAGATCGCGATCAGCCTGGCCGCCGGCATCCTGTCCGCCGCCGTGGTGGCGATCTTCGCGATCGCCAAGTTCACCGAGGGCGCGTGGGCCGTGGTGGTGCTGTTCCCGCTGCTGTGGTGGGCACTGATCAGGGTGAACCGGCGGTACCGGGCCGAGGCCGCGGTGCTGTTCCAGCTCGACCCCGCCGAGCTGCGCGCGCCGAACTACTCCCGGCACGTGGTGCTGGTCGCCGTCGACATGCCGGACCTGGCCACCGCGGAGGCGGTCCGGTACGGCCGCAGCCTCAAGCCGACCGAGCTGCGCGCGGTGCACCTGATGATCGACAGCCAGCGGGCGGAGCGGGTGCGGAAGCGCTGGGACAAGCTCGACTCCGACATCCCGCTGGAGATCATCGACGTGCCGGACCGGCGGATCGGCCGGGCCGTCCAGGAGCTGGTGCTGGACGAGACGCGGACGCCGCGCACCGAGGTCACCCTGCTCATCCCGCGCCCGTCGTACCCGGGCCTGCTTGGCCGGCTGCTGCACGGGCAGAACGCGGAGAAGATGGCCAGGGTGGTCAGCCGGGTTCCGCACGCGGTGGCGACGATCGTGCCGTTCGACACGACCAGCCGGCTGCGCGCGTACGCCAGGGCGGACGCGCGGGCCCGGGCCGAGGCGGAGGCCCGCGCCCACGACGGGCCGGACGAGTCAGCCGGTGCCTGACGTCGTCTTCTCGGTCTTCCCGGGCTTGTCCGCCTTCTTCGCGGCGGAGCGGTGCGCGGCGTCCGGCCGCCGCACGCCCCGGCGCACCGCGCCCGCGCCCGGCCGGTCCGGCGTCTTCGCCCGGGTCTGCGAGGAGGCGAGCTGGTACGGCACGCTGATGACCATCACCCCGGGCTGGAACAGCAGCCGGGTCTTCAGCCGCAGCGCGGACTGATTGTGCAGCAGGTTCTCCCACCAGCGGCCGACCACGTACTCGGGGATGTAGACGGCGACCACGTCCCGCGGGCTCTGGCGGCGGATCTGCTTGACGTAGCCGAGGATCGGCTTGGTGATCTCCCGGTACGGCGACTCGATGACGGTGAGCGGCACCGGCACCTCCCAGCGCTCCCAGTCCGCCTGCAACGCCCGGGTGTCGGCGTCGTCGACGTGGACGGTGACCGCGGTGAGGCTGTCCGGCCGGGTCGCGCGGGCGTAGGCCAGCGCCCGCATCGTCGGCAGGTGCACCTTGCTGGCCAGCACGATCGCGTGCACCCGGGCCGGCAGCACCATGTGCTCCTCGGACGGGGCCAGCTCGGCCCGCACCCGGTCGTAGTGCCGGCGGATGCCCTTCATCAGCAGGAAGATCACGGCCATCGCGGCGATCGCGATCCACGCGCCCTTGACGAACTTCGTGATCAGCACCACCACCAGGACCACGCCGGTCAGGCAGGCGCCGAACGTGTTGATGGCCTGTGAGCGGCGCATCCGGCGGCGGGTGGCCTGGTCGCGCTCGGTGCGCAGCAGGCGGTTCCAGTGCCGCACCATGCCGGTCTGGCTACAGGTGAACGAGACGAACACGCCGACGATGTACAGCTGGATCAGCCGGGTCACCTCGGCGTGGAACGCGGTGATCAGCACGCACGCGAACAGCGCCAGGAAGAGGATGCCGTTGCTGAACGCCAGCCGGTCGCCGCGGGTGTGCAGCTGGCGGGGCAGGTACCGGTCCTGCGCGAGGATCGACCCGAGCACCGGGAAGCCGTTGAACGCGGTGTTGGCTGCCAGCATCAGGATCAGCGCGGTCACCGTGGTGACGTAGTAGAAGCCGATATTGAAGTGGCCCCAGAAGACGGCCTTGGCGAGCTGCGCGATCGCGGTCTCCTGGTGGTACCCGTGCGGCGTGCCGAGCAGCTGCCGGCCCGGGTCGTCGGCGATCCGCAGGTGGGTGATCTTCGCCAAGGCGATGATGCCGATCAGCATGCCGACCGCGATCAGCCCCATCATCAGCAGCGTGGTGGCGGCGTTCCTGCTCTTGGGCTTGCGGAAGGCGGGCACGCCGTTGGAGATCGCCTCCACGCCGGTGAGCGCCGCCGACCCGGACGAGAACGCCCGCAGCACCAGGAACGCCAGCGCGAACCCGGCGAACGTGTGTTCCGGCTTGAGGTGGAAGCCGGCCGACTCGGCGCGCAGGTGGGCGCCGGTGGCGGCGCGGATCAGGCCCCAGCCCACCATGCCGACGATGCCGATCATGAACCCGTACGTCGGGATCGCGAACGCCGTGCCCGACTCGCGCACGCCGCGCAGGTTGATCGCGGTCAGCACCACCACCACGGCCAGCGCCACCGCGACCTTGTGGTCGGACACCCACGG
>JBJMIH010000105.1:0-67389 GCA_045806985.1 Mycobacteriales bacterium | reverse complement strand
GAGGTCTTCCCGACACCGGGCGGGCCGACGAGCGCCAGCACCGCGCCGCTGCGCCGGCCGCCCACGACCCCCAGGCCGCGGTCGGCGCGCCGCTTGCGGACGGCGAGGTACTCCACGATCCGTTCCTTGACGTCGTCCAGGCCGGCGTGGTCGGCGTCCAGGATCTCCCTGGCGCCGGGCAGGTCGTACACGTCCTCGGTACGGGTGTTCCACGGGATGTCCAGGACGGTGTCCAGCCAGGTCCGGATCCAGCCCACCTCCGGGGACTGGTCGGAGGTGCGCTCCAGCTTGTCGACCTCGGCCAGCGCGGCCTCGCGGACCTTGTCCGGCAGGTCGGCCGCCTCCACCCTGGCGCGGTAGTCCTGCTCCTCGGACGCGGGCTTGCCGTCCAGCTCGGCCAGTTCCTTGCGGATCGCGGCGAGCTGCTGGCGGAGCAGGAACTCGCGCTGCTGGCGTTCCATGCCTTCCTGCACGTCCTTGCGGATGGTGTCCGCGACGTCCAGCTCGGCGAGGTGGTCGCGGGCGGCGGTGATCAGCGTCTCCAGCCGCTCCACCACGTCGGTGATCTCCAGCAGTCTCACCTTCTGCTCGAGGGTGAGATAGCTGGCGTACCCGGCCATGTCGGCCAGCGCCGACGGGTCGGTCACCTGCTGGACCGTGTCCACGACCTGCCACGCGCCGCGCTGTTGCAGGATCGACACGACCAGGCCCTTGTACTCCTTGGCCAGCTCGCGGGCGCGGTCGGTCACCTCGTCGTCATCGTCGGTGACCTCGGCCTCCACCCACAGCGCCGCGCCCGGCCCGGTGGTACCGGCGCCGATCACGGCCCTGGCCACGCCGCGGACCACGGCGGCCTTCTCGCCGCCCGGCAGCCGCCCGATCTGCTCGATCACGCCCAGCGCCCCGGCGGCGGCGTACTTGCCATCGAGCCGCGGCACCAGCAGCACCTCGGCATCGTCCCCGCCGGCCCGCGCGGCGGCCTGCGCCGCCTCGACGGCGGCCCGCACCTCGGCGGCCTCCGGGCCGTCCAGCCGTACGGGAACCACCATGCCCGGCAGTACCACCTCGTCGTCGAGCGGCAGTACCGGCAGCCTCAACGTCGTCATTCCCGCCTCCAAACTTGAGTCACCTAGGCTCAAGTCGCCGGCCGCCCCCGTTGTTTCCCTGTTCGCTCAGGGCGATACCCCACCGCCTATGCCCACCCCACCCGTGCGGCCCCACAGTGGCTGGCCGACGATGTCGCCGTCCCCGGCCGCCTCCGGAGGAACCGCATGACCACGATTCGCCTGGTCACCGCCTCGGCGATACGCCGGCATTCTGGATAGGCCGGCGATCCCACTCAGCTCGGCACGATGGCGCCCATTGCCACGGTACGGTTCTGATCACCTGCGGCCATTGCCGGTGGGACAATGGTTCGCCTGCTCAGCCAAGATCCGTCGAAGGGGTCGCCGTGGCTCGTCGCATGGCTGTTGATCCTCGTTTCGGCACGCGGCTGCGGGAACTGCGCGGGCAACGTGGATTGTCTTTGCGGGACCTGGCCAGCCTGGCTCATTACGGCAAGTCCTATGTCAGCGAGTTGGAGATCGGGCAGAAGCGACCCACTGTCGAGGCCGCGGCCAGCCTCGACCGCGCGCTTGACGCTAACGGTGAACTGGCACGGATGGTCTCGGATGCCGCGGATGGGCTCTGGACGTCCGATGACGAGGAGCGGTTGCGGTACGTGGTGCGCGATCCGCGCCGTGTCGATACCGCCACCATCGCGTCGTTGCAGGTGATCTTGGCGCATCAACGGCGGCTGGAGGACAACATCGGCTCTGCCGCACTCGTCGCGCCGGTGACTGCCGAGCTTGCCATGCTGGAACGTCTGGTCGATGAAGCGGCCGACAATGACCTGCGGCGCGATCTGCTCGATACGGCAGCTCAATGGGCCCAGTTCGCCGCCTGGCTGTCCGTCACCACCGGCGACAACGCCGGCGGCCGTACGCGGTACCTGCGAGCGATGGAATGGGCGACCGAGGCCGGTAATCCGCACATGGTTGCCACCGCGCTGTCCATGCGTGGGCATCTGGCCTGGATGCAGGGCAGGCACCGTTCCATGATCGAGCTCTCCAAGGCCGCCGGGTGGCAGCCTGCCAGCCTCAGCGTCCGGGCGATGGCGATACAGCAGGAGGGCAGGGGGCTCGCACTGGTAGGCGACGCCCGCGGCTGCGACGACAGAATGAGCCGGGCCGAGGACATGGCACGGGAAGCGGCCGAACACCCCGATGATCAACCGCCGTGGCTGTATTTCTACGACCCGAATTTCTTGCGGATGCAACGCGGCGTTGCACAACTCTATCTCGGCAGTCAGGAACCCAGCCGTTACGAGCAGGCGGTCCCGCTCCTGTCCGACGCGCTTGACGAGCTACCTTCCGAGATCCGCCACTCGGGGTGGGTCGGCTGGTACCTGGCCCGCCTCGCACCTGGACACGCCGCCTTGGGCGATCGAGAGGCAGCCATAGCCGTCCTCGAGGAAGCACGCCATATCTCCGAAGATACAGGTACGGAATGGCTGCGGAGCTACGTCGAACGTCGTGCCCGCAAGCTCGATCTCTGATTCGTTGTCCGCCAAAGTGTCCGCGGACAGCCGACCCCTTTCGACAGCGATGCCACACCGGCAGCCTTTAGCCGTAGTCGCACGAACCGTGCCGAGACACGGATCTGTCCGGCAGGCACGGGGTTGCCGGCTACGAAGGGGGTGCTCATGGTGGGCGTGACGATGCCGCTGGTGGAACGGGCGGAGGCGCAGGCGCGGGGGTACGGGTCGGCCTATCTGCTCAGGCCTCCGCTGCGGCTGCTGACCGGGGTGGTGGGTGCCTACAGCGATACCGCCCAGATGATGGACGCGGGAGCCGGCGATGAGATGCGCCGTTTGCATCGGGCTCAGGGGCAGCTTGCCGGCTTGATCGCGTTGCTGTTCGCGGAAGCGGAGCGACCCAAGCAGGTGACGAGCTGGCTGATGGCCGCGGAGCGGGAGGCGGACGCTGCCGGGGACGCCGAACTGGGGTGTTGGGTGACGGCGCTGCTCGCGCAGGCCGCGTGCGGGCGGCGTGAGTACGAGCGGGCGCTGCTGATCGCCGGAGAGGCGATCGACGTGGCGGCCGGGTCGGTGGGTGGGGTGTTGGCCGAGGCGGTACGCACGGTGGCCTGGGCCGAGCGCGGGCAGTCCAGCGAAGCGCTGGCCTCTTTGCGGCGGACCGATGAAGCCTACGAGCGGCTGGGAAAGGACCGGACCGGTCCGTCGATGCTTGGGTATCCGGCCGGGTCGCGGCACCAGCACCGCGCCGACGCGCACGCGGCACTGCGAATGGCGGTGCTGAGCCGCCACGCACTGGTGGCGGCGCTGGACGCCTACCCGGACGGAGCGTTGCGGGCGCGGGCAGAGGTGGAGATCGGGTTGGCGCGCTGCGACCTGTACGAGTACGGGTACCAGGTGGCCCGTCGGCGAGTGGAGGTCGCCTTGGCGGCGCTGCCCGACGAGTACCACACCGCCCGGCTCGGCAGGCTGGCGCGGGAGTTGCCGGACTGGGTGGGGTACTGGTGAAGGTCATGGTGGAGCTGGCGGAGTTTCTCCGGAACCCGGGCACTCAGCAGTTCACCGAAGACGCCCGTGTCGGAGCGGCATACGACGCGATCGTGGATTGATCGGCGCCTCTCCAGGCTTGGTGAGGCGGGGGTCAGAGGTGGCGGGGGCCGGTGTCGGGGCGGGTGGCGGGGGTGAGGTGGGTGGCGGCGGCGCGGAGGGTGCAGCCGTCGGGGGTGACGATGAGGGGGTCGAGGGTGAGGCCGGCCACCTCGGGGTGGTCGTCGGCGAGGCGGCTGACGCGCAGGAGGAGGTCCTCGAGGGCTTCGACGTCGAGGTCGTGGTCGAGCAGCAGGGAGGCGGCCTTGGGGACGCGGATCAGGGCGGCGGCGTCGACGTCGGTGAGCGGGACGGGGCGGTACGCCCAGTCGTCGAAGAGGGCGGTGGCGACACCCGCCAGGCCGTACCCGATGATCGCGCCGAAGGACGGGTCCCAGCGCAGTTCGATCCGGACCGGGACGCCGGGCGGGTCGTCGTCCGGGGTGATCGCGATCCCGTAGGCGTCGAGCAGCGAAGCCACGTCGGGGGCGGCGAGGTCGGTGCCGGTCGGGTGGGCGGCGAGGGCGTCGGCGATCAGAACGGTGGCGGCCTCGGGCCGCAGGCCGGGCAGCTCGGGGACGTCGCCGGGCGGCCGGCGGCGCCACTCGGCGTACGCCGCCACCCTGGCCAGGGCCCGCACCGCCACCTCCGGTGAGGGGTACGACGGCAGCGACACCCGCCGCAGCCGTTCCGGCACTCCCTCGATGGCCAGGAATGTCGACACGACCGGCTTTCCGGCCCCGCTCACGGCGCCCGCGAGGGCGTCCGCGTACGGGCCGCCGTCCCGCTGCGGCACCGGCACGAACACCACGACCAGCGCGTCCACCTCCCGGTCGGCGAGCACCTCCCGGACGGCGGAGGCGAGCGCGCCCGGCCCCGCGGTCGGCCCGATGTCGACCCGCCGGGTCACCGCCAGCCCGGCCGCCACGCACGCCTCCTCGGTGAGCAGTGCCAGCGCGGCGGAGTTGCCGACGACGGCGACCCGCCCGCCGGCCGGCAGCGGCTGGTACGCCAGCAGCTGGCCGGCGTCGAACAGCTCGCTGACCGTGTCCACCCGGATCACCCCGGACGCGGCGAACAGCGCCTCGACGTGTTCCTCCGGCAGCGGCGTGGCCTTGCCGGCCAGCCCGGGCGCGACCGTGCCGGACCGGCCGCCCTTCACCACCACGACCGGCCGGCTGCGGGCCAGCCGCCGGGCCAGCCGGCCGAACTTGCGCGGGTTGCCGAAGGTCTCCAGGTACAGCAGCACCACGTCCGTCTCCGGGTCGCTGGCCCAGTACTGGAGCAGGTCGTTGCCGGACACGTCGGCCCGGTTGCCGGCGGACACGAACGCCGACAGGCCCAGCCCGCGCAGCACCACCTGTTCCAGCACGGCCACGCCGAGCGCGCCGGACTGGCAGAAGAACCCGACCCGCCCCCGCTCCGGCAGGAACGGCACCAGGCTGGCGTTCAGCCCGGTGGCGGTGTTGATCACGCCGAACGCGTTCGGCCCGACGATCCGCATCCCGCCCCGCCGCGCCGCCCGTACCAGGTCACGCTCGGCCCGCTGCCCCTCCGGCCCGGTCTCGGCGAAGCCGGCGGAGATCACCACGGCCGCGTGCACGCCCTTCTCCGCGCACTCGGCGATCACCCGGGGTACCGCGTGCGCCGGCACGGCGACGACCGCCAGGTCCACCGGCCCGGGGATCTCGCCGACGCTCGGGTACGCCGGCCGCCCGGCCACCTCCACCGCCCGCGGGTGCACCGGGTACACCGGCCCCGGGAAGTCGCCGAGATGGCGCAGCAGCGCCTGCCCGATCGAGTCCGGGTCGGTGCTGGCGCCGATCACCGCGACCGAGCCGGGCCGCAGCAGCCGCGCGATCGAGGCGGCCTCGGCGCGCTGCTCGCGCGCCCAGCGCACCCGCACCGACGTGCCGGTCTCGGCGACCGGGAAGGTCAGGTGCACCACGCCGGAGTCGTACCGGCGCTCGGCGGCGTACCCGGCGTCGGCGAACACCTTGATCATCTGGGTGTTCTCCGGCAGCACCTCGGCCACGAACCGGACCAGCCCCAGCTCGCGGGCGATCGCCGCCAGGTGCTCCAGCAGCACCGAACCGATCCCGCGCCCCTGGTGGGCGTCCTCGACGACGAACGCCACCTCGGCGTCCGTGCTGTCGCCGATCCGGTCGAACCGGCCGACCGCGATCAGCTCGCCGGCCAGCTCGGCGACCAGCGCGACCCGCCGCTCGTGGTCGACCTCCACGAACCGGCGCAGGTCCCGCTCTGGCATCCGGGGGTACGGCGAGAAGTACCGGAAGTACCGGGTGCGCTCCGACATCCGTCCGTGCAGGGCGAGGATGCGCGGCGCGTCCTCGGGCCGGATGGGGCGCAGGTGCACGGTGCCGCCGTCGGACAGCACCACGTCGGCCGACCAGCGTTCCGGGTACGCGACCACGGCATCAGTCCCGAGGGTCGTCCGGGTCCAGGCCGAGCAGCGGCCACACCGCCCGCCGGGTCCGCAGCACCGCCCGGTCGGCCGGGTCGGGGCTGTCCGGCTGCCACGGCGGTCCGGGCCGCGGGCCGCCGCCGTCGGTGAGCGTGTCCGGCAGCGGCCAGCCGGGCAGCAGCTCGGCGGCCTCGGCCCGCCACGCGTCCGGCAGCGGGGTCGCCGGGTCGAGCCGGTCGCCGGTGGCCTCGGCGAGCAGCCGGGTCCAGGCCCGCGGCACCACGTTGGCCAGCCCGTACCCGCCGCCGCCGAGTGCCACCCAGCGGCCCTCGCACAGCTCGTGGGCCAGTTCGTGCAGGGCGGCGTAGGAGGCGTGCTGGCCGTCGACGGTGAGCGCGAGCGAGCCGAGCAGGTCGTCCCGGTGGCTGTCGCAGCCCTGCTGGGTGACCAGCACGGACGGGCGGAAGGCGCGCAGCGCCGCCGGCACCACCGCGTCGAAGGCGCGCAGCCAGCGCTGGTCGTCGGTGCCGGGCGGCAACGCCACGTTGATCGCGGTGCCGGTGACGCCGCCGGTCTCGTCCGGATACCCGGTGCGGCCGGGGAAGATCGTGCGCGGGTCCTGGTGCAGGCTGACGGTCAGCACCCGAGGGTCGTCCCAGAAGATCGCCTGTACGCCGTCGCCGTGGTGGACGTCGACGTCGACGTACGCGACCCGCTCGAACCCGGCGTCCAGCAGCCGCAGGATCGCCACCGCCGGGTCGTTGTACACGCAGAAGCCCCAGGCGTGGTCGGGCATGGCGTGGTGCAGGCCGCCGGCGATGTTGACCGCGTGCAGCGCGGCGCCGCTGGCGACCCGGTCGGCGGCGAGCGCGCTCGCCCCGCAGACCAGGGCGGCCGCCTCGTGCATGCCGTCGAACACCGGGTTGTCGGGGCTGCCCAGCTCGTGGCCGAGGTTGCCGTACCAGTGCTCGGTGGGGGCGCGCCTGACCGCGTCCACGTACTCCGGGGTGTGCACGCGCAGCAGCAGCTCGTCGGGCGCGGGGCTGGGCACGGCGACCTCGACGCCGTCCCGGTCGAGCACGCCGAGCCGGCGGGCGAGCGCGACGGTGAGCCGGCAGCGCACCGGGTTCAGCGGGTGGTCGCCGAGGTCGTAGGCGAGCAGCGCGTCGTCCCACACCACGGTCACGGTCACGATTCCTCCACCGCCTCGGCCGGCGCCGCGGTCCGCGGACCCTGGTTGGTGACCGCGTAGAACACCGCCACCGCCACGTACAGCACCAGCGCCAGCCGCGCCACGGCGAGCGCGACCAGCACGCACGCGCCGTACACGATCACACCCACCCAGGCCCGACCGCGTTCCCGCCGGGCGAAGTCGGCGTCGAACCCGGGTACCAACAGCTCCGGCCGGCGGACCAGCCGCGACCACATGAACACCCACGGCACCGTCATCAGCATGGCGGACAGCCCGTAGAACGCCGCCGCCACGTTGCCGTCCCACCGGCCCGACTCGACGTGTTCGGCCATCACCAGCGTGGGGAACGGCAGGAACGACACGAACATCAGCAGCATCAGGTTCCACCACTGGAGCCGCTGGTCGATGCGGTCGACCTTGAGGAAGAACGAGTGGTGGTTGAGCCAGACGATGCCGATCGTGAGGAACGACACGAGGTAGGCGAAGTACGACGGCCAGGCGTGCAGCAGCTGGCGCAGCACCGTCCGGTGGCCGCCCGGCAGCTTGACCTCCAGCACCAGCAGCGTGATCGCGATCGCCATCACGCCGTCGCTGAACGCCTCCACCCTGCTGGTGTGCGCGAGCCGCTCGGTCCGCGACTGCGGGGAGACGGTCATGCCGGCCGCTCGCCGACGGCGACCGGGCGGGACGGGTCGGCGACCCACTCGCTCCACGAGCCCGGGTACAGCACCGCGTCGACCCCGACCAGCGCCAGGACGAGCACCTGCTGGGCGGCTGTCACGCCGGAGCCGCAGTACGCGCCCACCCTCGCGCCGGGCACCGCGCCGAGCGCGGCGTACCGCGCGCGCAGCTCCTCGACCGGCCGGAGCCGCCCGTCCGGGCCGAGGTTGCCGGCGGCCGGGGCGTTGACCGCGCCGGGGATGTGCCCGGCGACCGGGTCGACCGGCTCGGTCTCGCCGCGGTACCGGGGCGCGGCCCGCACGTCCAGCAGCAGGCCGGAGCCGGCGAGTTCGGCCGCGCCGGCCGCGTCCACGGTGGGCAGCCGGCCGGGCCGGACGGTGAAGTCGCCGCCGCCCTCCGCCGGCACGCCGGCGCTGGTCGGCAGGCCGGCGGCGGTCCAGCCGGCCCAGCCGCCGTCGAGCACCCGGACGTCGGGGTGGCCGGCCCAGCGCAGCACCCACCAGGCCCTGGCGGCCGGCACCAGGTCGCCGTCGTCGTAGGCCACGACAGGGCGGTCCGCGCACACGCCGGCCCGGCGCAGCGCCGCCGTCAACCGGTCGGCGGCCGGCAGCGGGTGCCGGCCACGCGGCCCCGGCGGGTCGGACAGGTCGGTGTCGAGGTCCAGGTAGGCGGCGCCGGGCACGTGCCCGGCCCGGTAGTCGGCCTCGCCGGGCGGCCCGGCCAGCCGCCACCGCACGTCCAGCACGACCGGCGGCGCGGCCGAGTCCAGCTCGGCGGCCAGCGTGACCGGATCGACCAGTACTCGCATCGACGCCCTCCACGACGGCATTTGTTGACGGTCACGAGCATGCCATGCGGGAGGACGACGGGCCTCCCGGTGACGAGGGGTGACGATCGTCGACGCCCGAGCCGGTGGCCCGCCGCGCGGGTTCCGCGGCCACCGCCCTTGAACCTGACGGGTCCGCACGAGCTATCTGGCACGGATTTTCGTTAGCATCAAGGTTCGGGCGGTGGAGGTTGACCGGTGAATGACCTGATCGACACGACAGAGATGTACCTGCGGACGATCTACGAGCTGGAGGAGGAGGGCGTCACTCCTCTCCGGGCGCGGATCGCCGAGCGGTTGCACCACACCGGCCCCACGGTGAGCCAGACCGTGGCCCGGATGGAGCGCGACGGCCTGCTCAAACTGGAGTCCGACCGGCACCTGGCGCTGACCGACGAGGGCCGCCACCGGGCGGTGGCGGTGATGCGCAAGCACCGGTTGGCCGAACGGCTGCTGGTGGACGTGATCGGCCTGGAGTGGGAAGAGGTCCACGTCGAGGCGTGCCGGTGGGAGCACGTGATGAGCGAGGCGGTGGAGCGCCGGCTGGTGGCGCTGCTGAACCACCCGATCGCCTGCCCGCACGGCAACCCGATCCCCGGCCTGGACGAGCTGGGCGAACCGATCCCGGTCGAGCCCGGCGCGGAGCCGCTGGTCACCCTGGACGTGGCCGCGGCCAGGAGCGGCAACGTGGTGGTGCGGCGGATCAGCGAGCAGCTCCAGCCGGACGTCGAGCTGATGGCGGCGCTGCGCAGGTACGGCGTGCAGCCGGGCGGGGCGCTGCGGGTGGAGGGCCAGCGGAACGGCGGCGTGCGGCTGGTGCTGGATGGCGGCGACGTGGAACTGGATCAGGTCACGGCCAGCCACGTGTTCGTCTCCGTGTAAATCTCCACCCTCCGTCGTCTGCCTTCCGTACATTCTTGACGTAGCTCCGTCGTGGGGCTGTACTGGTGCAATCCGGACATAAGGAGTGCACTCATGTCCCTGCCCCGGTACGTCGCCGTACTCGCCCTCCTGCTCGCCGCCGCGGCCGCGCCCGCCGTGCCCGCCGAGCCCGCGTCCGCCGGCCCACCGGCCGACACCGGCCCCGGCGCGACCGGGTTCGGCCCGGCCTGGACCGTCGACCTCCGCCACGGCACCGGCAGCAACGTGCGCACCGGCGGCGCCGGCCTCACCCTCGCCGACCCGCGCCACGCCCAGCGGCTCACCGGGCAGGTCGGGTACGGCGCGTACTTCGCCGGCAGCCAGCTCCTGAGCCAGCCCGTCAGTGAGATCCGCGCCGTCACCGACGCGACCGTGCCGGCCCGTGCCGCGGTGGAGGTGGACGTCGCCGGCAGGCTCGCCAGCGGGCAGTGGACCGAGTGGCAGGGCGCCACCGCCACCACGCCGGCCCGGCTCGGACAGGCCGTCACCGAGGTCCAGGTGCGCGTGACCCTGCGGGCCAGCCGCACCGGCGCGGCGCCGGTCGTCCGCTCGGTCACGCTGACCGGCGACCAGCCGACCGGGCCGGCCGCCGTCACGCCGGCCGCGACCGCGCTCACGTACACGGTGTTCGCCACCCGGGAGGGCCTGGTCGGCGGCACCACCGCCAACGGGCACACGATCGTCGCGCACGACCACTTCATCTCGCTTCCGTCCGGGCGCAGCCTGTCCGCCCAGAACAGCGGGACGTACACGGTCAAGGTCTGCTACGCCGGCAACGGCCGGTGCGAGTGGGCGCCGGTGTGGGAGGTCGGGCCGTGGAACACCCGGGACGACTACTGGAACCCGCCGTCCACCCGGCAGATGTGGACCGACCTGCCGCAGGGCAGGCCCGAGGCGCAGGCCGCGTACCAGGACGGCTACAACGGCGGGCACGACGAGTTCGGCCGCAAGGTCCTCAACCCGGCCGGCATCGACCTCGCGGACGGCGTGTTCCAGGACGGTCTCGCCCTGCCGGACAACTCGTGGGTGACCGCCAGCTTCCTGTGGACCGCCAGCGGCGCGGTCACCGGCACGATCAACGCGAGCCCGTACCTCAACGTCCGCTCCGGCCCGCACACCTCCAGCGGCGTGGTCGGCTTCGCCGCGCACTACGCCAAGGTCGTCATCGAGTGCCAGACCACCGGTGACTCGGTGTCCGGATCGAACGGCACCAGCAACCTGTGGCTCCGGCTCGGCTCCGGCCAGTACGTGGCCAGGGCCTACGCCAGCGTCAGCGGTACCCCCGCGACCTGCTGAGTAAGCGGCATCATGGGGGCATGCTGCGGGTGGTCGCGATCTCGGACACGCACGCGCCACGGTTCTGGAAGGCATGCCCCCGAGCGGTCGCCGCGCACCTGGCCGGCGCCGACCTGATCCTGCACGCCGGCGACGTGTGCCAGGCATGGGTGCTGGACGAGCTGGCCGCGTACGCCCCGGTACGCGCCGTGCTCGGCAACAACGACGGCCCGGACGTGGCGGCGTGGGGCGCGCCGGAGACGCAGGAGTTCACCCTGGCGGACCTGCGGGTGGCGATGATCCACGACGCCGGGCCGAAGAAGGGCCGCACCGCGCGGATGCGCCGCCGCTTCCCCGCCGCCGACCTCGTGGTCTTCGGCCACTCCCACATCCCGCTGGACGAGACCGGCGACGGGATCCGGATCGTCAACCCCGGCTCCCCCACCGACAAGCGCCGCCAACCCCGCGGTTCCCTCGCCGTGCTCCACGTCGACGGCCACGCCGTCGACGTGGAGCATCTGTGGCTCTAGTCGGCGAGGGGGAGGTAGAGGCGGCCGCCCTGGGCGGTGAACTCCTCGGCCTTCGCGCGCATCCCCTCGGTCAGCGCTGCCTCGTCGTCGACGCCGTGTTCCTGGGCGTACTTGCGGACGTCCTGGGTGATCTTCATGGAGCAGAAGTGCGGCCCGCACATGGAGCAGAAGTGCGCGGTCTTGGCGGGCGCGGCCGGCAGCGTCTCGTCGTGGAAGTCCCGCGCCGTCTCCGGGTCCAGCGACAGGTTGAACTGGTCGTCCCAGCGGAACTCGAACCGCGCGTCGGACAGCGCGTCGTCCCACGCCTGCGCGCCGGGATGGCCCTTGGCGAGGTCGGCGGCGTGCGCGGCGATCTTGTACGAGATCACGCCGGTCTTCACGTCGTCGCGGTCCGGCAGCCCGAGGTGCTCCTTCGGCGTGACGTAGCAGAGCATGGCCGTGCCGTACCAGCCGATCATGGCCGCGCCGATGGCCGAGGTGATGTGGTCGTACCCGGGCGCGATGTCGGTCGCGAGCGGCCCCAGCGTGTAGAACGGCGCGTCGTGGCACCACTCCCGCTGGAGGTCCACGTTCTCCTTGATCTTGTGCATCGGCACGTGGCCGGGGCCCTCGATCATCACCTGGACGTCGTACTCCCAGGCGATCTTCGTCAGCTCCCCGAGCGTGCGCAGCTCGGCGAGCTGGGCCTCGTCGTTGGCGTCGTAGATCGAGCCCGGCCGCAGCCCGTCGCCGAGCGAGAACGTCACGTCGTAGGCGCGCATGATCTCGCACAGCTCGCGGAAGTGCGTGTAGAGGAAGTTCTCCTCGTGGTGGGCCAGGCACCAGGCGGCCAGGATCGAGCCGCCGCGCGACACGATGCCGGTCTTGCGCTTCGCGGTCAGCGGGATGTAACGCAGCAGCACCCCGGCGTGCACGGTGAAGTAGTCGACGCCCTGCTCGCACTGCTCGACGATGGTGTCCCGGTAGATCTCCCAGGTCAGGTCCTCGGGCTTGCCGTTGACCTTCTCCAGCGCCTGGTAGATCGGCACGGTCCCGATCGGCACCGGGCTGTTGCGCAGGATCCATTCCCGGGTGGTGTGGATGTTGCGGCCGGTGGACAGGTCCATCACGGTGTCCGCGCCCCACCGGGTGGCCCACACCATCTTGTCGACCTCCTCCTCGATCGAGGAGGTGACGGCCGAGTTGCCGATGTTGGCGTTGATCTTGGTGAGGAAGTTGCGGCCGATGATCATCGGCTCGGACTCCGGGTGGTTCACGTTGGCCGGGATGACCGCCCGTCCCTCGGCCACCTCGGTACGGACGAACTCGGCGTCCAGCCCCTCCCGGAGCGCGATGAACTCCATCTCCGGAGTGACCACGCCGGCCCGCGCGTACGCGAGCTGGGTGACCGCGCGGCCCTCGACGCCGCGGCGCGGCCGGCGCGCCGGCCCGTCCCACAGCGCGTCCAGCGACCGCAGGTCGGTGGTCTTGCGGCCGTCGTCCTCCGGCCTGATCTCGCGACCCGCGTACTCCTCGGTGTCGGCGCGCCCGGCGATCCAGGCGTCCCGCACCCCGGGCAGTCCGCGCCGGACGTCGGCGGTGAAGCCGTGCTCGGTGTACGGGCCGGAGGTGTCGTACAGCACCACCGTGTCACCGGTGCTGAGCGCCACCTCGCGCATGGGAACCCGCAGGTCGGGCCGGGATCCCTGGAAGTAGGTCTTGCGGCTGCCGAGGCGCGGCCCCGACGTGACGCCATTGCTGACCGTGGTCATACGATCACTCCCTACGCCGGCATTACCCGGAACAGGTTCGGCGGTCGGTGGCACCAGCCACCCTCTCAGCCCGGTCGGTCCGAGCTCCCGCGGTTGACCACCCGAACCTACCAGCCCGGTAGCGTCGCTGCTCATGACCGAGACGCGGCTACCCGGCCTGGTGCTGACCGACCACGAGTTCGACCTGCCGCTTGACCACTCCCGCCCGGACGGCCCGCGGCTGACCGTGTACGCGCGGGAGGCGGCGGCGCCGGACGGCCGGGACCGGCCGTGGCTGCTGTTCCTCCAGGGTGGTCCGGGTTCGGCCGGGCCGCGCCCGGTCGACGCGGGCGGCTGGCTGGGCCGGGCGGTGCGGGACTTCCGGGTGCTGCTGCTCGACCAGCGCGGCACCGGCCGGTCCACCCCGGCGACCCGGCAGACGCTGGCCGGCATGAGCCCGCGGCAGCAGGCCGGGTACCTGGCGCACTTCCGGGCCGACGCGATCGTCGAGGACGCCGAGGCGATCCGCCGCCGGCTCGGCGGCGACCGGCCGTGGAGCCTGCTCGGCCAGAGCTTCGGCGGCTTCTGCGTGGCGACGTACCTGTCCCGGTACCCGGAGGCGGTGCGGGAGGCGTTCGTGACCGGTGGGCTGCCGCCGCTCACCGCCACCGCCGCGGAGGTGTACCGGGCCACCTTCCCCCGGGTGGTCGAGCGCAACGAGCGGTACTACGCGCGGTACCCGGACGACGCGCCGCTCACCGGCCGGGTGCTCGCGGCGGTGCGGGCCGGCGGCGTGACGCTCCCGGACGGCGACCCGCTCACCGAGGCGCGGCTGCGCCTGCTGGGGCTGCGGATGGGCTTCCGCACCGGCCTGGAGCAGGTGCACTACCTGCTGGAGGGCGCCTTCGTCCCGGGTACGGACACGCTGTCGGACGCGTTCCTGCACGGCATCGCGCCGCTGACCTCGTTCGCGGCGAACCCGCTGTACGCGGTGCTGCACGAGCCGATCTACGCCGGTCCGGACAGCGGCCCCACCGGTTGGGCCGCCGACCGGGTGCTCGCCGAGTTCGACGCGTTCGCCGGCGACGAGCCGGTGTACTTCACCGGCGAGATGATCTTCCGCTCGTTCCTGTCCGACCAGGCGGCGCTACGGCCGCTCGCCGAGGCGGCCGACCTGCTCGCGGCCCGCGCCGACTGGCCACCGCTCTACGACGTGGACCGGCTGCGCGGCTGCCGGGTGCCGGTGGCCGCGATCGTCTACCACGACGACATCTTCGTGGACGCCGGCCACTCCCTCGCCACGGCGCGCACGCTCGGCGACTGCCGGGTCTGGGTGACCAACGAGTTCGAGCACGACGGGCTCCAGGACGCCGCCGTGCTCGACCGCCTGATCGCCATGGCTCGCGGCCTGCGCTGACGGCACGGCCTCGCCGTGGCCGGCATGCCCGTACGTGCCGTCGGCCCGCCGGACGCCGGCGCCTGCGGAGCCGGGAACGCCGTGCCACGGCTGCCGCTCCTCGCCCGCCGCGGCGCGGACGGCGCCCTCGCTCCGCCACGCCAGGACCGGCACTTCCCGCGTGACCGCGCCCTCCCACAGCTCGACCATGCCGCCACCCCCTCGTCGACTCCCCCGCGTGTTTTCCCTGAGACGCACGTGGTGCGTTCGGTGATGCGTCGCGTGCGTCTCAGGTTCGTCACGGCCTGGTTCGAGGATGGTCGGCCGGCGCACCCGGCGTCATCCGAATTTTGCTCGCACTCGCGGTGACTAACGCGTCTCTACCAGTGAACGGGTGAGGTAGACGAGGGTGATGAACGTGCGGTACAGCCGCAGCGGGTCGTCGTCGGAGAGGCTCGCGGAGCGCGGCCCGGTCTGCTCGACCCCCCGCAACCAGGACGCCTGCTCGGCCATGTCCGGTGACAGGAAGTCGACATCCAGCGTGGCCGGCAGGGCCAGGGCGGGCGGCCGCAGCTCGCCGACCCGCAGCAACGCGCGCTCGGCGCCGGCCCGGATCGCCGCCGCCGCCTCCTCCGGGTGCAGGCTGTGCGCCGTGTACCGGCTCAGTGACCGCTTCACGACAACCGCCTCGACGCCGGGGCAGAACGGCTCGGCCTCGGGACCGACGTACTGGTCGCCGGTGATGAGCGCGACCGGGACGCCGTGGTGCTGCGCGACCAGCGCGTTGATGCCGGCCTCCCCCGCCGACCGGCCGTTCAGCCGCACGTCGATGATCGCCCGCGGGTTGTAGGTGTGCGAGAGCGTGCCCGGAGTCGCCGCGGCGGCGTGGTAGGAGACCATCAGCACCGCGTCGAAGCTGCCGTCCAGACCCTCCATCATGTACAGCGGCTTGTGCCGGCCGGACAGGTACGACGCCCGGCCGTGCAGGGCCGACGGGTCGATGTTGTGCATGGTCGAGTGCGCGTCGTTGACAACGATGTCAGTCGCGCCGGCGGCCAGCGCGCCGTCCAGGGCGGCGTTCAGCTCGGCCAGCAGCAGCCGCTGCCCGAGCGGGTAGTCGCGCTCGCCGGGGACGCACTGGTCCCAGTCGACGATGCCGGCGGTGCCCTCCATGTCCACCGAGACGAAGACCTTCACGAGCAGCACGGTATCTCAGAGGAGGCCGACAACGTGCAAATGTGCGTTTTCGGGGTACGCGTACCCCGACCGCCCGCCGAGCGCCGTGCCGAGCTCCCTGACCAGTTCCAGGCCGGCCCGGTGCGCGGCCAGCACGCCGGCGGTGTCGTAGCCGCCGGCCAGCGCGGCCGGCAGCCGGTCCAGCGCGGCCCGGTCGCCCCACCGGTCCACGAACCGGCCCTCGTGCCAGGTGTCGGCCGGCTCCGGCCGGGTCGCCGCCTCCCACTCCAGCAGCCGCAGCACGGTACGGCGTAGGGTGCCGTACTGGGCGCCGGACGCCATCCACAGCTCGCCGCGCGCCAGCTTCTTCAGCGACCAGACCACGTGATGCAGGTAGTCGTGCAGGCACTGCCGGTACTCGGCCTCGGTGGGCGGGCCCGGCGTCGCGGGTGGGCCCGGCGGTCCGGCCGGCAGCAGCGCGGCGAGCAGGCCGGCGCCGTCGGCGAGCACCCGGAAGCCGCGCCGGGCGATCCCGGCGAACACCGCCGCCGCCTCTCCGGACCGGGCCAGCGCCGTCGGCACCGGCACGAAATCCGCCTCCCGCCAGCCGGGGAACATCACCCGCCGCTCCACGATGCCCGGCACCAGCGTCTGCTCGCGGTAGTCGGTCAGCGGCGCGCCATGGCCGAGCGCGTCGAGCCAGCCGTCGCCGTCCAGGTAGCCGGCCGGGTCGTCGGTCACGAACACCACGTCCAGGTCGGAGTACGCGTCGGCCGGCCGGTCGGGACGGGCCCGGGATCCGATCAGGACGGCCGCCAGCACCCGCGCGTCCCGCCGCGCCCACGCCTCCACCGCCGCCGTCAGCTCGGCCATGCCGGTCGCGAGCGCCTCCGGGTCGAACCGCGGCCGCGCCACGGTTCCCCCCGGTTCGCTCTCGCTCACCGCCCCACCAGCCGGTCCAGCGCCGGCGGCAGGTCGGCCAGGCTGCCCAGCACGGTGTCCGCCTTGACCAGCACGTCCGGGTCGGGCGGGAAGTGCGGGTTCGGCAGCGCGAGCACGGTCATCCCGGCGGCGAGCGCGGCCCGCAGCCCGTTGGTGGAGTCCTCGACCGCGACGCACCGGTCGGCGGCCAGGCCCAGCGCGGCGGACGCCATCAGGTACACGGCGGGGTCGGGCTTGCCGGCCCCCGCCTGCTCGCTGGACACGGCCGCGCGTACCACCTCGAGCAGGCCGGTGGCGTCCAGGAACGCGCGGATGATGCGCGGCGGCGAGGAGCTGGCGATGCCGACAGGGCCGCGGACGGCGGCGTCGCGCACGGCCTCGACCGCGTCCGGGAGCAGCGGCGGCCCGTCCTCGTACCGCGCCGCCATCCGGTCGATCACCGTGCCCGCGGTCTCCTCCGGCGACAGCGGCACCCCGACGACCTCGACCAGGTAGTGGGCCCACTCCGGGGTGCTCATGCCGATCATCGCCGTGGTGGCGTCCGCCGGCCACGGCCGCCCGTGCTCGGCCGCCACCCCGCGCCGCACCTCGTCCCACCACCGCTCGGAGTCGACCAGCACCCCGTCCAGATCGAAAACCACACCATCCATGCGGCCCAGACTGCCGTACGGCCGCCGCCGGGAGGAGGATGGGTCCCGTGCCGCGCGCCTACCCGTTCGGACCGCCGGACCGCCTGGAGATCGATCCCGGGTACGCCTGGGTGCGCGAGCACGAGCCGCTGGCCAGGGTCCGGATGGCGTACGGCGAACCGGCCTGGCTGGTGACGCGGTACGACGACGTGCGGATGGTGTACACCGACCCGCGGTTCAGCCGGGCGATGGCGGTGAACCCGGACGTGCCCCGGCCGTACCCGGAGCCGATCGCCGGCGGCATCAGCGACCTCGACCCGCCCGACCACACCCGGCTGCGGCGGCTGGTCGGCCAGGCGTTCACCGCACGCCGCACCGAGCGGCTGCGGCCGCGCGTGGAGGAGATCACCGCCGGCCTGCTGGACCGGATGGTGGCCGGCGGGCCGCCGGCCGACCTGGTCGAGGCCCTCGCGGTGGCGCTGCCGTCGATCGTCGTCTGCGAGCTGCTCGGCGTCCCGTACGGCGACAGGGACACCTTCCGGACCTGGACCGACTCGTACATGACCACGACCGGCCTCCCGATCGAGGACAAGCTGGAGAATCTCGGCCGGCTCGGCGGTTACCTCGGCGAGCTCGCCGCGCGCCGCCGCGAGCACCCCACCGACGACCTGATCGGCGCGCTGGTCCGGGCCCGCGACGAGCGGGACCAGCTCACCGAGCCCGAACTGGTCGGCTTCACGATGACGCTGCTGGCCGCCGGCTACGAGACGACCGCCAGCCAGATCGCCAACTTCACGTACACGCTGCTGACCCACCCCGACCAGCTCGCGCTGCTCCGCGCCGGCGCGGTCGACGTGGCGGACGCGGTCGAGGAGCTGCTCCGGTACGTCCCGCTCACCGCCGGCACCATCCTCCCCCGGTACGCCAGGGCGGACGTGGAGCTCTCCGGCGGGACGGTACGCGCCGGCGAGCCGGTGTTCGGAGTCACCGAGGCGGCCGACCGGGACCCCAGGGTGTTCGCCGATCCCGACCGTCTCGACCTGGCCCGCGCGTTCCGGCCGGACCGGCCGCACCTGGCCTTCGCCCTGGGCACCCACTTCTGCACCGGCGCGCAACTGGCCAGGACCGAGCTGCGGGCCGCGCTCACCGCGCTGCTGGGGCGCTGCCCCGACCTGCGCCTGGCCGTGCCCACCGGCGAGGTGGCGTGGAAGGACGGCACGGTCGTCCGGGGCCCGGTGGCCCTCCCCGTCGCCTGGTGACTATCGGGCGAAGGCCACCGGGCCGGTGGCTCGGCGGAGCAGGGCGCTGGCGGCCGGGGCGAGCCAGGGGCGGTTGCCGGCGCCGTTCATGACCAGCAGCGCGCCGCGGTTGCGGAGCAGGCTGGGGACCATCGGCGGGCGGTCGAGGACGCGCTGCACCGGTACCTGCGGGTAGCGGGCCTGCCAGGGATCGAGCATCCCGTCGAGGTGGCGGCGGGCGTCGCCGAGGCCGTCGGGTACGGCGGCGGTACCGGCCGCGTAGTGGTGGGCGGCGGGCACGCCGGCGTTGACGTAGACGGCGATGAGCCCGGTACGGCGCTGGTCGGCCTCGGCGAGCGCGAACTCGAGCGCGATCCGGTCGGCGTCGTCCTCGACCGAGACCACCACCGGGCCGGTCGGCTCCTGGCGGCCGTACGGCGCGTACGGCTGCTCGCCGCCGGGCAGCACCACGACCGGCGCGACGGACCCGACAACCACCTCGGCGGTGAGCGGGCCCAGGCCGACCGCGACCAGGCTGGCCTCGTGCGACAGGGCGACCAGCAGCGTGTGGGCCGGGTCGGTGGACAGCACCGTGCGGGACTCGACGGTCGGCGCCACCTCGGCGGCGGCCCTGGACGCCGCCTGGAGCACCTCATGGCCGGCGCGGGCGGCGGCCGCCACCCCGCCCTCGCCGGCGGTGTCCGGCGACCAGGAGTGGCACAGGGTGAGGGGCGCGTGGTGGATCGCCGCCTCCATGGCCGCCCACCGGACGGCGGCCCCCGACGCCACCGATCCGTCCACCCCGACGACCACCTGGCTACCGCCAGTGGCGCTCATGTCACGACCTCCCCCTGCCGTGCCGATAGTGGGCGACGGGGCCACCCGCACACCGCGGCGTCCCGGAAGTGACGGACCGCGAACCCCCGGTCCATCCGTCCCGTGTCTCACCACGTCCGAAAGAAGGCGCTGGCCGGGGGCTCGGACGCGGTGTCGGAGGTACACGGGTGACGGGTCTGGGGCCTCGGCGGGTGGTCCCGCACGCTCAGTCAGCGTGCCCGATGACCACCCACAGTGACTAGTGACGAAGGTCCCGCACCGCGCGGACCATGGTCATCCAGTGGGAACCGCGTTGTGTGCTGGACGCCAGGGAAACCGGATACGTTGGGCACTAGTTGGGAACCTTCGAGATCGCGACGCTACTCGCATGTATTCCGCAGCCAACGGCGAATCCCTGACCAGGGAGGAGTGTCTGCGGTTGCTCGGAAGGACCACGGTGGGCCGGCTGGTGTTCACCGCGGGGGCGCTGCCGGCGATCAGGCCGGTGCGGTTCCGCGTCGACGCCGGCACCATCGTCATCCGGGTCGCCACCGGATCCCCGCTGGCCCACGCGGCGATCGGAGCTGTTGTCGCGTTCGAGGCCGACGAGATCGACACCGAGCGGCCGGGCGGTTGGACCGTGGTCGTCACCGGCAAGGCGGAACTGATCGACAACCCCGCGGACCTGCGCCGGGTCGGGCAGTTGGGCCTGGAATCCTGGGAGCCGACCGGGCCGCACGGGTACCTGCGCATCCCCGCGACCGTGGTCTCGGGCCGTCGCATGCGGCCGGCGACCAGTCAAGACCTGTGCGAGGCGGGCTCAGGAGACTAATCTTCCAGCACGGAGCCGGTACGGATCGGGTGCGGGAGAGTCTGTCAGGGCAACTGCCAGCAAGGGGCCGGGATGCGGGAGGCGGTAGGTGACTGCCGGAGCGGCGTCGCGGCCGGAGCCGAGCGGGCAGGAGCTGCCTGACCTGTCCGGCCTGCGGCTGGACACCCTGCTGCACGAGCTGATCGACCGTGCCGGGGAGATCGCCGCCACCCAGGCGCGGCTGCGTGCGCTGCTCAAGGCCGTGATGTCGATCAGCGCCACGCTGGACATCCCGTCGATGACCCGCCGGATCGTCACCACCGCCCGCGAGCTGGTCGACGCCTCCTA
This sequence comes from Mycobacteriales bacterium, assembly GCA_045806985.1. Taxonomy (GTDB): domain Bacteria; phylum Actinomycetota; class Actinomycetes; order Mycobacteriales; family JBJMIH01; genus JBJMIH01. Next base: position 46,792 of record JBJMIH010000105.1, on the reverse strand, counting down.
CGGCGCGCTGGCCATCCCCGGGCCCGACCGGACGTTCGAGAGCTTCACCTCGGTCGGCGTCGACGACCAGGCGGTCAAGCGGATCGGCCGGCAGCCGCGCGGCGAGGGCGTGCTCGGCGCGCTGATCCGCGGCGGCGCGCCGATGCGGATGGCGGACCTGACCACCCATCCGGAATCGATCGGCTTCCCGCCCGGCCACCCGCCGATGCGCTCGTTCCTCGGCGTGCCGATCCGGCTGCGTGGCGAGCCCTACGGGTACCTGTACCTGGCCGAGAAGCGGGGCGGCGCCGACTTCAGCGAGGACGACGAGGTGGTGGTGTCGGCGCTGGCCGCGGCGGCCGGGGCGGCGATCGAGAACGCCCGGCTGTTCGAGCAGACCCGGCGCAGGGAGATGTGGCTGGAGGCGTCCACCGAGATCGCCTCGGCGCTGCTGTCGAACCTGCCGCACGACGCCGTGTTCGACCTGATCACGCAGCGGTCCCGGACGGTGGCCGGCGCGGACATGAGCTCGATCGTGCTGCCCACCGCCGACCCCGGCAAGCTGACCATCGCGTACGTGGACGGCCTGAACTCCGACGTGCTGCGCGGCGCGGTGCTGCCGGTGACGCACTCGCTGTCCGGCGGGGTGATGCAGACCGGCGTGGCCGAGCTGGTGGCCGACGCCAACGCCGACGCGCGAGCGTGGCTGTCCGCGCGGCGGCTGGTCGAGCTGCCCGCCCAACCGTACGGCCCGATGCTGTTCCTGCCGCTCAGCGGCGGTACCGGTCCGCTGGGCGTGCTGGTGATGGCGAAGCGGGCCGGCGCGACCCAGTTCTCCCCGGTGGACGTGCGGCTGGCCTCGAACTTCGCCAACCACGCCGCGCTGGTGGTGGAGTTCACCAGGGCCGAGGACGACCGGCAGCGGCTGGCCGTGCTGGAGGACCGCGAGTCGATCGCCCGTGACCTGCACGACCTGGTGATCCAGCGGCTGTTCGCGATCGGGCTGGGCCTGCAGGGCACCGGCCGGATGGTGCTGAACGCCGAGGTCGGCTCCCGGATCGACCGGTTCGTCCAGGACCTGGACGAGACGATCAGGGAGATCCGCGGCACGATCTTCCGCCTCCAGGACACCGGCGAGGACCGCGCCCGTCTCCGCGCCGAGCTGCTGGACGTGTGCAACGACGCCGTCGAGACGCTGGGCTTCGAGCCGCACGTGCGGCTGTCCGGCCCGCTGGACTCGGTGGTCGGCGACCCGCTCCGCCAGGACCTGCTGGCCAGCCTGCGGGAGATCCTGTCCAACGTGGTGCGGCACGCGCACGCCAAGACGCTGGAGGTCGTGGTGGAGATCGACACCCGGTACGGCGTGCTGCTGCTGGAGGCGCGCGACGACGGCGTCGGCGTCACGGAGGGTGGTCACCGGGGCGGCCTGGCCAACCTGGCCGACCGTGCCCAGCGTCACCACGGCGAACTCACCGTGGACTCCACTCCCGGGCAGGGCACCGTGGTCTCGTGGCGGGTCCCGCTCCCCGGCGCGATGGCCCCCGGTTCTCAGTCGTGATCATGGACATGATCACGGTGGAACTGCCCGGCCTCAGTCGCGGCGGAGCCTGACCGCGTAGGCGGCCGCCTGGGTGCGGCGCTGCATACCGAGCTTGTTGAGCAGGCGGGAGACGTAGTTCTTGACCGTGGCCTCGGCCAGCGAGAGGCGCACGCCGATCTCCCGGTTCGTGAGCCCGTCGCCGATCAGCTCGAGGATGCGGTGCTCCTGGGCGGTGAGCCCGGCCAGCCGCGGCTCGCTCGCCGGCCCGTCCCGTAGCCGGGTCAGCACCGAGCGGGTCACCGCCGGGTCGAGCAGCGACTGCCCGTCGGCGACCCGGCGCAGCGCGTCGACGAACTCCCCGCCGCGCACCTGCTTGAGGACGTATCCGGAGGCACCGGCCATGATCGCCGCGAAAAGCGCGTCGTCGTCGTCGAAGGACGTGAGGATCAGGCAGGCGATCTCGGGATAGCTGGAGCGGATCTCCCGGCAGACGTCGATACCGCTGCCGCCGGGCATTCGCACGTCGAGCACGGCGACGTTGGGCTGGCAGGCCGGGATGCGTCGCAGGGCCTCGTCGGCCGAGGACGCCTCGCCGACGACGGCGACGTCGGTCTCCGACTCCAGCAGGTCGCGCAGGCCGCGACGTACCAGCTCGTGGTCGTCCAGCAGGAAGACCCGGATGCTTTCACGGCCCGTCACAGCACCCAGTGTGCGGTAACTGTGCGCTACTCACCAGAGTACGTTCGTCACCGTGGCCCCACAGCACGGCTACCCGCCGGTAACTTCGACCGCGATTTTCCTGGCCGGAGGCCGACCGGATAGCGTGACCACTCACCACTTGGCAAGGAGGGGGGAGCGTGGCGGACCACCCACTCGACGGCGGCCACGTGCTGCTCACCGGCGGTACCGGCTTCCTCGGACAGGCTGTCCTGGAACGACTGCTCTCCCAGCACCCCGACACCGCGGTGTCGTTGCTGGTACGGCGGCGCGGCAACACGCCCGGCGCGGACCGGGTCCGCAACCTGCTGCGCAAGCCGGTCTTCGGGCCGTGGCGCAAGGAGGTCGGCGATGAGGGCGTCGACGCGGCCGTCGCCCGGATCGGCGTCGTCGAGGGCGACCTGGGCGCTTGTGTGCCGGACCTGCCCGCCGGCCTGACCTGCGTGATCCACTGCGCCTCCACGGTGTCGTTCGACCCGCCCATCGACGAGGCCTTCACGATCAACCTGGCCGGCGTGATCAACCTGTACGACGCCATCCACCGGGCCGGCGGCAGCCCGCACGTGGTCCACGTGTCCACCGCGTACGTGGCCGGCGCCCGCAAGGGCGTGGTACCCGAGGCCAGCCTCGACCACGACGCGGACTGGCGGGTCGAGCTGGAGTACGCGCTCGCCTCCCGTGCCGAGGTGGAGCGGGCCTCCCGCCGCCCGGAGGCGCTGCGCAAGGCGCTCGCGACCGCCAAGGCCGAGCACGGCAAGTCCGGCCCGCAGACGGTGGCGAAGGCCGCCGAGGAGGCCCGCCGCGACTGGGTCACCAAGCGGCTGGTGGAGTACGGCGGCCTGCGCGCGCAGAGCCTCGGCTGGCCGGACGTGTACACGTTCACCAAGGCGCTCGGCGAGCGCGCCGCCGAGGAGAAGGCCGGCGGCGGCGTCTACAACCTGCCGTTGTCGATCGTGCGGCCGGCGATCGTCGAGTCGGCGTACCGGCACCCGTATCCCGGCTGGATCGACGGCTTCAAGATGGCCGAGCCGCTGATCCTGGCCTACGGGCGCGGCGCGCTGCCGGAGTTCCCCGGCCTGCCGGACGGCGTGATCGACATCATCCCGGTCGACATCGTCGTCAACGCGATCCTCGCGGTCGCCGCCGCTCCCCCGCCCGCCGGCCAGCCGAACTACTACCACGTCGGCTCCGGCGCCCGGAACCCGCTCACCTTCCGTGAGCTCTACGTCAACGTCCGGGAGTACTTCGAGCGGCACCCGATGCCGGACGGCGGCCGCGGCCAGGTCCGCGTCCCGGCCTGGAAGTTCCCGGGCAGCCGGCAGGTCGAGCGGATGCTCCGCAACGGCGAGCGGGTGGTCGAGGCCGCCGAGAAGGCGCTGCTGCGGGTGCCCGCCTCCGACCGCACCCGGGACTGGATGACCAAGGTGCACCGGGAGCGCAGCAAGCTGGACTTCCTGCGCCGGTACTCCGACCTGTACGGCGTGTACACCGAGGCCGAGGTCATCTACACCGACCGCGAGCTGCTGGCGCTGCACCGCGCGCTGCCCGCCTCCCGGCAGGACGACGCCGGCTTCGACGCCGGGATCGTGGACTGGAGGTACTACCTCCAGGAGGTCCACTTCCCCAGCGTCACCGCGATGATGCGGCTCGCCGGGGCCAGGCGCGGCGGCGGGACCAGCAAGTTCACGCTGCCCGAGGCGACCGACGTGGTGGCGCTGTTCGACCTGGAGGGCACGGTCATCGCCTCCAACGTGGTCGAGGCCTACCTGTGGGCCCGGCTGGTGGAGATCCCGAAGACCGAGTGGGCCGGCGAGCTGGCCAACCTGGCCGCCGCGCTGCCCCGGTACATGCGCGCCGAGCACCGCGACCGCGGCGAGTTCCTGCGCACGTTCATGCGCCGGTACGCGGGCGCGTCCGAGGCGGAGCTGCGCCGGCTGGTCGCCGACCGGCTCGGCGACACGCTGCTGCGCCGGGCGCTGCCGGAGGCGGTGCGGCGGATCCGCCGGCACCGCGCCGCCGGCCACCGCACCGTGCTCATCACCGGCACCATCGACACGCTGGTGGAACCCCTCGCGGGGCTGTTCGACGAGGTGGTGGCGAGCCGGCTGCACGCCGAGGACGGGGTGTTCACCGGCTTCCTGGACCGGCCGCCGCTGGTCGGCGAGGCCCGCGCCGCGTGGGCGCACAGCTACGCCGAGACCACCGGGGTCGACCTGAGCCGCTCCTACGCGTACGGCGACAGCTACTCCGACCGGCCGCTGCTGGACGTGGTCGGCAACCCGATCGCGGTGAACCCGGACCCGAAGCTGTACCGGCACGCCAAGCAGAAGCGGTGGCGGGTGGAGAGCTGGGGCCGGCACACCCACGGCAAGGTCGAAGCGCTGCTCGAGTCCGCCGCACAGGGAAGTTCGTCATGATCCTCGCGCTGGAGTACCACCGCTCCCCCGCCAAGTACATGACCGCGCGCGCCGCCACCTCCACCAAGCTGGGCTCCCGCCTCTCCGGCGCGCTGGCCAGCAACCTGGCGCCGCTGCGGCTGGTCAACCGGCCGGAGCCGCGGCTGCCCGGCGACGGCTGGACGCGGGTCAAGCCGCTGCTGTCCGGCATCTGCGGCTCCGACATGGGCCTGCTCACCGGCCGGGAATCGCCGTACCTCTCGCCGATGGTGTCGATGCCGTTCGTCCCCGGCCACGAGATCGTCGGCCAGACCCTGGACGACCTGCCCGACCTGCCGAAGGGCAGCAGGGTCGTGCTCGACCCCGTGCTCGACTGCCACGCCCGCGACCTGCCCGAATGCGTCTGGTGCGGGTCCGGGTACGAGAGCCGCTGCGACCACGTGACCGCCGGCAGGGTGTCGGCCGGCCTCCAGACCGGGTTCTGCGCGGACACCGGCGGCGGCTGGAGCCGCCAGCTCGTCGCGCACGCCAGCCAGCTGCACGCCGTGCCGGACGAGCTGCCGGACACCCGCGCGGTGCTGGTGGAGCCGATCGCCTGCGCCATCCACACCGTGCGCAGGGTGGAGATCCCGGCCGGCGCGGCGGTGCTGGTCATCGGCGCCGGCACGGTGGGCCTGCTGACGCTGCTGGCGCTGCGCGAGTACACCCAGGCCGGGCCGGTGTACGTGGTCGCCAAGCACGGTCACCAGCGCTCCCGCGCCCGCGAGCTGGGCGCCACCGACGTGTACGAGAGCGGCCGCGCCGCCCGTGCGCTGCGCCGGGTGCTCGGCGGGTCGCTCCAGGAGCCGGAGCGCGGCGCGGACTTCCTGCTCGGCGGGGCCGACGTCGTGTTCGAGTGCACCGGGGGCGGCGGCGGGCTGGACATGGCGTTGCGGCTGACCAGGGCCGGCGGGACCGTGGTGATGTCCGGGATGCCGAACAGTCCGGTCGACCTGACCCCGGTCTGGTACCGGGAGCTCCAGCTCGTCGGGGCCTACGCTTCGGACAGCGGGCACAAGACGCACGAGGGCGACTTTCCGGGCGCTCTCCGGCTGGCGGCGCAGGCGCCGCTCGACGGGTACGTGGACGCCGTGTACCCGCTCTCGCAGTGGCGCGAGGCCATCGGCCACGCCGCCGCCGCGGGGCGGCTGGGCACGGTCAAGGTCGCGTTCGATCCGACCAAGGAGTAAGGAAGACACGTGAGTAGGCCAGGTTTCGTCCTCGAGGTCGACGAGCGCACCCCGCCGTTGCTGGTGCACCAGGGCGAGGGCTTCCGGCTGGAGCAGTTCCCGCTCGGCACCAGGGTGATCTACCCGCCGGACTCGCTGCCCGGCGTGCGCGACGTGGACGGGCTGATCCGGCACGCGCTGCTCAACCCGCAGGGCATCGAGCCGCTGCCGGACCTGCTGCGGCCCGGCATGAAGCTGACGATCGTCTTCGACGACATCTCCATCCCGCTGCCGCAGATGCAGACCCCGGACATCCGCCAGCGGGTGATCGAGCAGGTGCTGGAGATGGCGGCGGCCAAGGGCATCGACGACGTCGAGCTGATCGCGGCCAACGCGCTGCACCGCCGGATGACCCCGGCCGAGCTGAAGCGGGCCGTCGGGGAGCGGGTGTTCCGGTCGTTCTTCCCGGACGCGCTGCGCAACCACGACGCCGAGGACCCGGCCGCGCTGGTCTGGCTGGGCCAGACCCCGCACGGCGAGGACGTCGAGCTGAACCGGCGGGCGATGGAGTCCGACCTGCTGGTGTACGTCAACGTCAACCTCACCGCGATGAGCGGCGGCTCGAAGTCGGTGGCGGTGGGGCTGGCCTCGTACAAGAGCCTGCGCCACCACCACAACGTGCAGGTCCTGCGGCAGTCGAAGTCGTTCAACGACCCGCCGAACTCGGCCATGCACCACAGCTACGACCGGATGCAGGCGCTGCTCAGCGAGCACGTCAAGGTCTTCACGATCGAGACCACGCTGAACAACGACACGTTCCCATCCGCCACCGGCTTCCTGAACAAGCGCGAGTGGGAGTGGAACCTCGGCGACCAGGCCAGCTACCTGGCGGTGAAGCGGGCCAACGACCTCGCCCCGCCGAAGGTGCGCCGGCAGATCTGGCAGAAGTCGTACTCGCCGTACGGCGTGACCGGGATCAACGCCGGCGAACCGCGGGCCGTGCACCCGCTCACCCTGGCCAACGTGCACCGCCAGCAGCTGGTCGAGGTGGACGGGCAGGCCGACATCGGCATCTGGGGCCTGCCGTTCATCTGCCCGTACAACGTCAACTCGATCATGAACCCGATCCTGGTGATGTCGCTCGGGCTCGGCTACTTCTTCAACCTGTACCGCAACATGCCGATCGTGCGGCAGGGCGGCGTCGGCATCTTCTACCACCCGATGCCGAACGAGTTCCACACCGTGCACCACCCCAGCTACATCGACTTCTTCGAGGAAGTGCTGGCCGAGACCACCGACCCGGTGCAGATCGAGACCAAGTACGAGGAGCAGTTCGCCACCGACCCGTGGTACGTCCACCTGTACCGCAACAGCTACGCCTACCACGGCGTGCACCCGTTCTACATGTGGTACTGGGGCGCGCACGCGCTGGAGCACCTGGGCGACGTGATCTTCGTCGGCGCGAATCGGAAGACCGCGGCGCGGATGGGCTTCCGGGTCGCCTCCACGCTGTCCGACGCGCTGGAGATGGCGAAGGACACGGTCGGCGGCAGCCCGTCCATCACCTACCAGCACTGCCCGCCGCTCGCGCTGGCGGACGTCCGGTGAGCCGCCTGGTACCCGGGAGGGGACTCATCCGGGAGGCGCGGCTGCTGTCCAAGGGCCGGGACTGGCGCGGCCGGTCCCGGACGCCGCGGTCGGCCGAGCCGTGGGCGCCGCAGCGGGAGCCGCGCGAGTTCCCGACGAAGTGGGCGCGGACGCGGGTCGCCACCGCGGTGCGGATGGGCGTGCAGCGCGGGATGCTCAAGCCGACGGCGTGGACGCAGACCCGCCCGGTGGTGGAGGGCGTGGAGCACCTGGACGGGGTGGCCGGGCCGGTCATCTTCGTCGCCAACCACTCCAGCCACCTGGACGCGCCGCTGATCCTCGGCTCGATCCCGGCCCGGCTGGCGCGGCGGACCGCGGTCGGCGCGGCCGCCGACTACTTCTTCGACGCGCGGTGGCGTGCGCTGCTCACCGCGCTGGTGTTCAACGCGTTCCCGGTGGAGCGGCAGGGCAGCCGGCGGCTGCGCAGCCTGGCGCCGGCGCTGCTGGACGACGGCTGGAGCCTGCTGCTGTTCCCGGAGGGAACGCGCTCGCAGGACGGCTGGATGAACACGTTCCGGCTCGGCGCGGCCCAGCTCAGCCTGACCAAGAACGTTCCGGTGGTGCCGATCGGGCTGCGCGGTGCGTACGCGGCCATGCCGCGCGGCCGCAACTGGCCGGTGCCCGGCCGGGCCAGGGTGGCGGTGCGGATCGGCCGTCCACTGTGGCCGGACACGGGAGAGACCGTGCGGGCGTTCAACGAGCGGATGCTCGGCGGGGTCTCCCGGCTGTGGGCCGAGGAGGACCAGGGCTGGTACGCCTCGCTGCGGGCGGCGGCGGACGGCGCGCTGAGCGTCCCGACCGGGCCGCCGGCCGCGCGCTGGCGGCGGATGTGGGAGTCCACCCGGCCGCTGCCGGACGAGCGCCCCGGGCGGGTCTGGAAGCGGTAACGCTGAGTCACCGCAGATACCCGTATCGTTGCGCGGACTTTCGGTCAGCGCGTCGGGCGGGTAGCCTCCGGGCGTCCCCACAGGTTCGAGGGTGAACACGATGCGTTACCGCGGATACCTTGGCGAGGTCACGGTGGCAGGCGACCTGCTGCTGCTGACCACCCACGCGCACGGACCGCAGCGCCAGTGGCAGCTCGCGCTCGAAGACATCGGCCAGGTGCGGCTGTCCATGCCGGAAGGCGAGCGGCCCGGTTCGCTCCAGGTGCTTCCCCTCGCGCCGGCCGACGTCGCCGGCGACGAGTACGCCGTCCAGTTCGAGGCCGGCGACGCCGACACGTTCACGGCGCTGGCGGCCTGGCTGGAGGAGATCGTCCAGCTCAACCTGGGCGACGGCGACGGCGGCGTGCCGGCCGAGGTCGAGGACGAGGACGCCGTTGCCGGGGCGGCCGCCGCCGACGAGGAGGACGACGGCACGCTGGTGTTCTGGGGCGTGTCCGACCTGCCGCCCGCGCCCGAGCCGATCCAGGCCCCGCCGTACGCGATGCGGCTGCTGGTCGCCGGCTCGATCACCGCCGTGCTGCTGGTCGCCGTCGTGGTGCTGACCTGGCCGGGCGGCGGGAAGAAGGCCGCCGACCACCACACCGCGCAGCCGACCCGGTCCGCGACGTCCACACTGGCCACCCCCAGCGACAGCTTCTCCATCACCCCGCCGGTGCCGCCGTCCGTGTCGCCGCTGCACCAGACGTGGTCGCCGTACCCGCGCCGCACCGGCAGGTCGCCGCGGCCGCCCGGCGGACCGGTCCCGCCGAACAGCCCGGCGCCCAAGCCGCCCGGCGAGAAGCGCGTGGTGCTGGGCACCCAGTGCGCGCAGCATTACGCGTACGCCACCGACACCGCCGGCGACCAGGTACAGTGCCTGCCAGAGCCGGGAATGCACCCGGGCGGCAAGCTCGTCTGGCGCTGGCAGTTGCCCGGCATCATCCCCAACGGCTGAGCGCCGACCGTCCGTCCAGATAGGCCCGTGTCATGCGTTACCGCGGCTGCGCCGGTGAGATCAACCTGGTGCGCGGCCGCGTCCACCTCGACAAGCGGGTCGACGGCCGGCGCCTGGTCCGGTCCTTCCCGCTGGCGGAACTCGCGGCGGTCCAGCTGAGCCCGCCGACCGCCGCCCGGCTCGGCTGGCTCTACCTGGCGCCGAAGGGGCAGCGGCGGCGGCTGCCCGGGTACCGGGCCAGGACCAACCCGTACGCGGTGCTGTACGGCGACGACAAGGCCGTGCTGTTCGGCCGGCTGGCCGAGGAGCTGGCGGCGCTGGTGGAGGACGGCCGCCGCCCCGCCCTCAGCCACGACCGCCGTGCCCGGGTCCGGCTGTTACGGGCCGGCGGCACGGCCGGCACCCTGCTCCCGTTCGCCGTGGCCGCGGGCGTGCTCCTCCTCCTGGCCTCCGCCACCCTCATCTCCCTCCAGGTACGCGGCGGCGAGTCCGCCCTGCACCCGTCCGTCACCACGGCCCCGCCGGACCAGACCGGCCAGCAGGGCCCGCGGGTCACCCGGCGCCGCCGTACCGCGGGCACCCCCACCGCGTCCCCGTCTCCGTCGCCGTCCGACATCCCCACCAGCCCGACCCCCGCGCCGACCGGGCCGCCCAGTTCCAGCCCGCGCCCCGGCGCCCACCGCGGCGCCCGCCCGACCCGACCGGCGAGGCCGGCCAGGCCCGCCAGGCCGGCGAGGTCCCCGCGCCCCGCAGCGGCCGCCCAGGGCGCCCGCTGCTCCCAGCTCGGCGACCTCGCCGTCGCCCCCAGCCGTCAGCTGCTCTGGTGCGGCCCCTCCCCGACCGAAGGCACCCTCCGCTGGCGCCCCCTCAACCCCCACCCCGGCCCGCGCTAGCGAGCGCGAGCAGGTGGGCGGCGTCATGCGGGGCGGCGGCGTGCTGGTCGTTGTTGAAGTAGACGTACGCCTCGGCATCCGAGCCCCAGGCGTCGCGGATCCGGTCCCGCCACGTGCGCAGTGACTGGCGGCCGTACCGGGGCCACGGCATGGCGCGGCCCTCGTGCAGGCGCAGGTACCCCCAGTCGGCGGTCCGCCACAGCGGGGCCACCGGCCGGCCGCGCCGGTCCGACCAGCACAGCGCCGCGCCGTGCGCGCGCAGGATCGCCTCCACCTCGCCGGTCCACCAGGACGCGTGCCGGGGCTCGACCGCGACCCTGACCCGGCCGCCGAACGCCGCCAGCGTCGCGTCCAGCCGCTCCGGCACCGCCACCAGCGTCGGCGGCAACTGCACCAGGATCGGCCCCAGCCGGTCCCCCAACCCGGCCGCGTGCTCCAGCAGCCGCGCCACCGGCTCCTCCGGATCCGCCAGCCGCCGCACGTGCGTCAGGTACCGGCTCGCCTTCACCGCCATCACGAACCCGTCCGGCACCTGCCCGGCCCATTTCTCGAACGTCTCCCGCGCCGGCAACCGGTAGAAGGCCGCATTGCTCTCCACGGTGTCAAACCGCCCCGCGTACCACTCCAACCACCCCCGCTGCGCCAACCCCTCCGGATAGAACGCCCCCCGCCAATCCCGGTACTGCCACCCGCTCGTCCCCACCCTCACCCCACCCACCTTCCCACCGCCTGCCCCCGCGGCCAGCCGTCAGCCTCGGTCCCAGCGGCCGAGGCGGCCCCGGACGGGATGAGCCAGGCGCAGTTCGGCCAGCTCAGGCGCTGTCAGGGCCGCCGAGTAGGGAGTGGCGTCGCCGATCTTCCAGCCCGCGTAGAGGACCGCTGATTCGAGGGCGGTGACGGGGTCGCCGGTCGCCAGCCATTCGTGCAGGAACGAGGCGAACAGGGCGTCCCCGGCGCCGGCGGTGCTCACGACGCCGCGAGGGGCCACCGCGCCGACGGCGATAAGCGTGCCGTCAGGCAGGCCGGCCACGCAGCCGTCGCCGCCGCATCCGACGGTCACGATCACACGGTCCGGATGGCGGGCGAAGACCTGCCGGATCCAGTCGACCGGCGTGCCGGGGAGCCGCTCGTGGCTACAGAAGACGATGTCGGCGGCGTCCAACCACGGGCGGTTGTAGGTGTCGTCGATGTCCGCGATGACGTGCAGGTCGGCGGCGGTCGGCACCCCGCGCTCCTGCACGTACGGCAGCAGGGGGCGGACGAACTCGGTGTTGGTCAGCACCGCCAGGTCGGCCCCTTCCACGGCGTGGAGGAAGACGTCCGGCGGGTACCGCACCGCGTCGACGGACGCCAGGTACGGCATGGCGATCCGGCGGCCGTCCGGCGCCACGAGCGTGACGTTCAGCGAGGACGCGGGCCCGCGGACGACGGTGGGCCCCAGCAGGCCGTCGGACCGGAGATCCTCGCGGATCACCGCGCCGGCCGGGTCGTCGCCCACCACCGTGCAGAGGACCACCTCGTCGCCGAGCCCGTCGAGGGATCGGGCGATGTGCCGTCCCGCGCCCGCCACGCCGGCCCGCATCCAGGCCGGCATGCGCAGTGGCGCGTACTCCAGCGGAAACCCGTCCACGAGCACCGCCGTCGCCAGGCTGGTCACCCCCGCGACCACGACCTTGGCAGCCATCTCGGCCTCCTAACACTGCGGCGGCGCCGGCATCGGCCGCGCCGGAAAGACGGCGGGGGACGAGGGAGCGAGGACCGGTTCCGACAGATCCAGCAGCCGGTACATGACGGCGCGGGTGGCCGCCGCGGCCTCCCCGGGACGTGAGCTGACCAGCCCGGCGACGGCCTGCCGACCCTGGCCCACCAGCGCGGCGAACTGCGGCCGCAACGGATGGTCGCAGCGCAACCGCGGCGCGATACGCGCCAACCCGCCGGCCGCCGACTCGGGATCCACCGTGTCGCCGGGCGCACCCGCCAGCAGGACGGGCAGTCCGATCGCCGCGCCGTACACCGTCGCCGACCCGTGGTCGCCGACCAGCCCGTCGGCGGCGGCGAGCACCGCACGCCATTCCTCCTCCGGTCCCACCAGCGACAGCCCGGCGCGTACCGCGGCCGCCAGCCAGGTCCGCACCTGCCACACTCCGTGGCCGTACCACACATTCGGATGCAGCAGCACCGCCAGCCGGTATCCGTCCGGCAGCCCGGCCTGCTCGGCCTGAAGCCGTACCAGCAGCTCCGGGTCCTGCCCGTAGAGCGAATCCGCGCCCCACGTCGAGGCCACCACGATCAGCTGCTCCTCGTCGTCGACACCAAGCGCGCGCCGGTATTCCTTCCGCCGCCACAGGCTGGCGAGCAGGCGGTCGTAGCACACGTCGCCGGTCACCACCGCCGCCTCTACGGCCTCCGGGCAGCTCTCGGCGAGCCGGGCCAGCTGCTCCTCGTGGGAGAGCAGGATCGCCGCCGGCACCACCCTGCCGTCGCTGACCAGCCACTGGCTGCCGAGTCCGAACACCTCACGCCGGGCCGGAAGCGCCGCCCCTGGCACGGTCGGGACCCGCTTGTTGAACCCGGCGCCGTGGCTGGTCACCAGCACCGGGGCGTGCAGGTCCGCGATGCCCCCGTAGCTGGCCGCCACCGCGAGGTCGAACTCCGTGCTGGTCGCCTGCTGCCAGGGCACCGTCACCGCCCCGAGCCGGGCCAGCAGGCTGTCCACACCGTGACCGAACACCTCCGGCCCGCGGGTGAACACCACCTGGACGCGACCGTCGCCCTCGAACAGCCGCAGCACGTCCAACAGCCGCTGACCGCACACCACCGAGTGCACGACGGCCAGTACGGTCCGCTCGACCGAGCGGGTCAGCCACCGCCGGGCCTCCAGGCCGACCGGCACCTGTACCCACTCACTGCCGTACATCGGCCACCTCCGTCCGACACCGGCCCACGCGCCGCGAGGGCATCCACTGCCGGAACGGCGAGCGCGATGTTACGCGGGGTGGGTTTGGAGCCAGGTTTGGAAGGCGGTCAGGGCTGGTTCGGGGTTGGCTCGGCCGATGCCCAGGCGGAAGTGGTTGGCGGGGGTGGGGGTGAGTTGGGAGGTGAAGATGCTGGCGGGGAGGAGGAGTACGCCGGCTTGTCGGACGAGGTTCTGGCAGAAGGCTTCGACGCCTTCGGGGCCGTGGTAGCGGGGGTAGCTGACGCAGCCGCCCTGCGGGGGTGACCAGGTGAACAGGTGGGGGTGGGCGTCGAAGAAGGCTTGGAAGAGGGGGGTGTTGGCGGCAATCAGGCTGCGGTTGCGGGACAGGATGGTGTCGCCGGCGCGGAGGGCGATGCGGGCGAGGATTTCGCTGGGGCCGGCGCTGGCGATCGAGGTGTAGTGCTTGGCGCGTTCGAGGCGGGAGAGCAGGGAGCGGTCGCGGCAGGCGATCCAGCCGATGCGGAGGCCGGGGAGGCCGTACGCCTTGGACATGACGCCGAGGGAGATCGCGTGGGGTGAGAGGTCGGCGGCCTGCGGGAGGGTGCTGGCCGGGTCGCGTTCGAGACCGCGGTACACCTCATCGCTGAACAGGACGATGCCGCGCTCGTCGCAGAGCGCGGCGAGGCGGGCGAAGTCGGCGGCGGGGAGGAGCGCTCCGGTCGGGTTGTTCGGGAAGTTGACGGCGACGACCTTGGTGTTCGGCCGCAGGGCGGCCTCCACGGCGGCGAGGTCGAGTGCCCAGTCGTGGTCGGGGTCGAGGGCGACGCCGGTGACCTCGCAGCGGGACAGCGGGACGGTCTCCACCGACTGGTAGTTCGGGGTGAGCACGACCGCGTGGTCGCCGGCGTCCAGCAGGACGTTCATCGCGAGGTAGATGCCCTCCTGGGCGCCGGAGAGGCACAGCACGTCGGCCGGGTCGAGGTGCGGGTACGTCGCCGCGATGGCCTCGCGCAGGCCCGGATCGCCCCAGGTCGGGCTGTACCCGAACCGCTGGGTACGCCAGGCCCGCAGGTCGTCGTCGCCGGCCAGGGCGAGGAGCTCGTCCAGGCTCAGCGTCTCGGCGTCCGAGGCGGTCAGGTGGTGGCGGGCGGTGAACTCCCAGCGGCTGAAGTAGGCCTCGAGGCGAAAGTCAGGCAGCACCACCCGACACTACGTCCTCCCACGGCACTCCCGCCGCCGGTGAGTACCGCACCCCCATCGCCCGCCACCGGGGCGCCTGCACGGCCAGCCGCCGCCGGTACTCCGGCCACGACCGCCCGGTGGCCGGCGACCACCCGATCTCGGCGATGCCGGGCAGCCGGGGATACGCCATCGTCTCCAGTTCCGCCGCCGTCCGCAGCGTCTCGGTCCACAGTGGAGCCTCAACCCCGAGCACGCTGCCGGCCGGCACCCCGTCCAGCAGCGTGGCCGGGTCCCAGCGGTAGGCGTCCTCGGTGCTCACGTACCCGGCCCAGTGCAGGCCGAGCGGGGTGGCCGGGTCGTACTTCATGTCCAGGTAGGCCCGCGACGCCGGTGACAGCACCAGCCTGGCGCCCTGCCGGGCGGCCACCGCCACCGCGCCGGTGTCCGCGTTGATGTCCCAGTACTGCGCGATCGCGCCGGACTCGCCCGGCACGGCGGTGATCTCCTGCCAGCCCACCGGGATCTTGCCGTGCGCGCGCACGATCGCCAGCGCCCGCGCCAGGAACCGCGCGTACTTCTCCGGCTCCAGCCCCTTGGCCTCGTCGCCGCCGAGGTGGAAGTACGGCCCGGGGGTGAGCGCGGCGATCTCGCCGACCACGTCGTCCAGGAACCGGTACGTCGCCTCGGAGTCCACGTCGAGCGAGCTGAAGCCGACGTCGATGCCGGTGTACCGGTCCGGGGCGCGCCCGTCCGGGTTCAGCTCGGGATAGCAGGCGAGCGCGGCGTTGGTGTGCCCCGGCACGTCGATCTCGGGGACCACGGTGACGTGCCGCTCGGCCGCGTACCGCACGATCTCGGCGTAGTCCCGCTGGGTGTAGTACCCGCCGGGCCCGCCGCCGACCTCGGTGCCGGCCCCGTGGTCGGTGAGCCGGGGCCAGGCCCGGATGGCGATCCGCCAGCCCTGGTCGTCGGACAAGTGCAGGTGCAGGACGTTGATCTTGTACAGCACGGCCGCGTCGAGGTACCGCTTCACGTCGGCCACGCCGAAGAAGTGCCGCGCCACGTCCAGCATCACACCGCGCCACCGGTACCGCGGCCGGTCGGTGACCGTGCCGGCGGGCAGCCGCCACGGTCCGGGCTGGACGGTGTCGCACTCGACGGCGGCGGGCAGCAGTTGCCGCACGGTCTGCACGCCCCGGAACAGCCCGGCCGGCCGGTGCGCGCGCAGCGTGGCGGCGCCCGTCGCGATCTCCAGGTGGTACCCCTCCTCGCCGAGGTCGCTTCCGCCGTCCAGCCGCAGCACGAGCCCGTTCCCGTCGCCGCCGTGGACCGGCAGCGGGTAGCCGGTGGACCGGCGCAGCACGCCGGCCAGGAACTCACCGACGGAGGCCGCCTCGACCGAGCCGGCCGGCACCAGGATCGCCGTGTCCGCGCCGAGGGTGAAGGGATCGCCGCCGGTCAGGCACGCCGACACGGGAGCGGGAATGACCGCGGGGAGCGCGAGGCGCTCGAAGTCGGCGCGCACGGCGCGACTGTCGGTGGTGTCCACAATCCGGACGGTACCTAATGGTCTAGACCATTGTCCAGTACCGCACATGTCTTGACGGCGTTATTGGTCTAGTCCAATGTTAGCGCAGAGATGTCCCTTTCGTCCCGTCCGCGGAGGTGCCACATGCGCCGGATCACGGTAATCGTCGCGGCAGGACTGCTGGTGGCCGGGATCGGGGCCGCGGCGACGCCGGCCCGCGCCGCCACCAACCTGCTCACCAACCCCGGGTTCGACACGAATCTGGACGGCTGGTCCTGCTCCGGCCTGGACCAGCGGGTCACCGGCCCGACGCACAGCGGGGCCGGCGCGCTCGCCGGCACTCCGGCCGGCTCCGACTTCGCCCAGTGCGCCCAGACCGTGAGCGTGCAGCCCGGCTCGGCGTACACGCTGACCGGCTGGGTGCGGGGCGGGTACGCCTTCCTCGGCGACACCGGCACCGGGACGACCGACACCTCCACCTGGACGGCCGGTGCGTCCTCCTGGACGCAGCTGGCCACCGGCTTCACCACCGGCGCGGCCACCCACAGTGTCACCGTGTGGGTGCACGGGTGGTACGGCACCGGCACCTTCGACACCGACGACCTCGTGCTGTCCGGTCCGGCCGCGGGCGGCGGCGGCACGACTCCCCCGGCCGCGCCGACCGGCCTGACCGTCACCGGCACCACGGCCGGCAGCGTGTCGCTGTCCTGGACCGCGCCGGCCGGCGCCGTCACCGGCTACCACGTCTTCCAGAACAACACGCAGGTCCAGGACGTGACCGGCGCCTCCACCACGGTCACCGGACTGGCCGCCGCCACGACGTACACGTTCGCCGTCACCGCGTACAACGGCACCGGCGAGAGTGCCCGGTCCGCGGCGGTCTCGGCGACGACCAGCACCGGTGGCGGCGGCGGGCCGCCGGCGCACGCGCTGGTCGGGTACCTGCACGCCAGCTTCGCCAACGGCTCCGGGTACCTGCGGATGGCCGACGTGCCGTCCGACTGGGACGTCATCGACCTGGCCTTCGGCGAGCCGACGTCACCGACCTCCAGCCAGATCCAGTTCAACCGGTGCCCGGCGTCGGAGTGCGCGAACGTGGAGAGCGACGCCGACTTCCTGGCCGCCATCAGGGCCAGGCAGGCCGCCGGGGCCAAGGTGCTGATCTCGATCGGCGGCGCGAACGGGCAGGTCCAGCTGACCACCACCGCCGCCCGCGACGCGTTCGTCAGCTCGGTGGAGGCCATCATCGACCGGTGGGGCCTGAACGGGCTGGACATCGACTTCGAGGGCCACTCGCTGTCGCTGAACGCGGGCGACACCGACTTCCGCAACCCGACCACGCCGGTGGTCGTCAACCTGATCTCCGCGCTGCGCACGCTCAGGGCGCACTACGGCGCCGGCTTCGTCCTCACGATGGCGCCGGAGACGTTCTTCGTGCAGCTCGGGTACCAGTTCTACGGGCCGGGGCCGAGCGGCGGCGCCGACCCGCGCTCGGGCGCGTACCTGCCGGTCATCTACGCCCTGCGGAACGACCTGACGCTGCTGCACGTCCAGGACTACAACTCCGGCCCGATCATGGGGCTGGACAACCAGTACCACACGATGGGCGGCGCGGACTTCCCGATCGCGATGACCGACATGCTGCTCGCCGGCTTCCCGGTGGCCGGCGGCCAGGTGTTCCCGGCGCTGCGGCCGGACCAGGTGGCGATCGGGCTGCCCGCGTACTCCCAGGCCGGCAACGGCTGGACCACGCCGGCCGACGTTCGGACCGCGCTCGACTGCCTGACCAGGGGTGCCAGCTGCGGGAGCTACCACACGCACGGCGCCTGGCCGGCCCTGCGCGGCCTGATGACGTGGTCCATCAACTGGGACCGGTTCGGCGGTTGGGAGTTCTCGCACAACTTCGACACATACTTCGGTCGCTGATCAAGGGCCGTTTGGACCATTTCCGGCGACGCTCCGTGTATTACGTTGTTCCTGTCTGTACAGATAGTCGGGGATCTGACAGGCGTCCGTCCTGGGCAAACACGTACGCGACAGTAATGAACCCGTAAAGTGATCGCGGCGAGCTTGCCCTGTGTCCTGGAGCAACGCGTGATTATCCCCGGAAAAGTGTGTCCGCCTCACCCGGCGGGCCTGTTGCGGCCCCGACTCCTCACCGAGCTTGCCTCGGCGGGGGACCGGCGGCTGGCGCTCGTCGTGGCCCCCGCCGGCTCCGGCAAGACCACCCTGCTGGCGCAGTACGCCGCGCAGTTCCCCGGCGCCGTCGCCTGGTACCGCGCGGAGCCGTCCGACCTGACCGCGGCCGCCATGGTCAGGCACGTCTGGCGGGCGCTGGCCGACACCGGCGCGGTGGCCGAGGCCGACCTGCCGGAGAACGTCGACGGCCTGCTCACCGCGCTCGCCGAGCTGCCGGCGCCGGGCCTCCTGCTCGTCGTCGACGACCTGCACTGCCTGTCCGGATCGCCGGCCGAGGAGGCGCTGGAGCGCCTGGCCGTGCTCGCGCCGCCGCACCTGCGGGTGCTGGTCGGCAGCCGGCGGATGCCCGGCTTCAACCTGTCCTGCCACGAGCTGTCCAACCTGACCGTGGTGGACGCCGGCCAGCTCCGCTTCCGCACCTGGGAGGTGGAGCGGCTGCTGCGGGACGTGTACGACGAGCCGCTGCCGCCCAGCGACGTCGCCATGCTCGCCCGCCGCACCGGGGGCTGGGCCGCCGGCCTCCAGCTGTTCCACCTGTCCACCCGCGGCCGGTCGCTGGCCGAGCGGCGTACCGCGGTGGCCTCGCTGACCGGCCGCTCCCCGCTGTCCCGGGCGTACCTGGCCCGCACCGTGCTCGCCGAGCTGCCCGCGGCCCTGCGCGAGTTCCTCGAGCTGACCTGCGTCTTCGACACGCTCACCGCGGCCAGGTGCGACGCGCTGCTGGAGACCACCGGCAGCCAGCGCCGGCTGGAGGAGCTGGTCGAACGGCAGGCCTTCACGGTCAGCCACGACCAGGGCCGGACGTTCCGGTACCACGAGGTGCTGCGCCGGCACCTGGAGGTGTCGCTGGTCGAGCGGCTGGGCGGCGGCGCCAGGCAGTGGTACCGGCGGGCCGCCGAGCTGCTCGCCGCCGAGGGCGCGTACGCGGAGGCCGCGCGGGCCAGGGCGCACGCCGAGGACTGGCCGGCGGTACGGCAGCTGCTGCGCAAGGTCGGCGACGCGCCAGCGGCCGCCAACTCCAACGGCGACGGCGATGGCGATGGCGACCCGGACGAGCCGAGCTGGGACCGGGGCTGGGCCGAGCAGGCCGACCTGGCCGGCCTGTCCTGGGCCGAGCAGTCCTGGACCGACCTGCTGCCGACCTGGCTGGTGGCCGAGGACCCGTGGCTGGTGCTCACCGAGGCCCGCCGCCGGCTCGCCGCCGGGCGGCTGGAGCCGGCCGTGGCCGGGTTCCGGGCGGCCGAGCGGCTGTTCGAGGACCGGCGCGGGCAGGAGTGGTGCCGCCGCGAGCGCCGGCTCGCCGAGCTGTGGCTGCCCGCCGAGCTGCCCCGGCTGGACTGGACCGACCTGCTGCGCGCGGCCACCCGCCGGCACCCGGCGGTCACCGCCGGCGAGGCCACCGAGCTGGGCGGCTCCGCCGGCGCGCTGGTCCGGCTGGTGTCGCTGGTGCTCAGCGGCAACGTCGACGACGCCGTCCGGCTCGCGCCGGACGTGGACGTGCACGAACAGCACGGGCTGGCCGCGCTGGCCGCCCGGCTGCTGCACGCCGCTCTCCAGCCCGGCGGTGACCCGGCCGTCACCGCCGAGCTGGAGCGGGTGCTCTCCCACGCCGAGGCCGGCCAGCACGTCTGGCTGGTGCGGATGGCCAGGCTGGCGATCGCGCTGCGCGCCGCGCCCGCCGACCCTGTCGAGGCCAAGGCCGTCTGGCACGAGTGCCTGTCCGACGGCGACGGCTGGGGCGTGGTGCTGGCCACCGGCCTGCGGGCGCTGCACGACCTGCACACCGGCAGCCCGGACGTGGACATGCTCGCCGACCTGGTACGCCGCTGCCGGGCGCTGGACGCCGGGGTGCTGGAGGCGTGGGCGCAGGCGCTGCTCGCGGTGGCCAGCACCACCATCGGGCTGCCCGACGCCGAGGTGGAGCTGCGCCGCGCCGAGTCGGCCGCGCGCAGCGCCGGCGTGCCCGGCGCCCGGGTGCTCACGCTGGTCGCGGCCGCCCGGCTGGAGCCGGCCCGCCGCGCCGAGACGCTGGGCAGGGCGAAGATGCTCGCCGAGGGCTGCGGTTTCCCGGTCGCGCTGCTCACCGCGCTGTCCGGCCCCGCGCCGGTGCCGGCGGCGGAGGTCGCCGAGCCGGAGCCGGCGGTGTCCGTGCACTGCTTCGGCGGGTTCCGGCTGGCGCTGGACGGCAAGGTGCTGGACTGGACGCCGGTGAAGCCGCGGGCGCGTACCGCGATGCGGCTGCTGGCCCTGCACGCCGGCCGCCCGGTGCACCGGGAGGCGCTGGTGGAGGCGCTGTGGCCGGACACGCCGCTGGCCGCCGCCACCCGCAACCTCCAGGTCGCGGTGTCCAGCCTGCGCGCGTTCCTGGAGCCGGGCACCGGCCGCCGCCCCCGGGCCGGCCTGCTGCAACGCACCGGCGAGGCGTACGTGCTGGCGGTGCCGCCCGGCGGTTACGCCGACGTGGCCGCCTTCGAGTCGGCGCTGCGGGACTGGCGGGTGGCCAAGGCGGGTCACGACGTGGCGGCGACCGCGGTGGCGCTGCGGGCCGCGCTGGCCGCCTACACCGGCGACCTGCTTCCCGAGGACGGCCCGGCCGAGTGGGTGACCACGGCGCGGGAGACCTACCGCCGGCAGTCCGCCGACGTGGCCGCCGCGCTGGCCAAGCTGGAGCTTGACGACGACCCGGACGCGGCGGTGGCCGCCGCCAGCCGGTGCGTGGAGATCGAACCCTGCCACGACTCCGGCTGGCGGCTGCTCGCCTCGGCGTACCGGCGGGCCGGCGACCTCGCGGCCGCCGAGCGGGCCCGCCGCGGCTACGCCGACGTGCTGGCCTCGCTCGGCATCACGCCGCTGGAGGCGGTCAGCCCCGCACGAAGAACTCCAGCTCAGCAATTGCCACCACGCGACCAACCTGGGCTCCGTACGCAGACAACAGCGTGAACCGGACGGTCACCGCGTCACTCGCCTTGATCGAGTACCGGTGCGAGCCCTGCACGTCGGGCAGGGTGATGTCCTTGTTGGTCACCTTGCCGCTCTTGCTGGTCACGGTGATCCGCAGGGCCTTCGGCCTGCCCTCGGTGAGGAAGGTCGGGCGGTCCGGGGCGACACCGGGGTGGACGATCACGTCGAGCAGGCGCACCGGGTTGGCGAACTCGGTCTGCACCCAGCCGCCGACCGCCGAGTCGCCGCGCGCGGCCGGCGCCCAGAAGGTGTTGGTCGCGCCGTCGATGACCTGCTGCGGCGAGGATCCGGGCGCGGTGCTGGACGCCTCGGCGCGGGCCGGCGTGACCTCGACGTGCTTGCCGAGCTGGTCGCGGACCATGTTGACCCCGGACCGGATCGGGCCGCGCCCCGGCACCAGCACCAGGAACCCGCCGACGGCCACCACCAGCACCAGCAGGATGAGCTTGCGGAGCCGGGACGGGAGCCGGACCTTGCGGCGGTGACCGGCCTGGTACCGCCGGCCGTCGCGGTTGAACCAGTCGAGCAGCCGCCGCCACCACGACTTCTTGCCGGCCACCGGCGCGTCCGCGAGGGAGTTGCCGCAGCGCCGGCAGAACCGCCGGGTGGGCACGTTGCCCGCGCCGCACTGGCCGCAGATCAGGTCGCCGGGGTCCGGCGGCGGCTCGTCCACCGCCTCGTCGACGTACTGCCGGCGCCGTGCCTGGGCGGCGCCGGGCCGCTGCGCCCCCGGCTGCTGGGCACCCGGCTGCTGGGCGCCCGGCTGCTGGGCACCCGGCTGCTGGCCGCCGGGCTGCTGGCTGCCCGGCCGTTGCGGAGCGCCGGGCCGCTGCGCGCCGGGTTGCTGGGCCGGCACCACCGGCATCTCGGGCGCGGGCGGCGGTACCGGGGGCGACGGTGCCACCGGCGGCGGCGGCGCGGACCGGTCGGTCGCCGGCCGGGCGGTCGGCGGCACCGGAGGCGCCGGCGGTACCGGCTGAAGCGGCACGGTCGGCGCGGTCGGCGCCTGCGCCCCGGTCACCGGCGGCGGCGCCGGCTGGGTCACCGACGGCGGTACCGGCTGGCTGACCGACGGGTTCACCGGGGCCACCACCTGCGGGTCCGGCGGGGGGCCGTTCCCGTTCGACGCCGGCCCCGGGCTCGGGCTCGGGCCCGGGGTGGGCGACGGCGTCGCCGCCGGAGCGGCCGGCGCTGCCGGCGCGGTGGTCTCGGCGGCGGCCGGTCCACCGGCGGCGGCCCGCGCCGGCTCCACCCGCGAGCCGTCCCATTCCAGGTACGACCCGCACACCCCGCAGAAGTTCTCGTTGTCCTCGTTCCGCCCCCCGCACTGCGCGCAGATGATCACGCCGCTCCTCCTGTCCCACTCGCGACGATCTCGACGGTGTGCGCCAGGTGGGCCGGCTTGGCCTCCGCCACGAGCGCCTCGAGCCTGGCCTGGTCCACGTCGTCAGGGTCGGGCACCCGCACCACCACGCGCAGGACCCGCGATTCGTCGCCGGGCAGCGGGCCGCCCGACGTGGCCGACCACGCGCAGCCGCCGCTGTCCCTGACCTCCACCTCGCCGCCTGTCACCAGCTCCAGGTGCTCGGTGAGGCCGCGGGCGGTGCCGCGCCAGCGGTGCAGGTCCACCGCGCGGGCGACCAGCTCGCGGCGGCGTTCCAGCGACCAGTTCTCGTCCAGGCTGAGGGCCACCCAGCCGGCCAACCAGTCCACGAAGTCCGCCGGCGCCAGCCGCGGGTCCAGGTAGGACGCCAGGCTGTCCAGCGTCGCGAACACCGGGGCGAGCACGTCGTCGAACGCGGACACGTACCGCTGGGCGAAGTCGTCGTCGAGATAGAGCGCGGGCAGCCGCATCCCCACCGGGTGCGGACTGGCCAGCTCGGGAACCAGCCCTCGCATGTCAGCCTCCCACCCGGACCTGGTGGCCGTAGGAGTACGCGAGCGCGTGCGGCTCCAGCTCCACCCGGTCCACCGCGCCACCCCGCTCGCCGGTGATCGGGTCGGCGGCGAACAGCTTCACGTCCTCGACCAGCTCGACCCCGGTGAGCGACTGGAGCACCGCGTACAGCTCGCCGGACTGCACGGGCCGGCCGAACGGCCACCCCGTCCCCTCCGGGCCACCGGTCAGCGGGTGCAGGTAGGAGTACAGGCCGCGCAGCGCCCGCTCGCGCAGCGCGTCCAGGTTCACCCTGCGCCGCGCCACCAGCCGGGCCACCACGGTGATGCCCTGGTAGAGCGGCGGTTCCACGGCGATCCGGGCGCCCAGGCAGCGGCGCTCCTCCAGCTCGCGGGACACCCGCTCGAGCGTGTCCGGCTCCGGCTGGAGCCGCTCGAACGGCAGCTGGCCGCTCTCGTCGTCCGGCACGGCCGGCACCACCAGCAGCCGGATGCCGTCGCCGGCCTCGGTCACCGGCACGCAGCGCACCCTGGCCACGTCCGGCGCGGCCTGTCTGGCCAGGTGCTCGTAGTCCTCGGCGGTGACCGCGCGGTCGCGGGTACGCAGGATCAGCGGGCCGCGCACGGTCGCGTCGGCGACGGTCTCGCCGTCCACCCCGCCGGTGGCCGGGTACCGGTTCTCCACCCGGCTCACGAACGGCACCGGGTCGCGCTGCACCCGCAGCAGGCCGCGGGCGACGTTGCCGCGCCGGCCGCCGCCGGTCCGGTACCGCGGCAGCCGCATCGGGGCGGCCTTGGGCGGTACCGCGCCGTACTGGCGCAGCGTGCCGTCCTCCTCGCGGACCGCCGGCCCGAGCTGGATCTCGCCGTTCACCGCGTCCAGCACGAAATGCCTGTCCTCGGGGCCGGAGCCGGCGAACGAGGAGACCTCACGCCACTCCTCCCAGCCGTCGCCGCCGGCCACCTCGAGCACGACCGGACCCCTGGCGGGCACGACCGGGCGGTGCTGGAGCGGGAAGCGCTGGCCGGGCACGCCCTCGGACAGCCCGACCACCTCGTCGTGCGCGATCTCGGCGTGCACCGCCTCGACGGTGCCGCCGATCGTGGCCGCGGTGAGCGCGCGCAGCCGCGGCGAGGCCGAGTACGCCGGCTGCCCCGGCTCGGCCTGCACGGCCTTGCACCGGATCCAGCCGGCCCGGTGCCGGCCCAGCACCGACACGGTGTGCGTGGCGGGCAGGTGCACGACCACGTCGCCGGGCTTGTTCAGGCCGCCGGTCTCGTCGCGGTCGAGGTCGCAGGCGGCCCACTCCTCGCCGTCCCAGGCCTCCCAGACCAGCGGCGGGTCGCGCGGGTCCACGCCGATGCCCTCGACGTCGCAGTCCATCCGGAGCAGGATCGCGCCGCCGGGCACCGCCTCGGTGAGGCCGATGAGCAGCGCGTCGCCGGGCTGCGGCACGTCGGACCAGGTGGAGACCTGCTCGCCGGCGGCGACCGCGTCGGTGCGGTCGCCGGGCTGGCCGCCGGCCGCGTGCACCATCACCTTGTGCAGCTTGGTGGCGATGATGTCGAGGTCGGAGGTGGTGGTGAAGACCACCGCCTCGTCGGTGTCGGTGCGCGGCGTGGACACCTGGGTGCCGGCCGGCACGGTGACGTCCTCCTCGCGCGGCGCGGACAGCCAGAACGTCAGCGGGACGTGCGCGGCGGTCGGCGGGAACAGCCGTACCCCGATCAGGTCGAGGAACTTCAGGTAGTTGAGGTCCGGCACCCGGTTGAGCCGGTACAGCAGCTGGTCGGTGATCGTGGCGAACGCCTCGATCAGGGTGATCCCGGGGTCGGAGACGTTGTGGTCGGTCCACTCGGGACAGCGCTGCTGGACGAGCCGGCGGGCGTCGTCCACCAGGTCCTGGAACCGCCGGTCGTCGAGATTCGGGGCAGGGAGCATCGCGCGTCTCCAAAGCTTCATTCGATAGATTCGTGCGGGGGGATCACGTAGAACGGGAAGACCAGGTTGCGCGGGTCGTTGCTGCCGCGCAGCGAGTAAGAGATGTCGATGAGCAGGGTGCCCACGTCGGCCATGGCGAAGCCGACCTGCACGTCCTGCACGATGACGCGCGGCTCCCAGCGCTCCAGCGACAGGCGTACCTCGTAGGCGAGCCGACCGGCCGTGGTGGCGTCCGCCGGGGCGAACACGGCGTCGTGGATGGCGCAGCCGAACTCGGGCCGCATCGGCCGCTCCCCCGGCGCCGTGCCGAGGATCAGCCGGATGCTCTCCTGGATCTCGCGGTCCCCCCGTACCAGCGCGATCCCGGCGGTGGCGTCGGTACGCAGCGGGAACGCCCATCCCGCCCCGACGAACTGCTCACTCATGCCCGGCACCTCCGATCACGATCAAGGAGATGTGTCCGCGTCGTCGCATGAAAACGCGGGCACAACGCCTTGATCGTGGCACTGTGGACCTGTTATGTGTCATGGTCAGCCTCCGATCATGACGGTCACGCAGCCCATGACGATCGGGGCGCCGCAGGCGGCCATGTCGCCGACGCGAGCGGCCGGCATCCCGCCGATCAGCACGGTCGTGCTGCACGGCGGGATGATCGTCGAGGGCGGGTGCGGGGGCGGGGGCGGGAACGAGCAGGTGTGCAGCGTGCTCGCGGTGGCGGCCGGCTGCCCGCCGATCAGCACGGTGGGCACGCCGGGCGGCCCGATCACGCCCGGGTGTCCGGTCGGGTCGCCGACTCTCGCCGCCGGTGGCATCCGCTGTTCGCCTCCCCATTCAGTTGATCTTGACCAGGCTGCCCTGGACGGTGACCACGCCGCTGGACTTGAACTCGGCCGTACCCTGCCCATTCACCGACACCGACTGGCCCTGCACGTCCAGAGTGGACTGCGAGGTGACCTTCACCGACTGGCCCTTCAGCTCCAGCGGCCCGGTGCCCGCGTCGACCGTCACGCCCTGCTTGCCCTCGACCAGCACGGTGCCGTCGCTGTGCACGGTCACCTTGGTGCCCTTCTTGTCGAGGATCAGCTTGTACTTGCCGTCGCCGGTGGCCAGCGTGATCCCGTCGTCACCGGACGGGGTCTCGGCGAACACCAGCTTGTGCCCGGTACGGGAGAAGAAGACCCGCCCATTGACCTTGCCGGCGCCGCCGTCCACCATGTCGAAGCCCGGCTTCGGCGGCTTGTCCTGGCCGTTGTACAGGCCGGCGAGCACGTACGGCGCGTCGAAGTCGCCCTGCTCGAACCCGACCAGCACCTCGTCGCCGACCTCCGGCAGCATCACCGCGCCGTAGTTGTTGCCCGCGCTGATCTGCGCCGTCCGCGCCCAGTCGGTCTGGTAGTCGTCGGCCAGCCACGGGAACTTGAGCTTGACCCGGCCCATGTTCTTCGGGTCGCGGATGTCGGTGACCACGGCCGGGGCCAGCCCGTTCACGCTGAACCGGGAGCCGCCCGCGCCGGTCCGGCCGGCGGTCAGCCCGTACAGCGACCGCTCCTGCCGCCCGCTCACCGTGAACGCGGTGGTGTACCCGGCGTCCTGCGAGAACAGGTGACGGGTGCTGGTCAGCGTGTACTTGCCTTCGAACGGCTGGCCCACGTTGGACAGCGCCACCTGCGCGCCGGCCCGCAGCTTGACGTTGCCCTTGGCGACACCCTCGATCTCGGCGAAGCCGCCGGCGATCTGGCCGGCCAGCGACTTGGCGGCGGCGTCCGCGTCGGCGTGGCTGCGGTACGGCACGTCGGAGCCGAGGAAGGTGTGGTTGCCGAACTTGCCGGCCAGCGCCGCCGGCGTGGTCCCCGCCTCCACGTTCGCCGCCTTCGCCGGCGCGGTCGCGGTGACGGCCTGCTTGGCCTCGAAGTCCCAGCCGCGGACCTCGACCGACGCCACCTGCTCGGCGGCGGTCAGCCCGGCGCGCAGCGCGGACAGGTTCGTGCCGGCCTCCAGCACCAGCGGGTTCTGCCTGGCCCTGGCGCCGGCGTCGGGCGCGGCGTCCGGCGGCTTCGGGACGACGAAGTCCAGCTTGCCCTCGTTCATCGACACCTCGGCGCCGGTGATGTCGGCCAGCCGGGTCAGGAACTCCCAGTCGGTCAGGTTCTCCTGGCTGATCTGGTGGTCCTGGCCACCCCGGCCACCCTCCGGGATGTCGATGCTGCCGGGCGTCAGGCCGGCCCGCTGCGCGACCTTGCGCACCACCTCGGCCGCGGTCATGTTGGCGTACGCCGCCACGGTCCGGCCCCGGAACAGCCGGTGCGACAGGTCCATCCCGCGCACCTCGGTGACCGACCCGTGCGAGTCGATCTCCACCTCCATGGCGGTGACCTCGCCGGCCAGCAGCAGCAGCGGCGCGCCCGCGTCACCGGCCTGCACCTTCAGGTTGATCTTGGAGCCGATCTGGATCTTGGCCTTGGTCAGCACGATCCGGGCCGGGTCGCGGAACCGCAGCACGAACAGGTCCGGCAGGTTCCGGCTGTCGTCCACGTACGCGACGTTGAGCAGCGTCGCCACGTCCGCCGGCAGCGGCGAACCCTCGACCTCCACCAGCAGGCTGTTGGAGAACTGCTCATTGGCCACTGTCGAGCTCCTCCAGCGCCGGGACCAGCAGGACCGTGCCGGGCGGCAGCCACATCGGGTCGTCGATCCGGTTCGCCTCCGCGATGACCCGCCAGCGGTTCGGGTCGCCGTACTCCTGGAACGCCATCATCTGCAGCGAGTCGCCGGCCACCACCGTGTGCACCTTGCGCGCGGCCAGCGCGCCCGAGGTCGGGTTCTGGCCCGGCGTGGCGCCGGCGATCTCCTCGATCGCCACCGTGCAGGTGGCCCGCACCGGCATCCCGCTGGGCGTGAACAGCGTGTACTTCGCCGTGACCGAGCTGACGAAGGCCGGGAAGCCGGTCAGCCCGCCCCACCGGAAGATCACCCACGGCGGCGACGGCTTCTTCTGGTTGAGGGTCTGGTCGGTCGGCACGCACAGCGCGAACAGCTTCTCGACGGCGGTGACCACCTTGGAGTCCATGTGCTCGGTGGCGTCGAGGAACATCTCCAGTTGCAGCTTGCACGGGTCGGAGCCGGTGAACTCGGGTACGCCGCTCTTCTTCGCGCCGCGCTGGGCGTCCCGCTTCCACTTCGCCGTCTTGGTGAGGCTGAGCTCCTTCGGGTTGAACTGGAAGTTGATCGTGTCCCGGACCGGGCCGGGGCTGGAGGTGGTGCCGCCGCTCGGCGGTTCGCGGACCTCCAGGCAGGCGTGCTCCAGCCGGGGCGGCGCGCCGCCGCCACCCGCGCCGCCGCCACCGGCGGCGCTGAACGAGACCGGTGAGGACATCGTCACGCACCCCATCCCGGCCCGAAGAACCCGTGGTGGGCGAGTTCGAGCGTCTCGGTGGCGACCTTCGGCGAGTCCGGGCTGAGCGACGGGCCGGTCCACCGGACCGGTACCACGTCCAGCAGCCCCCACTTGCCGACCGTGTCGCCGTACAGGTTCTTCGCCTCGATGGTGGCGGTCTTGCGCTTCAGGCCGGTCGCGATGGACTGGAGCCAGGTGAAGATCTTGGTGCTGTCCGAGGTGATCGGGCGGGACAGCTTCACGTTGGAGAACTTCAGCCGGCTCGGCAGTTGCCACACCGCGCCGTTGTGCCCGCCCTCCTCGCGCTGCTCCAGGACGACCTCGCAGCCCAGGCCCTCGCAGCTGTTGAAGGACCCGAGGTCCTCGTCGTCGATCTTGACGACGAAGCAGACGGTGACGGCCAGTTCCTGTGTTGCGGCCATGCGCTCCTCCTCTCGGGTGTGGTTCGGTCAGTGCCGCAGGTCGGTGAGGGCGCCGCGGCGCTCCCGGTCGATCCGCAGCTCGGCCTTGAGCCGGCGGAGCAGCGGATCGAACAGCTTCTTCAGCAGCTCCTCCGGGTCGCCGCCGGCCGCCGCGCCGCCGGGTGCCGCCGGGGCCGGTGTGGACGTCGTGGTACTGGGGGTGCTGGCGGGCGGCGGGCTGGCCGCGACGCCGGGGTCGTCCGCGCGCTGCACGTACGTCACCGGCTGGACCGGACCGCCGGCGCTCGCGGATCCGCCGAAGCCGCCGAGCGGCTGGCCGATCGCGATCTCGGTCATGCCGAGGCCGGACGGGGTCTGGCCGAACTCCATCCGCTGCACCGGTGCGGGCGGCGGTGGCGGGGTCGCGGCCGGCATCGGCAGCGCGGCGCTGTACACGGAACGGGCCTCCGGCAGGTCCGGCGCCGACCAGACCGGCGCGGCGGCCGGGGACGGCGTCGTGAACGCCATCCGCTGCACGGCCGGCGGCGGCATCGGCCCGCCACCTCCCCCGGACGAGGTCGGGCCGGCGGGCGGTACGAACGGCGAGCCACCGCCGCCACCGCCCGCGGACCCGCTGGAACTCGGCGGCCCGCCGAACGGCGACGATCCACCCGCAGGGCCTGGCGGGACGTCGGCCGGGTGCTCGGCCAACCGGGGGCTCAGCGGCTCCTCGCCGACCAACCGGGCCACCACCGGCAGCGCGGGAGCCACGGACGGCGCGGGAGGCACGGGAGCAGGCTCGTCCGGCGCGGCCACCCGCAGCACCGGCAGCGCCGGAGGCGGCGGCTGGGACGGCTGGGACGGGCTCGCCGTACCGCCGGAGTCGCCGGCCGTGGGCGGCGGGGTGGCGGGCTCCGGCACCACCGGCAGCCGCCGGGTCACATCGGCCGGCAACCGCTGGATCACCGGCAGTGCCGCGGGCGCCGGCGTACCGGGCGGTGTGGGCGTCGTCGTCGGCGCTTCCGGAGCGGCGGCCCGCTGGACCGGCCGCTGGACGGACCGCTGGACCGGCCGCTGGGCCGGTCGCGGCGGCGGCTCGACCGGCATGTTCAGCGGCAGGCCGCCCACCAGCGGAGCTGGGCTGTCCGCCACGCTGCGCTGGAGCGCGATCTGCTCGGGTGTCAGCGGCTCGCCCAGACCTCGCCGCCGCGGGGTGGCCGGCGGCGCGGGTACCGGCAGCGGAGCGGAGGCCGGAGCCGGCGAAGCCGGCTCGACCGCCCGCTGGACCGGGGACGGAGACGGGGACGCCGGCGAGGTACCCAGCGTCGGCACGGAGGGGGTTTCCGGCGCGTCGGCGGCCGGCGGCGGTGTCGCCAGCGGCCCGACCGGTTCGTCCACTCCGGACGGCCCGGCCGGCGAGTCCGGCTCGGACGGGACCTCGACCAGCGGGGCGCTCTCCGCGAGCGTCGGCGCGTCCGCATCCACGGCTTCCGGGGCGGCGCTCCGCTGGAGGACGGGCTGCGCCTCCTGCCCGGCGGTGCCGCGCCACACGGCGGGCATGGCGGGCGCCGGCGTTGTCGGCTCGGCGGTGCCGCGCTGCACGGCCGGCGGTGCCGGCTCCGGTGCGGGACCGGTCGGCGCCGCCGGAGTGGCCTGGATGCTCGGGTCGGGGACGCGCGGAGCGGCGGCCGGCGGTGGGGGCACCGGCAGCGGCAGGGGCGCGATCGAGGTCGGGGTGGAGGTCGCCGGGGTGAGCTGGACGGCGGCCGGCCCGGCGCCGGCGGCGGGCGCCGCCTCGCCGGCGGGTTCGTCCGCCTCCTCGGGTCCGGGGTGGTCAGCGTGGTCGTGGTGGTCGCCGTCGCCGTGGTCGTGGCGCTGTACGGCGACCGGCATCGCGGCCGACGGTGCCGCGGCGGAAGCTGCCGGGCCGGCCGGGATGGCCGCGCCGGCCGGGATGGCCGCGCCGGCTGGGCTACCCGCGCTGGTCGGGCTGGTCGGGCTGGTCGGGCTGGTCGGGCTGGTCGGGCTGGTCGGGCTGGCCGGGCTGGCCGGGCTGGCCGGGCTGGCCAGGCTGGCCAGGTTCGCCAGGCCGCCTTCGCTGCCTTCGCTCGCCGGGCCGCCCTGGCTGCCCTGGGTGCCCTGGGTGGTGGGCTGCTGCGGTGTGCCGGAGAACCACCGCTGTACCGCGCCGAGCAGGCCGGCGCGCCGGACGGGCGCGGGCGGCGTCGCCATCGGCATGTCGGGTCCGGTGTCGACGGTCCGTGGCCGCACCGGCGTGGCCAGGCCCGAGATCACGCCGGCTGGCGCGTCCTCGCT
The DNA here is from genome assembly GCA_045806985.1 of Mycobacteriales bacterium. GTDB lineage: Bacteria > Actinomycetota > Actinomycetes > Mycobacteriales > JBJMIH01 > JBJMIH01. The sequence continues at coordinate 15,795 of JBJMIH010000105.1, read as the reverse complement.
GACCAGGTGCCCGAGCGGGGCGAGGAACGCCGGACTCTGCCACGTGGTCAGGCTCGCGGCGAACGTGTCCGGCGGGTTGACGATGGGCGCCGTCTCCAGCGTGCGCTGGAGCGGCGCGAGCCCTCGCCACTCGTCTGAAGACCGTCGGTCCATACCTCACCGTCCCTGGCTGATCCGGACGTTGAGGCGGCCGATTTCGGTGACGTACCGCTGCCGTTCGGCGTGCTCAAGGTCAAGGATGTCGTCCATCGGCCAGTGGAAGTGGTACGCCACGTACGCGACCTCCTCATACAGTCGGTCAGTCGCGTACGTCACGATTCCCCCAGGCGACCACCGGCCAGGTCGACCGTGAAGGTGTGCTGGCACTCCGGACAGCTGACGGCGGCCCTGGTGTGGCCCTCACTGTTGACGCGGCGGTAGAAGTCCTGGAGGAAGGCCAGGTCGGCGGCGAAGAGGTTCTCGACGATCCCGGCGTGCACGTCGGTGATGCTGCCCAGCCGGGTGATCACCCTGCCGAGCAGCACGACGGTGAGATACGCCGGGTTCTCCCGCACCCGGTCGTCCCGCAGCGGAACGAGCTCGTCGCGGGCGGTGGCCAGCCGCATCACCCCGTCGCGGTGCAAGGTGCCGTTGTCGTCCATGAACCCACGGGGCAGGGTGAACGGGAACTCGGTCCGCAGCGTCTCCCGCGCCGGAGCCTCCGGCACGTCAGGCGTGCCGGAGGCGTCGGCGGTGTCGGAGGCGGCGGCCCGGTCGACAGCGAGCGTTCTGCGCATCACTACTCGACTGACATCTGCTCGTAGGTGATGACCAGCTTCTCGGTGAGCACGCTCGTGTCACCGGCCTTCAGGGAGCCGATCTCCAGGCTCTTGGGCCATCCGTTGATGAACTTGTAGCGCTTGATGGCGACGCCCTCGTAGTCGTACACGATGATCGCGCCGCCCTTGCGGGCATCGCCCATCTTGCCGAAGTGGGCGGCCTGCACCCACTTCTCGAAGCTGTTGTCCTCGGTGAGGCCGCGGGTGAGGGTGACCTCGCCCGCCTTGGGCCGGCCGGGCAGCTTCTTGATGATGTACTTGCCATCGGCCGTGTTCTGCTTCAGCTCGATGACGTCCTGCTCCATCTTGAGGCCGCTGACCTCGTTGATCTGCTTGATCTGGACGCCGTCCCACTCCAGGCCGAAGGAGTGGCCGACCGCCTTGTCCATTTCGGCGAAAGCCATGACCTAGCCGCCTTCCGTTACTCGTGAGCCGCTACTCGTTGACGAGGCTGGTGCCACCGGAGAACTGGGAGAGGCGGAAGACCACGAACTCGGCCGGCTTGACCGGCGCGATCCCGACCTCACAGATGACCTGGCCGGCGTCGATGCCTTCCGCGGGGTTCGTCTCCCGGTCGCACTTCACGTAGAACGCCTCGTCGGGAGTGAGACCGAACAGCGCGCCCTTGCGCCACTCGTTGACCAGGAAGGCGCTGATGGTGCGGCGGATCCTGGCCCAGAGGGCGTCGTCGTTGGGCTCGAACACCACCCACTGGGTGCCGTTGAGGATCGACTCCTCGAGGTAGTTGAACAGGCGCCGGACGTTCAGGTACCGCCACGCCGGGTCGGAGGAGAGCGTGCGCGCGCCCCACACCCGGATGCCGCGGCCGGGGAACGCCCGCAGGCAGTTCACGCCGATCGGGTTGAGCAGCTCCTGCTCGGCCTTGGTGACCTGGGTCTCCAGCGCGACCGCGCCGCGGATGACCTCGTTGGCCGGGGCCTTGTGCACGCCGCGGCTGTTGTCGTTGCGGGCCCAGATGCCGGCGAGGTGGCCGCTCGGCGGCACGTGCCGGTTGGTACCGCTGGACGGGTCGAAGACCTTGATCCACGGGTAGTACATGGCGGCGTACTTGGAGTCGTAGCCGGCCTTCTCGACGCGCCATTCCTTGATCTGCTGCGGGCTGAGCTTCGGCGGCGGGTCGATGACGGCCACCCGGTCGCCCATCATCTCGCAGTGGGCGATCATGGCGAGCTGGACGGCCTGCACGGTCTCCAGGTCGATGGCGCCCTGCTGGTACGCGCTCATCACGTCGGGCACCGCGACCATGGTGATGCCGTCGACGGCCTCCAGGCCGCCGAAGCCGGTGCGGTCGGAGACGTCGCCGACGTAGTCGTCGGCCGAGAGGTTGGTGGGCACCGCGGCGGGCGGCGGCAGCGGCGCCAGCTCGACCGTGCCCTTGTCCGGCTTCTTCAGCGCGGAGCCGGTCGCGGCCTCCTCGATGATGATCAGCTTGGACTTCTCGCGGACCGCGGTCACCACGTTGTCCTTGCCGCGCTTGGTGGTGACGGCGTCGAAGGTCTCTTCCACCTTGTTGCCGCGCTTGACCACCAGCTTGAAGGCGTCGTCGGGCGGCGCCTCGCTACCGGCGTCGCCGACCTCGATGCTGAGCGGCGGCCCGCCCTTGCCGGTGCCGTCCCTGGCCACCACGCGGTACCCGCCGAGCATGGCCTGCGGTCCCGCGGTGAGCTCGCGCGGCGCCTCGCCGTTGCCGGAACTGGGGTCGCCCCCGATCCGGACGATGTAGCAGTTCCCGCCGCCGTTCATGAAGTAGCCGTAAACGGCGTGCGCGAGGTAGGAGCCGTCGACGAACTCACCGAACGTCTGGGTGTACTGGCTCCAGTTGCTGACGAGCGTGGGCTGGTGGAAGGGGCCCTTGGCGGCCAGACCGACGAACGCGGCCACGGCGGTGCCAACGCCCTCGATCGGGCGCGATCCCGCCTCGACTTCCTCCACGTACACGCCTGGCGACAGATATGTGGGCATCTTCCCCTCCTTGCCGGCGACCCTCGCCGACCTGTCGGGATTGAGCCTGCCTTCGCGCGGCGACCCTGGTAACGCCCGGTTGGACAGGGTCGGGGGAACCGCACGGTGCACGAAGAGGCATGTCCTGATCGCTGCCCGTATGGGCAGCGTCGGGTGCCCGGCCGTGTTCCGCGCCGGGCGTCAGCACCCGATCCGGCTGGTGCCCATCGCCACGTCGTCGAACCACAGCGTGTCGTCGCCGCCGGCGTAGCTCTCCCAGCCCAGCCGGAGGTCGGCGAGCGCCGGCCGCCAGCTCGCGCGGGACGCGATCCACTGCCTGTCGACGTCGGCGGTCTGCACCCCGTCGTCCACCAGGCCGGGCACCAGCGTGCCGTCCACCCAGGTCCGCAGCTGGCCCTGGCCACCGTCCACCTGGAACTCCACGCACGTCCACTGGTTCACCGGCAGCGGCATGCTCTGGGCCACCCCGACCGGGCTCTGCTCGGGCAGGGTGGCATCGTCGGACTCGCGGTTCCACTGGAGGGCCTGGTTCTGGCCGCCGAACCGCAGGTTCCTGCCGCCGTCGGCGGTGTCGCGCATCGCCATCATGGCGACGTGGCCGGCGGGCAGCGCGGTGGTGTGACGGACGTAGAAGCGGCCGTACCAGACCGGCCCGAGCGCGGCCACGTCGCTCTCGTCGGCGACGAAGACGTGGTTGCAGTACCCGGCCCTGCCGTCGACGCGGACCGAGCGGGTGCCGCTGTGCGCCTGGCCGGTGTCGACGGTGACCGTGCCGGTGCCGGAGCAGTCGGGCGTGCTCACCGACCACCGTCCGGACGGGACGGTGCCGGTCTGGCTCTCGAAACCGTCGCAGAACGCGGCCGACCCGCAGCCGGCCGGCGGCGGTCCGGTCTCGGTGGGTGTCGGGCTGGGGCTGGTCGGGGTCGGCGACGGGCTGCCGCCATTGCACGGCACGCCGTCGAGGGCGAAGTCGGCCGGTACCGCGGTTGGGGCCGAGCTGGTCGCCTGGAAGCCGAAGGCCACCGTGCCGCCGCTGGCCAGCGTCCCGTTGTAGGACAGGTTGGCGGCCGAGGCGGCGTTCCCGGTCTGGCCGACCTGGGCGTTCCAAGCCGAGGTCACGTGCTCGTCGCCGGCGAAGGTCCAGCTCAGCGTCCAGGAGGTACGGGCAGCCCCGAGGTTGGTGAGCGTGACGTCCGCGGTGAACCCGCCGGCCCACTGGTTGAGCTTGTAGTCGACCGCGCACGGCCCGGCGGCCACCGCGGCACCACCCGCCCACCAGCTGACCAGCACCGGAACCGCCAGTACCGCGGCCAGCACGGCGGCCACCACGACCGGAACCCGACGACGACCCAGACGCACCACGGCGGTACCCCCAATGAGAGCGCTCTCATACCTGTCGCCCTCAGTATGCCGCCGCGATGATCCGGACAAAAGCCCCACAGCGGCGCGGCGGTACGGGGCCGCGGCCGGCGCCGGGGACGCCGATGCGATGGGCGCGCTGGCAAGCCGGCACGACGAGGCCGGCGGCGAACGCCGGTGCGGCACCGTCCGGACGCGACCTCGGCGTGCTGGCCGAGCGGTGGGGGCGGCGCGGACGTGTGGTACCGGCGGCCGCTCCAAACCGGGGTACACCCGGGCCGGCCACTACCCGAGCCGGCTGGCGCACGGGCGTGCGGGCGGCCTGGGCCGGCCGCCCGGTGGCCCGGCAGGTCAGGCGGGGGCTTCTTCTTCCTCGCCGGCCTCTTCCTCGCGCTGGACGAAGGTCTGGACGGGTTCCTCGTCCTCGCCCTCGGCCTCATCGCGCTGGACGCCGACAGCGCCGGGTGCGGCGGAGGCCTGGACGGGGGCCGGGCCGGTCATCACGCGCTCGGCGTTCGCGGACGCCTCCCGCTCGAAGCGGTCGCCGGGGTCGGAGACCTGGATGCCGCCGCCGGACGGGGCGCCGTCCACCGGGCCGCTGCGCTGCTGGATGACGTGGGTGAGCTCGTGGGCGAGCATCACCTTGCCGTCCGAGGACGTGGGGTTGTACTTGTCCCGCTGGAACACCACGTTCGAGCCGACCGTGTAGGCGTGCGCGTTGACCGCCTTGGCCGAGTTGTGCGCCGCGGAGTCGGTGTGCACCCGGACGTCGGAGAAGTCGGCGCCGAGCCGGCCCTCCATGTCCGTGCGGGTCTCGGCGTCCAGGGCCTGGCCGCCGCCGGAGTTCACGACGTCCAGGACGGGCGAGCGCTCCTCCTCGGCGTCGACGTCCCGGCTGACCGCCGCCCTGCTGACCGCGGCGTTGCCGATCAGCCGCTGCAGGCCGAGCATCCCGGCGCCGCCGAGCACCTCGGGCCGGCCGGTGGCCGCCGCCTGGTACATCAGGCTGGTCCGCTCGTCGTCGATCCGGTCGGCCCTCGGCCGCAGATCGCCGTCGTGTTCGAGTTCCTGGCCGTACGTACGCATGGGTTCAGGTTCGCACCGGGCCCGCCGCCGCGGGAGTCCCCCGGCCCCTGCCGATGGGGTACCGGAAGTTGCCCGATCGGGCAATCACGAGGCCGCCAGATGGAGGTACCGCCCGAACTCGCGCTCCAGGCACAGCCGGCCCAGCTTGCGGTACTCGCGGACGACACCGGCCACCAGGTCGGTGGTGCCGACCGGCCGGCCGTCGGCCGCCGCGAGGTACGCCGCGGTCACCGCCGCCGCCCGGATGTTGCCGCCGGCCAGCTCGAACGAGCCCGCCAGGAAGTCCAGGTCGAGGGCGTCCTCGCGGGGCACTCCCGGGCCGAGGCAGCGGTCCCACAGCGAGCGCCGCAGCGGCTCGTCCGGCACCGGGAAGTCCACCACCACGTCGAGCCGGCGGGTGAACGCCTCGTCCAGGTTGGCCCGCAGGTTGGTGGCGAGCACGGCCAGCCCGTCGAACGTCTCCATCCGCTGCAGCAGGTACGCGCTCTCGATGTTGGCGTACCGGTCGTGGGCGTCGCGCACCTCCGACCGCTTGCCGAAGATCGCGTCGGCCTCGTCGAACAGCAGCACGCCGTTCACGCCGGCCGCCTCGGAGAAGATCCGCTCCAGGTTCTTCTCGGTCTCCCCGACGTACTTGTCCACGACCGTGGCCAGGTTGACGGTGTACATGTCCAGCCCCAGCTCGCCGGCGACCACCTCGGCGGACATGGTCTTGCCGGTGCCCGAGTCGCCGGCGAACAGCGCGGTCACCCCGCGCCCGCGCCCACCACCCGGCCGCATCCGCCACTCCCCCAGCACCCGGTCCCGGTTGCGGGCGCGGGCCGCCAGCTCGTGCAGCTGGTTTGTCGCGCCGACCGGCAGCACCAGGTCGTCCCAGGTCACCGCCGGTTCGATCCGGCGGGCCAGCCGTTCCAGCCCGGCCGCGTTCTGGGCCCTGGCGCCGTACCGCAGGTGCTCGGCCTCGACCGCGCCGCCGTTCAGCGCGGCCTGCTGGGTCGCCGCCCGCGCCGCCCTGGCGATCTGCACCGAGCCGAGCAGGAACTGGGAGGTGGTGTCGGCCGGGTCGACGCCGTCGGCGAGCCGGCCGGCCAGTTCCGACCGCCAGACCGCCTCCCGGCTGGCCCGTGTCGGAATCTCGACATCGAGCTGGAGCGGTAGCTCGTCGCTCCAGCGCGGGTCCCAGGTGCCGGTGCCGGTGAGGATCACCGGCACGCCGGAACGGGTGAGCCGGCGCAGCACCGCCACCGCCGTGGGCGAGCCGGTCGGGCCGCCGGGCGCGTCGCCGCCGCCGCTGCCAGGCGGTTCGACCGGACCGACCACGAGGCCGGCCCGGGTCAGCCTGGCCTCGCGGACCAGCGCCAGCGCGGTCCCGTCCGGATCCGGCTCGGCGAGGAGTCGGGCCACGTCCACGGACAGGCTGCCCGCGCCCGCCGCCGCCAGCGCGGCCACGGCGACCACCTGGGCGGTACCGCCCAGCCGTTCACGCAGGTAGGCCAGCCGGACGCCGTGACGCAGCGCCCCGGCGAGCGTGTCGCCGCCGGCGAGATGCAGGTGGTCGGGTACTCCGACGAGCACGCCGGCCAGCGCCGGGTCGGGCTGGTCGTCGCCGAGCAGGTGTGCCACCACCCGGTCCGGCACCAGCAGCGACCGGCCGAGCAGCGGGCGGTCGAGGTCGCCGAGCACGAGCAGTCCGGCGTGCCCGAGCGGGGCGTCGACCCGCAGCCGCGCCCGGCCGGCCGCGTCGGCCTCCGGCACCCCGCACAGCCGCAGCGCCATCCCGACGGTGGCCCGCCGCCGGGTCACGTCGTTGTTGAGGTACCCGTACAGCTGCTCGAACCGGCTGTCCAGCTCGGGCGTGAGGGCGACCAGCAGCAGCTCCACGTCCAGCGGGCCGAGGCCGGCGGCGCGGGCGAGCTGGCGCAGCCGGATCGTGGCGCCGTCGCGTTCGGCCTGGTCGGCGGCCTGCTCGACCTCGGCGAGCCAGGACTCCTCGACCGCGTCCGGCCCGAGCGGCGCGCGGCGGGCGGCCAGCAGCCGGGCCACCGCCTCCTCGGACAGGTACAGCCCGCGGAACGGGTCGTCCGGTTCCGGGTCGTCGGCCCGCGCGCCCTCCACCGCCCTGCGTACCCGCAGCTCCACGCCCCTTACCCGATCGAGCAGGTACGCCAGGCCCGCGTCGAGCACCGTCTCGGGTGCGGTCACGGCTTGCGTACCCGTCGCATCGCGGGCCGGTTCTCCCCGCGGGGCTGGAACGGCGGCGCGCCGGGCGGCAGCACGTGGCCGACCCGCTGGTCGCCTTGCATGTCCACCCGCGCGCCCTCGGTGACGGGCGGTCCGACCGGCATCTCGCGGATCGACTCCAGCGGCGCGCAGGCCACCAGGTCCAGCGAGGGCTTCAGCTCGCCGCCGAGCGCGGTCCACACGTCCGCGAACGACCGGTCCTCCGGCGGGGGCAGCGCCACGGTCAGCGCCACCGGCAGGCCGAGCCCGGCCAGCTGCCCGGTGAGCAGCGTCGGCGGCACCGCCTCGTAGCTGAACAGGCAGGTCATCAGGTCGGCGAGCAGCCGGTGCTCGTCCTCCGGCCGCTGCGTCCACGCGGTGAGCAGGTAGGACAGCTTGATGTAGCGGGGCGGCATGTGCCGCGCCGTGACGATGCCGCGCTCGTCGTACTCGTTGAGCAGCCCGCGCTGGCGGCGGCGCAGGTCCTCGCGGATGTCGTACAGGTACAGGTTGACGGTGGGCGCGTTGCGGCGGGCCGCCCAGTCCTTGGTCGGCGCGTCGAACACCACGTCGATGTCGGCCCCGCGCAGCGCCTCGGTACGGAGGAGCTGCCGCAGCGCCTCGTCCACCTCGTGAATCACGGTTTCCAGCCTGCTCGATACGTCCAGGTCAGAGAGCCAGTTGGCGGGCAGCCGATCGGGTAGCGTCGGCTGCCCGCCTGTACCAGGCCCTAAATCAGTCCCTGCCGCAGCGCGTACGCCACCGCGTGCGAGCGGTTGCGCAGTTGCAGGCGGCTGGTCACGTCGTGCAGGACGTTCTTGACGGTCCGCTCGGAGTACGACAGCCGCGTCGCGATCTCGGCGGTGTCCAGACCGTCGGCGACGAGCCGCAGCACCTCGACCTCGCGGGCGGCGAGGCCGTGGAAGGACAGGCCGCGCGGCGCCAGCACCTGGCGCTGCAACCGCCCCACCTGTTCCAGCAGCCGGCCCAGCAGGTCCGGCGGCACCGTTCCCTCTCCGGCGATCGCGGACGTGATCACCGAGATCAACCGTTCCGGGGTGGCGTCCGCACGCCGTACCACCCCCACCACCCCCGCCTCGACGGTGGCGACCAGGTCGCCGTCGTCGAGCTGGGTGGCCACCAGCACCAGTCGCGGAATGCCCTCTCGCCGCAGCACCCGCAACCCTCGCAGCACGTCGTCGCCCACCGAATCGGTGACCAGGATGGCCACCGCCGCGTCGTGCCTCTCGGCGTCTTCCACCAGCCGTACCTCCGGGCGTGGCCGCAACTGGCTGGCCAGACCGGCCCGCGAGATCGGATCCCCCGCCTGGATGTACACCGGGATGCGCTCCATAGCGTTTCCCCGCTTCCTTCCCGAGTCGCTTCCCCCCGACCCGCGACCAATCATCCGTACCGGACTTGTCGCGCAGTCAACGTGGACTCAACGGGCGGCACGGCTTGCCCGAAGGTGTTCCCGGACGCCCCGTGGCGGATCAGTCCCAGATCTTTACCGTCGGCCCATGACCGCTCGTGCGACGCTCGAAACGCCTGACCTGGAGGCCACTCCGGGTACCGAGGCCATGTGCGACCTGCGGATCCGCAACGTCGGCGACCTCGTCGAGGCGTACCGGATCGAGGTCGTGGGGGATTCCGCGCCCTGGGCGCGGATCGAGCCTGACCTGCTCTCTCTCTATCCGGGCAGCGAAGGCACCGTCCGGGTGACCTTCGCGCCGCCGCGCTCGGCGACCGTTCCGGCCGGCCCGTTCCCGTACGGCGTGCGGGTGACGCCGACCGAACGCCCCGAGCAGGCGGTGGTGCCCGAGGGCGTCGTCCAGATCCTGCCGTTCCAGGACACCAGCGCCGAGCTGTCGCCGCGCACCTCGCGCGGGCGTGGCGGCGCCACCCACGAGATCGCCGTCGACAACCGCGGCAACATCCCGCTGCGCGTCGGCGTGAGCGGCACCGACCCGGACGGCCGGCTGAAGTTCACGGCCCGGCCGGCCGCGCTGACCGTGCTGCCCGGCGAGGCCGCGTTCTCCACGCTGCGGGTGAAGCCGCGCCGTCGGCACTGGCGCGGGCAGCCGGTGACGATGCCCTTCCAGGCAGCGGTGGTGCCCGAGGGCGCTGCCCCGGTACCGCTGGACGGCACGTTCCTGCAGGAGCCGCTGGTCCCGAAGTGGCTGCCCAGGCTGCTCGCCGCACTGCTGGCGATCCTGCTGGCGCTGGCGGCGATCTGGTTCCTGCTGCTGCGCCCGACGATCCGGTCGACGGCGAAGAACGCGATCAAGAAGCCGGTGGCGCAGGCGTCCAAGCAGGCCGCGGTCGCCCAGCAGGCGGCCAAGCAGTCCACCGGCAACCAGCAGCAGGCGCAGAAGGCGGCCGGAGCGGCCAACCAGGCGGCCAACCAGGCGAATCCGGGCGCGCCGCCGCCGGCGGCGGCGTCGAAGCCGCTCACCCAGCGGCTGGACGTCGCGGCCGGTCCGGGCGCGACGGCGAACACCACGTTCACCGTGAAGGCGAAGACCACGCTGATCCTCACCGACCTGGTGATGGAGAACCCGCAGGGCGACACCGGCCAGCTCGACCTGGTGGTTTCCGGGAAGACGCTGTTCACGCTGGGGCTGGCGAACTTCCGGGACGAGGACTACCACTTCGTGACGGCGATCGAGGTGCCGGCCGGCGACACCGTGGTGGCGCGGACCAAGTGCCAGGTGGTGGGTGTCGCCGTCCCCGGCGACGGGAAGTGCCACGAGTCCGTGATCCTCAACGGCTCCACCCGGACGACCTCGTAGGTTGTCGTACCTGTTGATCGTCGCCAGGTGAGCATTTCGGCGAAATCAGGGCAAAACAAAATGGGATTTTCTTGACCTGTCGGACCAATGGGTCTACAGGTGGAAGAATGCGTCGCCTCGCTCGTGTCCTCGCCGTCCCGTTCGCCCTGTCCGCCGGCCTCGCCGGGCTCGCGGTCGCGCCCGCCACGGGCGCGACCGCCGCACCGCCGGCAACACCCGACCAGCGCGCGGCCGCGCTGGTCGCCCAGATGACGCTGGACGAGAAGATCACCGAGCTGCACGGCATCCAGGACAGCCAGCACCGCCGGTACGTCCCCGGCATCCCCCGCCTCGGCATCCCGCCGCTGCGCATCACCAACGGCCCGGCCGGCGCCGGCCCCGGCGACGATCCGACCCAGCCGCCGGCCACCGCGCTGCCCGCGCCGATCGCGCTCGCCGCCAGCTTCGACCCCGGGCTCGCCGACGCGTACGGCCGCGTCCAGGGCTCCGAGGTACGCGACCTCGCGCACGGCCTGCTCGAGGCGCCCGACATCAACATCGCCCGCATCCCGCAGAACGGCCGCACGTTCGAGGGCTACGGCGAGGACCCGTACCTGGTCGGCCGGATCTCCGCCGCCGACATCCGCGGCATCCAGCGGGAAGGCATCATCGCCGAGGTCAAGCACTTCGCCGCCAACAACCAGGAGGCCAACCGGTTCGCGGTGAACGAGATCATCGACGAGCGCACCCTGCACGAGATCTACTTCCCGGCGTTCGAGGCGTCGGTGAAGCAGGGCCACTCCGCGTCGGTGATGTGCGCGTACCCGAAGGTCAACGGCCTGTTCGCGTGCGAGAACCCGTACCTGCTGCAAACCGTGCTGCGCGACGAGTGGGGCTTCACCGGCTTCGTCCAGTCCGACTTCGGCGCCACCCACAGCACCGCCCCGTCCGCGCTGGCCGGCGAGGACCTGGAGATGCCCACGGGCAAGTTCTTCGACGACGCGATGCGGCAGGCGGTGGCCGACGGCTCGGTCCCGATCGCGGTCATCGACCGGATGCTGGTGCGGCGGTTCGCGGTGGAGATCCGGTTCGGGCTGCTCGACCGGCCGCAGACCACCACGCCGATCCCGGTGCAGGCGGACGGCGCGTTCGCGCTGTCGGCGGCCGAGCAGAGCACGGTGCTGCTGAAGAACGCCGGCGGCCAGCTCCCGCTGCGCGCGTCCGCGCTGCACTCGGTCGCCGTCGTCGGGCCGTACGCCGGCGCCGCGCGCACCGGCGGGGGCGGCAGCTCGCACGTCGTGCCGGCGTACACGGTGGACCCGGTGACCGGGCTGAAGAACCGGCTCGGGCCCGGCGTGGCCGTGTCCACCGCGGACGGCTCGGACATCGGCGCGGCCGCCGCGCTCGCCGGCGCCGCCGACGTCGCGGTCGTGATGGTCGGCGACAACGAGACCGAGGGCCACGACCGGACCAGCCTCGCGCTGGACGGCACCCAGGACCAGCTCGTCGCGGCGGTCGCCGCCGCCAACCCGCACACCGTGGTCGTCGTCAAGAGCGGCGCTCCCGTCCTGATGCCCTGGCTGGACCAGGTGCCTGCCGTGGTCGAGGCGTGGTATCCGGGCGAGGAGGACGGCGACGCCGTCGCCGCGGTACTGCTCGGGGACGTGAACCCGGCGGGCAAGCTGCCGATCAGCTTCCCGCGCGCGGCCGGTGACGTGCCGGCCCACACCCCCGAGCAGTACCCGGGCGTCAACGGCGTGGCGACGTACTCGGAGGGGCTGGCGGTCGGGTACCGCTGGTACGACCAGCAGAACATCGACCCGCTGTTCCCGTTCGGGTTCGGGTTGTCGTACACGACGTTCCGCTTCAGCGACCTGACCGTGACCCGTCCCGACCGCCACGGCCGGGTCCGGGTCGGCCTCGACGTCACCAACACCGGCCGCCGCACCGGCGCCGAGGTCGCCCAGGTCTACGTGTCCTCCCCCGCCGCCGCCGGCGAACCCCCGCGCCAGCTCCGCGGCTTCCAGAAGGTGACCCTCCGCCCCGGCCAGACCCGCCACCTCCAGCTCACCCTGGACGCCCGCTCGTTCCAGACCTGGAACGCCACCAGTCACACCTGGACCACCATCCCGGGCACCTACACCATCGCCGCCGGCGACTCCTCCCGCTCCCTCCCCCTCCACGCGCCGGTACGGATCCACTGACCTGGCGCGCTACCGTACGGCGATGGTCGAGGAGCCGCGCCGGTACCGCTACGTCGGCCCGCCCGACCTCCGCGCGGCGGCCCCGCGCGGCGAATCCGGCCGGCCCATCCGGTCCGGCGCCGACTTCGACGCCTGGGCCGCCACCGTCCCGGACCGGGACCTGGCCGAGCCGTTCACCTTCGTGGTCGACACCGCCGGCACGCTCCGCCTGGCACCCCGCCGCAGCGAGCACGTCGCCTGCGCCGGCGGCGGCGAGGTCCTGGCCGCCGGCGAGATCGCCTTCGCGTGCCGGCCGTCCGGCTGGGCGGTCACCGAGGTCACCAACCAGTCCACCGGCTACTGCCCCGACGCCAGCTGCTGGCCGGCGGTGGCCGCCGCCCTCGACCACGCCGGCCTGCCCCACCCGCCGGCCTTCACCGCCGCCCTGACGTTCCGCCGCTGCCCCGACTGCGGCGAGCGCAACGTCGTCAAGGACGACGACTTCACCTGCGCGGTGTGCGGCGGCGACCTGCCCCGGCGGTGGAACGTCGCCCCCGACACCTGACCTGGCCCGCGCGGACCGCGGATCGGAGGTGCGCGGGCGGGCGGAGGACGGGCTGGGTGGGCCGTCAGGTGAAGCGGACGCGGACCTGGGGGGTCGGGGTGACGGGGTCGGGGGTGTGGGCGTAGGCGGCGAGCGCGGCGCGGACGGTTCCGAGGGTTTCCGGGCCGACCAGGGCGGCCCACCCGCGTTCGGCCTCTTCACCGGCCTCGGTCAGCACGTCGTGCAGGCGTTGGCCTTCGGCGGTGAGGGTCAGGCGCCGGCTGCGCGCGTCGCCGGTGTGGGGTTGCCGGCCGACCAGGCCCTCGGCCTGGAGCGTGGCGCAGATCTTGCTCATCGCCTGGGTGGTCATGCCGGCCCGGTTGGCGAGTTGGGTGACGGTGTCGACGCCGCGCCCGATGTACAGCACCGAGATCGCCTGCGTGGAGGTGAGGTGGCCGTACCCGGCGGGCACCAGTTGGGCGAACACGGTTCGGACCACACGCTCGCAGCAGGCGGCCAGGAGGACACCCAGGTCCTCGTCGAGGGGCTTGCTCACGGCCTCACCTTAGCCAGCTTGACTACGCAACTCAGTTGCGTATCTAATGATGGTAACCGAGTTGACTAACTGAAGGTTGCCATGTCCGCAGAGACCGACCAGCACCTCTCCCTCGACCTGACCGTCCTCGACACCTCCGGCACTCCGGTCACCCTGGCCGCCCTCCTCGGCGGCGCGAAGGCACTGGCGCTGTACTTCATGCGCACCCCCACCTGCCCGATGTGCCTGCGCCACGTCAGGGCACTGGCCCGGCTGGACCTGCCGGCCCTCGGCGTGCGGCCCGTCGTGGTGGTACCCGGCACGCCGGCGCAGGCCGCGCGGGCCGGCCGCGGGCTGGACGACCGGGTCGCCGTCGTCGCCTCCGCCGACGCCCAGGCGCACCGTGCCGTCGGGCTCACCCGGACCCTGTTCCTGCAACACAGCGGCGTCCTGCTGGTCGACGCCGCCGGGATCGTGCGCTACCGGCTCGCGGCCGCCCTGCCCACCGCGGGCTTCGACGCCGCGGCGCTGCGGGCGGCCATCGACGGGTGGTAGACCTCAGCCCTTGGTGGCTCCTCCGGTGAGGCCCTTCACGAAGTGTCGCTGGAGGAGGAGGTAGAAGATGATGACCGGGATGGTGGCCAGGAACATCAGGGCGAAGACGGTGCCGAAGTCGGACTGGTACTGGCCGATGGAGCGGTAGATGCCGGTGGTGACCGTGGTGCCCTGGCTCGGCCCGAGGATGATCAGTGGGTCGAGGAAGTCGTTCCAGATCCAGACGCCGAGGAAGATGACCACGCTGGCGGTGGCCGGGCGCAGCAGCGGGAACACGATGCGCCAGAAGATCCGGCCCTTGCCGGCGCCGTCGATCGCGGCGGCCTCCTCCAGTTCGACCGGGATCGAGCGGATGAAGCCGGAGAAGACGAAGACGCCGAAGGGCACGTAGTAGCCGACGTTGAACAGGACCAGCCCCTGGAGGGTGGTCATCAGGTGGGCGACCCGCAGTACCCGGGTGATCGGCATGAGGATGACCTGCGGCGGGATCATCAGCCCGCACAGCAGCAGCACCATCAGGGCGCGGCTGTGCCAGCCCTTCGTCCTGGCCAGGTAGTGGCCGAGCATCGCCGACAGGATCGCCAGGATGATCACCGACAGCGAGGTGACCACCAGGCTGTTCACCAGGCTCACCCAGAACAGCCGGTCCGGCCTGGTGAGCACCGCCGAGATGTTGTGCAGGGTGGGCGGTACCGGCGGGGTGCCGGGCTGGGCGGTGATCTTGTCGCCGGGCTTGAACACGTTGATGGTGACGAAATACAGCGGCACGGCGAACAGCGCGCTGATGACGAGCGCGACGAGGGGCCGTACCCAGGGCTGCCGCTCGTTCACAGGTCCACCTCCCGGCGTTGCAGGATCCGCAGCACCACCGCGGACGCGGTGGCGATGATGACGAGCATCGCCACCGCCATCGCGGAGGCGTAGCCCTGGTGGTTGGCGTTGAAGCCGGTCTGCAGGATGGTGAAGGCGATCGTGGCGGTGGTCCCGGTGCCCGGGCCGCCGTTGGTGATCACCTGGATGTGGTCGTACACCTTGAAGCCGGTGATCAGCATGACCACCGTGTTGACGGTGAGCGCGGGCGCCAGCAGCGGCCAGGTGATCTTGCGGAACCGCAGGACCGGTCCCGCGCCGTCGATGGCCGCGGCCTCGTGCAACTCGGTCGGCACGCCCTGCAGGCCGGCGAGGTACACGACCACGCAGAAGCCGAGCATCTGCCAGGACAGGATCGCGCCGACCGAGTACAGCGCGTAGTTCGGATCGGACAGCCAGCCCGGCGGATGCGCGACCCCGAGCCCGCGCAGCGTCTTGTTGACCAGGCCGTCGTCGGCGAGCATCCGTGCCCACACGATGCTCACCACCACCGAACTGAGCACCACCGGAACGAAGAACACGCTCCGGAGCGTGTTGTACAGCCAGCCGCGCCGGTCCAGCAGCAGCGCGATCGGCAGGCCGAGCACGTTCGGCACGATGACCACGATCAGCGTGAGGATCGTGGTCACCCGCAGCGCGGTCAGGAACTCGGTGTCGTGGAACAGGAGCCGGTAGTTGCGCAGGCCCACGTACTTCGTGGGCGGGTTGAACGGGTTGTAGTTGGTGAGGCTGTAGCCGAAGCTCACCACGATCGGGGCGAGCACGAAGCACACGTAGACGAGCACTCCGGGCGCGCCGAAGGCGAGGAAGTGCCGCAGCCGGGTCAGGGGCGGGCGGCGCGGTGGCCGGCCGCCGACACGGGCTTTCCGGG
>JBJMIH010000104.1:0-6144 GCA_045806985.1 Mycobacteriales bacterium | reverse complement strand
GCGTCGCACGCCGTGGAGTACGACGCCGAGACCCTCTCTGGGGTGGGTCTGGCGGCAGCGCGGCGCGGCCTGCTGGTCGAGGCCGCGCTGCCGCTTCCCGCCGCGCCGCTGGTGCTGGAGCTGCTGCCGCCGCCGACGATCGCCGCCGGCCCGGTCGGCGGGGACGGCATCGGGTCGCTGCTGGCCGCCGCCGAGCCGGAGACCGTGGTGGTACGGGTGAGCGAGCCGGTGGAGGGCCTGGACGGGCTGCTCACCGGGCACGACGGCCGGCCGGTCGTGGTGGTGGTGCGGGACGCGGTGCGGCACCCGTGGCAGGCCGCGGTGCTGCGGGAGGTGCTGGCGGTGCGGCCGGACGCGATCACGGTCGCCACCGGCCTGGACAGCGACCGCCGGTACGCCGGCGACCAGTTCGTCGCCACCCACGGCGCTTCGGCCGTGTCCGCGGTCGCGGCCGTGGAAGCCCTGCTGGGCCGGCGGGTCCGCTGACGTTTACGCTGGTGCCAGCCCGTGGGGGCGCACGGCCGAGGGGAGACTTCCGTGACCGGTGAGCAGTCGCGCGTGCCCGGGATCGGGATGCGTCAGGACATGACGGAGCAGCCTGGCGTGTTCACGCGGCTGATGGAGGAGGGCACCCGGTCCATCGGCGAGGTGGCCAGGGTGGTCGCGTCCCGGCGGCCCCGGTTCGTGCTGCTCGCCGCGCGCGGTACCTCCGACCACGCGGCGCTCTACGCCAAGTACCTGATCGAGATCCACCTCGGGCTGCCGGCCGGGCTGGTGTCGATGTCCACGACCACCGTGTACGGGGCGCGGCCGGACCTGCGCGACGTGCTGTACCTGGCGGTGAGCCAGAGCGGCGGGTCGCCGGACCTGGTGGCGTCGCTGGCGGCGGCCCGGGAGGCCGGCGCGCTCACCGTGGCGGTGACCAACAACGCCGGCTCGGCCCTGGCCAAGGCCGCCGAGCTGCACGTGGACGTGCTGGCCGGGCACGAGCGGGCGGTGGCGGCGACGAAGACGTACACCGCCGAACTGCTCGCCCTGTACCTGCTCATCGAGGGCGTGCGCGGCAACGACGCGGCCGGCGCCAAGGGGCTGGCGGACGCGGCGGCCGAGGTGCTGGAGCGGACCGCGCCGGTGGCGGCCGCGGCGGCCCGGTACCGGTTCGCGAACCGCCTGGTCACGACCGGGCGCGGGTACGCGTACCCGACGGCGCACGAGGCGGCGCTGAAGCTGATGGAGACCTCGTACCTGTCGGCGCAGGCGTTCTCCGCCGCCGACCTGCTGCACGGCCCGATGGCGATGGTGGACGCGACGATCCCGGTGGTGGCGGTGGTACCGGACGGCCCCGGCGGCGCCGCGATGGGTCCGGTCCTGGACCGGGTCCGCGAGCTGGGCGGCGACCTGCTGGTGGTGGGCCCTGGCGACGACGGCCACCCCCGCCTCGCGGTGCCGCGGCTGCCGGAGGAGCTGTCGCCGATGGTGGAGATCATCCCGTTGCAGTGGCTGGCCTACGAGCTGGCCCTGGCCCGCGGTGACGACCCGGACGCCCCCCGCGGCCTGCGCAAGGTCACCGAGACCTGGTAACGGAGACCTGGTAGCTGGGGCCGGTCAGCCGCCGACGGTGGTGCGGACGGCGGACAGTGCCCGGCCGACGGCCTTCAGGTCGGGGTCGGTGAGGTCGGCGCGGGCGGACAGTCGCAGGCCGGAGCGGGCCGACGGCACCGCTGGCGGGCGCACGCAGCCGGCGCGCACGCCGTAGGCGGCGCACGCCTCGGTGGCCCGGAGCGCGTCCCGGGTCGTGCCCAGCGGAAGACCGACCACGGCCGCGAACGGCGTGGTCACGGCCAGTCCCCGCTCGGCGGCGGCGGCGGCGATCCGGGCGGCGTGCGCCCGGGCCCGCGCGGCCAGCCACGGCTCGTCCCGCAGCACGCCCAGCGCGGCGAGCGCGGCCCCGGCGCTGGCCGGCGCCAGCGCGGTGTCGCTGGCGAACACTGGGCAGGCGTCCACCAGCGTCTCGATCACCTCGGGCGCGCCCGCCACCAGGCCGCCCTGGCTGCCGAGCGCCTTGCCCAGGCTTGCGGTGACCACGACCTCGGGGAACCCGGCCAGCCCCGCCGTGGCGACCGCGCCCGATCCGCCGTCGCCGACCACGCCGAGCGCGTGCGACTCGTCCACCACCAGCAGCGCCCCGTGCTGGTGCGCGAGGCGGTGCAGCTGGCGCAGCGGCGCCTCGGCCCCGTCCAGGGGGTACACCGACGCGGTCACCAGCAGCGCGGCCGGTTCCTCGCGGCCGGCCAGCGCGGTGGCGGCGCCGTCGAGGTCGGCGAAGATCGCCAGCCGCGCGCCGGACAGCCGGGCCGCGTCGAGCAGCGCCGGCGGTACCGACTCGTCGATCGCGACCAGCGCGTCCGGCCCGGCCAGCGTGGCGATCACGCCCAGGTCGGCCAGGTACCCGGAGGAGAACGTGAGCGCCGCGCGCTGGTTCAGGAACGCGGCCAGCTCCTCCTCCAGCCGCGTGTGCAGGTCGGTACTCCCGGTCGCCACCCGCGGCCCGGTCGCGCCGGCGCCCCAGGTCTGCGCCGCGGTGGCGGCGGCGACGGTGATCCGCCCGTCCCTGGCCAGCCCGAGGTAGTCGTCGGAGGCCAGGTCCACCAGTTCGTCCCCGCCCGCCGTCCGTGGCGCGACGCTCGCCCGCAGGCCGGCGGCGGCCCGCTTGGCGGCGGCCGAGCGCAGCGGCTCCAGCGGGTCGTACCCGAGCACGTGAGTCACCCGCGTCCCCCCTCCCTGACCAGCACTGTGCTGACTGCCTAACGACACTCCCAGCAAATCGTCACGGACCCGAACGAGGTACCCGTATCGCTACGGCGCGCTGCGATTTGGTCACCTGTGGCAGGCTCGAAGCGTGTCCACGCTGTCCGACCTCGTTGCCGAGCACACCAAGCTGACCGGCGCCGACATCGATCACCTGCACCGGCTGGCCGGCGAGTGGCAGCTGGTGTCCGACCTGGCCTTCGCCGACCTGGAGCTCTGGGTGCGGACCCGGGCCGGCGACTTCCTGTGCGTGGCGCAGTGCCGGCCGACCACCGGCCCGACCGCGCACGCCGAGGACCAGGTGGGCCGGCGGGTCACCGAGGAGGACATGCCGCACCTGGCCATCGCCGAGCAGGAGGGCCGGATCTGGCGGGAGGGCGACCCGGTCTGGCAGGACGACGCGGTGCAGGGCGAGGTGCCGGTCCGCTGCGAGGCGGTGCCGGTGCGCCGGGACGGCTCCGGAGACCGGCGGGTGATCGCCGTGCTCGGCCACGACACGAACCTGTCGGCGGCCCGGGTACCCAGCCAGCTCGAACTGGTCTACCTCCAGACCGGCGGCGAGCTGTGCCAGATGATCGCGGACGGCACGTTCCCGCCGCGTGCCCAGAAGGGCGAGACGACCAGCGCGCCACGGGTGGGGGACGGCCTGATCAGGCTGGACGCGACGGGCGTGGTGACGTACGCGAGCCCGAACGCGCAGTCCGCGTACCGGCGGCTCGGCGTGACCTCCGGCCTGCAGGGCGTGCGGTTGGGCACGCTCACCGCCGCGCTGGCCGACGACCCGCTGGACGGCAGGGACGCCGCCGACCGGATCGCCGCCGCGCTGTCCGGGCTGGCGCCGCCCCGCAAGGAGGTCGAGGCGCACGGGACGTGCGCACTGCTGCGGGCGTTACCGCTGCGGCCGGAGGGTTCCCCGCTGGGCGCGTTGGTACTGATTCGGGACATCACGGAGGTGCGGACCCGAGACCGGCAGTTGCTCAGTAAAGATGCGACAATTCGGGAAATTCACCACAGAGTTAAGAACAATCTACAGACCGTAGCGGCATTGTTGAGGCTCCAGGCACGGCGCGTCGAGGCGCCCGAGGCACGGACCGCATTGGTCGAGTCCGTGCGCCGGGTCAGCTCGATCGCCATGGTCCACGAAACGCTCTCGATGTCCCCGGATGAGACCGTCGCCTTCGACGAGATCGTCGACCGAGTCATTTCCATGGTGGCGGAGGTGGCCGCGCCGGAGGCCAAGGTGACCATTCGGAGGGAAGGCACCTTCGGCGTTCTCGGGGCGGAACTGGCCACTCCGTTGGCCATGGTGCTGACGGAGTTGATGCAGAACGCCGTCGAGCATGGCTTCGGTCAGGCGGAGCCGGGGGAGCCGGGTACGGTCCTGGTCCGTGCTCACCGCTGGCGGCAGAAGCTGCACGTCAGCGTGGCCGACGACGGTCGAGGGCTGCCCGACGGGTTTCGCCTGGAGGCCTCGGACCGGCTGGGCCTGCAGATCGTCCGCCAGCTCGCGACCGGGGAGCTCGACGGGACGATCACCCTGGAGCGGCGGCCGGAGGGCGGAACGATCGCGGAGATCGTGGTTCCGCTGGTCAGGAAGGTCTAGAGCTATTTAAGGGAACGTTAAGGCGGGGGGACCGATGACGGAGGGAGCGCCCCCGGGGCCGGGCGCTCCCTCGATGTCTTCGGTGGACGAGGCAGGTCCTCGTCCCGGCTGCTGCTCAGGCAGTGCGAGCGCGCGGACGCGCACCACGGCGCTTGAGCGCACGCCGCTCATCCTCACTCATACCGCCCCAGACCCCAGCATCCTGGCCGGTCTCCAGCGCCCACGCGAGGCAGTCCTGGATCACCGGACAGCGTCGGCACACGGCCTTGGCCTGCTCAATCTGCAGCAGAGCCGGCCCCGTGTTGCCGATAGGGAAGAACAGCTCGGGGTCCTCGTCACGGCAGAGCGCGCGATGGCGCCAGTCCATGCTGGTCCAACTCCTTGATTCACAAAATGGGGATCCGCCACCGGGTACAACGACCGGCAGCGGCAGCGGACGTGCGTACGGGCTTGCTTGTGAAGGATTTCACGAGCTAGGCGGTTGTCAAGGGTTCGCCTGGATCTCGGTTATCCAACGTGAGCAACGTCACGGCCCTGCCAACGACTGTGGCACCACCGATGCATCGGCGCAAGGGTTTCTTCCGATTCGTTGGCCCATGTCATTCCGGTCCGCCGCCGATGTACCTGATCAGCGCGATGTCTACACAAAGAGAAATGTTCTGATTACGCGATGTCGGCCTCATTCACTTTACCCTGTGCTCACCACTACTCTGCCCTTCGTGATGATCGCCCGCCCCGTCCACCTGGCCGGCGCCGTTCTCGGCCTCCAGGGACTCGGACTGCTCGTCGCCACCGGCGTCCAGGTCCAGAAACTCGTCACCCAGCACGTCGACAAGGTCAGCCAGGCCGTCGGCGTCCTGGTGCTGAGCCTGCTCGGCGCGGCCACGCTGGCCGGCCTCGGGTACGCGATCGCGCAGGCCAGAGGGTGGGCGCGGTCCCCGGTGATCGTCGTCCAGATCCTCGCGGTGCTGGTCGGCCTGAGCCTCTTCGGGCAGCACCAGTGGGGCTACGGGATGCTCGTGCTCGGCCTGGCAGTGGTCGAACTCGGCTTGCTGGCCACCCCGGACGCCCGCACGGCGCTCGGCCGGGATTAGCGCCAGCCTAAAAAATCGTTAAGAATCTACTCCTCGACGAGGAGCCCGGCCCGGAGCTGATCGAGCGTCCGGGTCAGCAGCCGGGACACGTGCATCTGGGAGATGCCCACCTCGGTGGCGATCTGTGACTGCGTCATGTTTCCGAAGAAGCGCAGCAGCAGGATCTTCTTCTCGCGCGGCGGCAGCTTGTCCAGCAGCGGCTTCAGTGACTCCCGGTACTCCACGCCCTCCAGGGCGTCGTCGACCACGCCGAGCGAGTCCGAGACGGTCGGCGCGTCCTCGTTGCCGCTCTCCGGCGCGTCCAGCGAGATCGTGGAGTACGCGTTCGCCGACTCCAGGCCCTCGATGATCTCTTCCTCGGGCAGCTTCAGGTGCGCCGCCAGCTCGCTCACGGTGGGGGAGCGGCCCAGCTTCTGCGACAGCTCGTTGGACGCCTTGGTCAGCGCCAGCTTCAGCTCCTGGAGCCGGCGCGGCACCCGGATGCTCCAGCCCTTGTCCCGGAAGTGCCGCTTGATCTCGCCGACGATCGTCGGGGTGGCGTAGGTGGCGAACTCCACCCCGCGGTCGGTGTCGAACCGGTCCACCGACTTGATCAGCCCGATCGTGCCGACCTGCACCAGGTCGTCGTGCGGCTCGCCG
>JBJMIH010000103.1:0-5652 GCA_045806985.1 Mycobacteriales bacterium | reverse complement strand
CCCTCGTCGCCGTCGGTGCGGACGCACACCTCGGTCGCCACGTCGCCGAACAGCCCGAGCAGGTACGCGCCGTCCACCAGGTCGCCGCCGTAGTGCGCGTGGCTGTACGGCACGTACCGCCGGTGCGTCACGGCCATCCCGATCCGCGGGTCCACCTCGGTCATTCCGCCTCCCCCTCCAGCAGCGCGTGCACAAGGTACGACGCGACGTCGCGCGGGGTGGTCGACTTGCCGAAGATGCGGTCGACGCCCAGCTCGGCGGCCATCGCCGGGGCGAACCGCGGCCCGCCGACGACCAGCAGCGGGCGGCGGTCGCCGGCGCCGTAACCGTCGGCGAACCCGCGCGCCAGCTCGCGCACGTTGTGCAGGTGCGCCTCCTTCTGCGTCACGATCTGCGACACCAGCACGGCGTCGGCGTTCTCCCGCCGCGCCCGCGCCACCAGCTCAGGCACCAGCACCTGCGCGCCCAGGTTGACGACCTTGATCTCGCGGTAGTACTCGAGGCCCTTCTCGCCCGCGATGCCCTTCACGTTGAGGATGGCGTCCAGCCCGACCGTGTGCGCGTCGGTGCCGATGCACGCACCGACCACGACCAGCTTGCGGCCGAGCCGGCTGCGGATGGCCAGGTTGACCTCGGCGGAGGTCAGCTCGGGATACTCCCGCTCCACCACCGTCACCTGCGACAGGTCCACCAGGTGGTTGGAGCGCCCGTACACCACGAAGAACGTGAACCGCGGCCCCATCCCCTTGGCGTGCACGACCATCGCCGGATCGAGGCCCATCTTGCGGGCCAGCTGGAGCGCGGCGCCCTCGGCGCGGGCGCGCTCGGTCTCGGTGCCGTGCGGCACCGGCAGCGTGAACGACACCTGCACCATGCCGTCGCCGGTGGTGTCCCCGTACGGCCGGACGATCGTGCTCTCCTCCGTCATCGCGCTCGTCACCGCCCCTCCTCCAGAATCTCGACGGCGGGGTTGTAGTACCCGTCCGCGTGCGCGACCACGCCTTCCAGCCCCTTCCCGCCGTCGGCGGGCCGGCGGGTGATGCCGAACGTGCCCTCGGCGATCGCGGCCAGCAGCCCCCGCTCCTCCAGCCGTTCCAGCAGCTCCAGCGTCTCGGTGAGTACCTGCCCCGCGCGGGCGCGGATGAACCCGCCGGCCGGCGGGTGGAAGTCCTCGGCCAGGTTGCCGGCCGCGGTCAGCACGTACCGCACGTTCTCCAGCGCCAGGTCGCGGTCGGACAGGAACGGCGTGTGGATGCCCTCGGTCATCATCCCGACCAGCAGGATCCCCTGCCCGGTCATCGCGCCGACCAGGTTGAAGAACGCGTCCAGCAGGTAGCCGGCGAACACGTTGCCGGTCATGTGCTTGGTGGGCGGCATGTACTTCAGCGGCGCGGCCGGGAACAGCTCCCGCACCAGCAGCGCGTGCGCCAGCTCCAGCCGGAACGAGTCCGGGATGGCCGGGTTGATCTCGAAGGCGTGGCCGAGGCCGAGCTGCCAGTCCGCCAGCCCCGCCTCGTGCGCGAACCGCTCGTTGAGCAGCTGGCTGACCACCACCGTGTGCGCGGCGTCGACGGCGTCGGCGGTGGTCAGGTAGTTGTCCTCGCCGGTGTTGATGACGATGCCGGCCCGCGCGTGCACCATCCGGGAGAACCGCTGGTCGATGAAGGTGCGGCGGGGGTTGATGTCGCGGAAGATGATGCCGTACATGCAGTCGTTGAGCATCATGTCCAGCCGCTCCAGGCCGGCCAGCGCGGCGATCTCCGGCATGCACAGCCCGGAGGCGTAGTTGGTGAGCCGCACGTACCGGCCCAGCTCGCGGCTGGTCTCGTCCAGCGCGGCCCGCATCAGCCGGAAGTTCTCCTGGGTGGCGTAGGTGCCGGCGAAGCCCTGCCGGGTGGCGCCCTCCGGCACGTAGTCCAGCAGCGACTGTCCGGTGGAGCGGATCACCGCGATGACGTCGGCGCCCTCCCGGGCGGCGGCCTGCGCCTGCGGGATGTCCTCGTAGATGTCGCCGGTGGCGACGATCAGGTAGATCCACGGCTGGCGGGGCGCGTCGCCGATGTCGGCGATCAGCCGGTCGCGCTCGGCGCGGTTCGCGTCGATGCGGTCGACGCCGCGCTGGACGGCGGCCCGCGCCGCCGCCATGGCCCGGCCCCGATCGGGGCCGGCCGGCAGGGTGAACTTCACCGTGCCGGCGGCGGCCTGCGCGGCGAGGTGGGCCAGGTCGGCGTGGTTTCCGGTGAGCAGCTCGTGCCACACCGGCAGCGCCACCCCGTGCTCCAGTCCGACCTGGTCGCGGACCAGGTCGACCAGGCGGTTCACCCAGGGGGTGCTGCCGTCGCCGTGACCGGGGTCGGTGCCGGCAAGCCCGGCCAGCCGCAGCGTGGCGCGCTCCACCGAGGTGGTGGTGTGGGTGCGGGCCATCGCGATGACCGGCTCGGCGACCCGGGCGGCCAGCTCCCTGGCCCGCCGTACGGCACCGGGGTCGAGATCCAGTTTGGATTCCCCGCTCACGTGAGGGCTCCTTCCCTGTCGTAGACGACCTGGCCGCGCACGACCGTGCGCAGGCAGGTGGGCAGCGGCGCGTCCGGGTCGAGGGCGGGCAGCCCGGTCGCCGGGTCGACGGCGGCGTCCTCGGTGTCCCACACCGCGTACGACGCCGGTGCGCCGGGTACCAGCGTGCCCGCGTCGGGGACGTCGAACCGGCCGGCGGCGTGCCAGCCGCCGCGGGTGGCGGCCGCGAACGCGTCCGCGGCCGACAGGCCCAGCCCGGCGCGCTGGCGCACGGCGGCGCGCACCCCCTCCCACGGGTCCAGCGGGGTGACCGGGCTGTCCGAGCCCAGCGCCAGCGCGACCCCGGCCCTGGCGTAGGCGGCGAACGGGTTCATCGCCGCCGCCCGCGCCGCGCCGAGCCGGTGCGTGTACATCCGGTCCGGGCCGGCCCAGGTCGCGTCGAACGCCGGCTGCACGCTGGCGACCACGCCGAGCCGGGCCATCCGGTCGATGGCGGCCGCCGACGGCATCTCGGCGTGCTCGATCCGCGGCCGGCTGGCCCGCAGCGCGTCCGCACCCAGCGTGCGGGCGGCCCAGGCGAACCCGTCCAGCACCGTGTCGATCGCCCGGTCGCCGATCGCGTGGAAGCCGGCCTGCACGCCGGCCCGGACGCAGCCGATCACGTGCTCGGCCACCTGCTCGGCGGTGAACCGCAGCTCGCCGAGGTGGTTGGGGCTGTCGGCGTACGGGTCGTGCAGGGCGGCGGTGTGCGAGCCGAGCGCGCCGTCGATGAACAGGTCGCCGCCGACGCCGGCCAGCCGGTGGTCGTGCCGGTCGCCGGCCCACACGTCGCCGAGCACGCCCCAGTACGCCACCACCTCCGGGCCGGGTTCGTCGGCCGCCAGGGCCAGCAGGGCCGCGAGGTCCTCCTCGCCGCCGGCGATGTCCGGTCCGGACATCTCGTGCAGGCACCCGATGCCGAGCTCGGCGGCGCGGGCCCGGGTGGCGCGCTGGGCGGTGCGGCGGCCGGCCGCGGTGACCGAGGCGAACGCCGCCCGGCGGGCCGCGTGGTGGGCGGCCAGCCGCAGCTGCCCGCCGGGGTCGAAGCCGGGCAGCGACCGGGCCTCCGGGCAGCGCGCCAGCAGCGCCGCCGACACCAGCGCGGAGTGCGCGTCGACCCTGGCCAGGTACACGGCGGCGCCGCCGGCGGCGCGGTCCAGCTCGAACGGGGTGGGAGCGCGCCGCTCCGGCCAGGTGGTCTCGTCCCAGCCGGCGCCGAGGATGACATCGCCGCGCCGGCCGCGGGCGTACCGGGCGAGCCGCTCCAGCGCGTCCGCCAGGGTCGGGCTGCCGGCCAGGTCGAGGCCGTCCAGGCCGAGCCCGGTCGCGGTCGTGTGCACGTGCGCGTCCACGAAGGCGGGGGTGACCAGCGCGCCGCCGAGCCGCACGGTCTCCACGGCGGCCAGCCCGGCGGCGATCCCGGCGGCTTCGTCGTCGGAGCCCATCCAGGCGACCGTGCCGTCCTCGACCAGCAGCGCGGTGGCGTGCGGGTGGAGCGGGGTGCGCACCCTGCCCCCGCGCAACAGGACCGTCGTCATCACGCCTCCGTACCGCGTCTAGTCCACTCGGGACTCGAAGAGCTGGCGGACACCAGCATCCTCGCGCAGCAGGCTCAGGGCGTACTCGGCGTGGCCGGGAACGTACCCGTTGCCGATCAGCATGGTGACGTCGGCCGCCAGCCCCTCGGCGCCGAGCGCGGCGGACGGGAACGAGGTCGCCATCGAGAAGAACACCACGGTGCCGCCCTGGGCGGTGGCCAGCACCGCGCCGTGCTCGCAGCCGGGCACGTCCACGCACACCACGGTGAGGTCGGCCGGCTCGCCGACGGCGGCGGCGACCGCGACCGGGTCGCGGGCGTCGGCGAGCACCACCCGGTCGGCCAGCCCGGCGGCGCGCAGCGCGGCGGCCTCGGACTCGACCGGGACGACGCCGATCAGTTCCTTCGCGCCGGCCCGGCGGGCGGCCGCGAGCGACAGCGAGCCGGACTTGCCGGCCGCGCCGAGCACGGCGACCCGGGGCGGGCCGGACCGCTCGGCCCGCTGGCGTACCGCCCTGGCGGTGAGCGCCGGCGCGCCGCACACGTCCATGACGGCGAGGGCGAGCGGGGCCGGCAGGTCGCCGGGCAGCCGGGCGGCGATCGAGCGGGCGAACAGGATCGCGTGGCCGGCGGCGGGCACCTGCTCGGACCGGCCGTCCCAGCCGGCCAGGCCGTCGGTGATCGCGAGCGGGGTGAGGGTGAGCGAGACGAGGGTGGCGATCCGGTCGCCCCCGGCCAGGCCGAGCGGCGAGCGCGGGCCGACCTCGTCGACGACCCCGACCAACATGCCGCCGGAGCCGGTGACCGGATTCTGCATCTTGCCCCGCTCCGTCACGATCTGGAGCACCTCGGCGCGGATGGCGGCGCCGTCACCGGCGTGCTTGGTGGCGAGCTGGCGGTAGGAGGCGGCGTCGAGGTTGAGCCGCTCGACCCGGACCCGTACCTCGTCCGGCCACAGCTCCGGCCGGTTGTCGAGCCGGTGGGCGGCCTGGGGCAGCACACCCGCGGGTTCGATCACCCGGTGCAGTCCGACTGGAGAGGACTGGTCACGGTCGGTCACAGTAAGCCCCTTCGTCGCGGCCGGCTACCACCGAAAATACTCCGTCAGGATGTTGGCTTCGCCGAATGTTCTTCTCTACCGTGGGTGGAAAGCAAGCGTATGTGCCCGATGATGGCGGTGGGGACTCGGAAGGTGGCTTATCGTGACTGACCTCGTACAGCCGTACCGGTACCAGCGTCAGGACCTGGTCGAGCCCGACTGGCGGCGCTTCCCGGGCTGGCGGGACGTCACCGAGGCCGACTGGCGCAGCGCCCAGTGGCAGCGCGCGCACTGCGTGAAGAACCTCAAACAGCTGCGCGCCGTGCTCGGTGATCTCGCGTCCGAGGAGTTCTACGCCGACCTGGAGCGCGACCAGGCCGAGCGGGCCACCATGTCGATGCTGGTACCGCCGCAGATGATCAACACGATGGTGCCGGGTGCGGTGCCCGACACCGGGTCCCTGTACGCCGACCCGGTCCGCCGGTACATGCTGCCGGCCTTCTCCGACCGCGACGCCGGATGG
>JBJMIH010000102.1:0-7660 GCA_045806985.1 Mycobacteriales bacterium | reverse complement strand
CGGATCGCCGCCCAGTGGTGGGGCGACCTCGGCTTCGCCGAGCGCCGCAAGCGGCTGCTGGCCTGGAAGGGCGTGCTGGCCCGCCGGCAGCACCAGCTCGTCGAGCTGATCCACCGGGAGAACGGCAAGCCGCGGGTGGACGGGCTGATCGAGGTGGCGGCCGCCGTCGAGCACCTGGACTGGGCCGGCCGGCACGCCCGCCGCACGCTCGGCCCGCGCCGGGTGCGGTCCGGCCTGCTGATGGCCAACCACCGGGCATACCTGGAGTACCAGCCGCTCGGCGTGATCGGCGTCATCGGCCCGTGGAACTACCCGGTGCTCACCCCGATGGGCTCGATCGCCTACGCGCTCGCCGCCGGCAACGCGGTCGTGTTCAAGCCCAGCGAGTACACCCCCGGCGTGGCCCAGTGGCTGGCCGACGCGTTCCTCCAGGTCGTGCCGGAGCACCCGGTGTTCCAGGTGATCACCGGGTACGGCGAGACCGGCGCGGCGCTCTGCCAGGCCGGCGTCGACAAGATCGCCTTCACCGGCTCCACCGCCACCGGCAAGAAGGTGATGGCGGCGTGCGCCACCTCGCTCACCCCGGTGCTGGTCGAGTGCGGCGGCAAGGACGCGCTGATCGTCGGCGAGGACGCCGACCTGGCCGCGGCCGCCGACGCCGCCGCCTGGGGCGGGCTGTCCAACGCCGGCCAGACCTGCGCCGGCGTGGAACGGGTGTACGTGGTGGAGGCGGTGTACGACCGGTTCCTGGAGCTGCTCACCCAGGCCGTGCGCGAGCTGCGGCCCGGCGAGGACCGGGAGGCCTCGTACGGCCCGATCACGATGCCGCGGCAGCTCGAGGTGATCCGCCGCCACCTGGACGACGCGCTGGCCCGCGGCGCGCGGGCCGTGGTGGGCGGGAAGGACGCGGTGCAGGCGCCGTACGTGCAGCCGACCGTGCTGGTCGACGTGCCGGACGACGCGCCGGCGGTGTGCGAGGAGACGTTCGGCCCGACGCTGGTGGTGACCAGGGTCCGGTCGATGGACGAGGCCGTGGACAAGGCCAACGCCGTCGACTACGGGCTCGGCGGCGCGGTGTTCACCCGGCACGGCGGCCGCGAGATCGCGCAGCGCCTGCGCGCCGGCATGGTGTCGGTGAACTCGGTGCTGGCCTACGCCGGCATCCCGAGCCTGCCGTTCGGCGGGGTGGGCGCGTCCGGGTTCGGCCGCATCCACGGCGAGGACGGGCTGCGCGAGTTCAGCAGGGCCAAGGCCGTCACCGTGCAGCGGTTCCGGCCGCCGGTCTCGGCGATGTCGTACCGCCGCACCGAGAAGGACGCCAGCCGGCTCGCCAAGCTCGTCCAGCTCCGGCACGGCCGCCGCCCATAACCAGCGGTTATCGCGACAGGTATTGGCCACCGGCCGGGCCGCGGCCCGGCATCACCTGCCGGCCGGTGCGCGGGCTCAGTCCGTGCGAGCTGGCCATCGCCTGGCGGCGCGGCGACGGCAGGCCCGCGGTACGGGCGTTCGTGGCGGCGTGCGTCGAGAACCCCTGAACCGACCCGCACCGCCCCACCCCCCGGGGGGCGGTGCGGGTAGGGTGCCTGGCGGCCGGGTCCGGCCTGCCCTCCAGGGCCGGTCGGAGAGCAATGGACGGCAGCGGAGCCGGCCACCAGGCACGTCTGTCAGGGATGCGACGGCGGCCCCCCAGGGCTCGCCGGCCCGTTCCCGGGATTTTCCGGCTTGTTCTCGATTCGGGCGCAGTACCCGTTGATCTTCTTCGCGCCGCCCGCCAGCCCGACGAGCTGCTGGTAGTCGTCCGCGGGCATCGGGACCCGCGCGCTCGCGTCGTACTCGTGGCACA
Organism: Mycobacteriales bacterium; assembly: GCA_045806985.1. Taxonomy (GTDB): domain Bacteria; phylum Actinomycetota; class Actinomycetes; order Mycobacteriales; family JBJMIH01; genus JBJMIH01. Next base: position 5,817 of record JBJMIH010000102.1, on the reverse strand, counting down.
GGTCGAGCGGGGCGGCGCCACCGGTCGGCGCCGGGGACTCTTGCTGCCCCGGCGGCCGGCCGGCGATCGCGCCCGCGGTCGGGCCCGGGCCGCCGCCCGTCGGACTCGCCGTCGGGCCTGCGCTGACCCGAGGAGTCGTCGTGACGACCGGAACGGGCCTGGCCTGCCTGCCTGGGCCCCGGTCAGGACCTGGCACCCCGAGCGTGTGGAAGGCCGAATGAGCGACCCGCTGAGCGCCGGACGGAAGCACACCGGTGCCCGCCGCCACCCCCGCGCCCAGCACGACCGCCGCGATCACCGCCACCGCCACCTTCGCCGACGCCGCAGCGAAGATCGGGGATGACAAGCCATCGCGTCTCCTCCTCCGTCCCGCCAACTGATCGCGAGCCGCGCGGAACGCGGCAACCGCCGCCTCCTCGCCGGCGAGCTCACCGGGCGACGGGGGTGCCGACGCCGCGGCGAGCACCTCGGCAACGCCGGCGAGGTCTGGACCTGGCACCTCGCCGGCAATGAGAAGATCGGCCCTGCGGCCGTCGATCCGCTCGTGCATCGCGCCAGAAAAGGCGCTACGTCGCTTCACAGCGTTACACCTGCCCCCGACGTGCCCCCCGACGTGCATCGCGGCGAACCAACAAAGGCGCCACCTCGCTTCACCGCGTCACACCTCCCCCCGACGTGCACCGTGAGGTGTCCTGCTCCAGCCGGCGGGCCAGCCCGCGCAGGCCGCGCATGGTCGCCACCCGTACCGCGCCGGGGCGCTTGCCGAGCACCTTCGCGGTCTGCGCCACATCCAGCCCGGCCACCACCCGCAGCATCACGGCCTCGGCCTGGTCCGGGGGCAGGCTGCTGATCAGTTCCAGCGCCCGCTCGGTGGCGAGCCGGTCCAGCGCGTCGCGGGCGGTGTCGTCGCCGGACTCCTGGTCGACGGAGTCGTCCAGCGGCTCCTCGGCCCGCCGGCCCGCCCTACGCAGCTCGTCGATGGCGCGGTTCCGGGCGATGCGGAACACCCACACCCGGAACCCCTGCGCGTCGCCGCGATACCTTCGCAGGTCGCGCGCGACCTGGAGCCACGTCTCGGAGGCCACGTCCTCCGCGGCCTCGCTGACCACCACGCGCAGGTACCGGACCACCGGCGGGTTCAGCTCCCGCCAGAGGACCGCGAATCCCTGCTCGTCTCCGTCTTTCGCCGCCCGCAGCGCAGCGGGCAGATCGACGTCCTCCACCCCTGCCGTCCCGTTGTCTTCGCATGCCAGGTCCGGGGCGGGACCCTACCGGTGTTTCGGGTACTTCTGGATACGGACAGCCGATTCGGTCACGTTTTCGCCCCGGTTTTACCCGGAAAGGCTCATGAACGGATAAGATCGGCGGCCCGTTCGGCGATCGCGATCGTCGGGGCGTTGGTGTTACCGCGCGGCACCGCAGGCATCACCGACGCGTCCACCACCCGCAGGCCGTCCACCCCACGCACCCGCAGCTGGGGATCGCAGACCGCGTCCGGGTCGCCACCCATCGCGCAGGTGGAGGTCGGGTGGTACAGCGTCTCGGCGCTGGCGCGGACGTGATCGCGCAGCGCGTCGGCGCCGGTGACGGCGGGCCCGGGTACCTGCTCGCCGGTCAGGTGCCGGGCCAGCGGCCGGCGGGACGCGATCTCCCTGCCCAGCGCGATGCCGTGCACCAGTGCGTCCACTTCGGACTCATCGGTCAGGTACGCGGGGTCGATCTCGGGCCGCCACGTAGGATCGGCCGAGCACAGCCGCAGGCTGCCGCGGCTGGTCACCGCGACCAGCGTCGCCCCGATCGTGATGCCCTCGCCGATCGGCTCGATCAGCCCGTGGTCCACGTAGGCGGTGGCCGCGACGTGGTACTGCACGTCGGGGGCTGGCAGGCCGTCGCGGCTGCGGACGAACCCGCCGGACTCGGCCACGTTCGAGGTGAGCGGGCCACGCCGGGCGAGGAACCACTCCAGCAGCCGGGCCGGGGTCTCGGCGCCGTCCACGGTGCCGGTGCCGCGGGTGAAGTAGATCAGCGGGACCACCGGGTGGTCCTGGAGGTTCGCGCCCACCCGCGGGGAGTCGGCGACGACGGGGATGCCCAGCTCGCGCAGTTGCGGGCCGGGGCCGATGCCGGACAGCATCAGCAGCTGCGGGCTGTTCACCGCGCCGCCGCACAGGATCACCTCGCGGCTGGCGCGGGCCACCACGGTCTCGCCGGCGTGCCGGTACTCCACCCCGGTCGCCCGCCCGCCGTCCACCAGCACCCGGGTGGCCAGCGCGTCGGTGACCACGGTGAGCGCCCGTTCGGACGGCCGGCGGTGGCGCAGGTAGGCGTCCGCCGTCGACCAGCGCCGGCCGTGCCGCTGGGTGACGTGGTAGAAGCCGACACCGTCCTGCGTCGGGCCGTTGAAGTCGTCGTTGACCGGCAGCCCGGCCTCCGCCGCCGCCACCACGAAGTCCCTGGTCAGCGCGTGCCGGTAGCGCAGCTTGTCGACCCGCACCGGGCCGCCGACGCCGTGGTACTCCGACTCGCCGCCGGTGAAGTCCTCGGCCTTGCGGAAGTACGGCAGCAGGTCGGCGTATCCCCAGCCGGCGCAGCCGTACTCGTCCCGCCAGGCGTTGTAGTCGGCGGGATGGCCGCGGATGTAGATCATCGCGTTCATTGAGGAGCTGCCGCCCAGCATCTTCCCGCGCGGCCAGTACAGCCGCCGCCCGTTGAGCTGCTTCTGCTCGGTGGTCGTGTAGTGCCAGTCGTAGCGGGACTGGAACAGCTTGTAGAACGCGGCCGGGATGCGGATCTCGTCCACGTCGTCCGGCCCGCCGGCCTCGAGCAGCAGGACCGACACGCCGCCGTCGCGCAGCGGGTCCTCGGTCAGCCGGTGGGCGAGCACGCAGCCGGCGCTGCCCGCGCCGACGATCACGTAGTCGTACTCCACGGTGGCGAATGTACCGCCGGGTAACCTCGCCGGTAAGGGCGCGAAAGGGCCTAGTCAAAGCCAGGTCAAAGCCAGGTCAGAGCCGGGTCAGCCGGCCGGCGGCGGCGCCGCCACGGCCGCCGGCGCCGCGGCGCGGGTGTCGTAGTCCCGCCGGGCCGCCAGGATCTCCGGCACATGCTCGACCGACCAGGAGGCGATCGCGCTGGTCAGCTCCCCCGCGCTGGCGCCGAGCGGGGTCAGCGCGTACTCCACGCTCGGCGGGACGGTCGCGTACACGGTGCGGCTGACCAGGCCGTCCCGCTCCAGCGCGCGCAGCGTCTGGGTGAGCATCTTCTGGGTGATCCCGTCGAGCAGCCGCCGCAGCTCGTTGAACCGCATCGGCCGGTCGTGCATTCGCAGCGCGCCGAGCACGTAGAGCGCCCACTTGTCGGCGAGCACGGCCACCACCGTCCGGGACGGGCAGTCCCGGCGGTACACCGTCTCCCACTCCTTGGTATCCATCAGGTACCTAGATATCAGAAGGGTGCCTTCTTCACAATGGGTACCGCTGGCGCGCAGGATCGGCCCCATGCGTGCGATCGTGGTGCCCGCGTTCGGCGGGCCTGACGTCATGGAACTCGTCGAGGTGCCGGTGCCCGAACCGGCGGCCGGCCAGGTGCTCGTCCAGGTGCGGGCCGCCGGGGTGAACGCCGCCGACCCGAAGATCCGGGCCGGCGAGGTGGCCTGGCTGGGCGACCCGCCGCTGCCGCTGGGCCTGGAGGCGTCCGGCGTGGTGGTGGCCGGCGACGGGGCGTTCCCGGTGGGCGCGGAGGTGTTCGGCGCCCACTTCAGCCCGCCCGGCGGGTACGCCGAGTACTGGCTGATGCCGGCGGACGCGCTCGCCTCCAGGCCGGCCGGGCTGGACCACCCGCACGCCGCCGCGCTGCCGATCGCCGGCCTGACCGCCTGGCAGGCGCTGGTGGAGGTGGCCGGGCTGCGCGCCGGCCAGCGGGTGCTCGTGCACGGCGCGGCCGGCGGCGTCGGGCACCTGGCCGCCCAGATCGCGCTGGCCCGCGGCGCGTCCGTGGTGGGCACCGCGCGGGCCGCCAAGCACGCCGCGCTCCGCGAGCTCGGCCTGACCGAGCTGGTCGACGCGACCGCCACCGACTTCGCCACCGCCGTCCGCGACGTCGACGTGGTGCTCGACGCGGTCGGCGGCGACGACGCGGTACGGGCGCTGGACACCCTCGCCCCGGGCGGGATGATCGTGGAGGTGGCCGGGCCGGCTCGTGTGCACGACGAGCTGGCACGGGCCGCCGGGCCGCGCGGCCTGCGGTCGGCGCGGGTCGCCGTGAACCCGGCCGCCGCCGGCCTGGCGCCGCTGCTGGACCTGGTGGAGCGCGGCGCGCTGCGGGTGCTGGTGGACCGGATACTCCCGCTGGCCGAGGCCGCAGCGGCGCACCGGCTGCTCGGCTCCGGCCGGATCACCGGAAAGGTCGTCCTGGTGCCGTGAGAGGGTGCCCTGAAGTTTGCCCACGGCTTACCGGGAGCTGGGACGCTTGAGTCCTGACGCTCCCTAGCGTGGAGGCGTGATGGCCCGGCTCATCCGCGGTGCGCGATGGCCGGCGGCTCTGGTCGCCGCCGGAGCCGTCACCTACTGGCTGGCCCCGTCCTCCGCCCGGTCCGGCGCCACCGTCCGGGTACTCCAGCACGCGAACTGGTGGTGGCTGCCGGCGATCGTCGTCGCCGGGGTGCTGACCCACGCGATGGCGGCGCTCGCGCTGACCGCGGCCGCCCACCGGCCCGCCGTGGACCGGCGGCTGCGGTACCGCGACACGTTCCTCGCCCAGTTCGCGGCCACCGCGGTCAACCGGGTCACCCCGGCCGGGGTGGGCGCGATGGCGGTGAACGTGCGGTACCTCACCAGGACCGGCGCGACCACGACCGAGGCGGCCACCGCGGTCGGGCTGGCCTCCACCGCCGGGTTCGTCGTGCACACCGGCGCGCTGGCCCTGGTCGCACCGATGCTGGGCCGGGGCGTGCTGGGCGGCCTGGCCGGCGGCCTGGTGGGCGGGCTGGGCGAGGCCGCCGACTTCGACGGGCCGTGGCCGCTGATGGCCGGTACCGGGGTGACGGCGGTGACCGCGATGGCCGCCTCGGCGCCCTGGTGGCGACGCTGGGGCCGGTGGCTGGCCGGGCGGTTCGGGCCGTACCTGCGTAGTGTCCACAGTGACCTGACCAGCCTGCTGGCCAGCCCGGCGCGGGCAGCGATGCTGTGCGGCGGGCTGGTCGGGATCAGCCTGGCGCACGCCGCCGGCCTGGCCTTCGCCCTCGCGGCGGTCGGCGCCAGCACCGGCTTCGGCACGGTGCTGGTGGTGTACCTGACCGGCGCCGCCATCGGCTCGGCCTCGCCCACCCCGAGCGGGATCGGGCCGCTGGAGGCGGCGCTCGCGGCCGGCCTCGCGGCCGGCGGCACCCCCGGCGCGACCGCGCTGGCCGGCGTCCTGCTGTACCGCCTGGTCACTTTCTGGCTCCCCGTCGTCCCCGGCGGCCTCGCCTTCCACTGGCTCCGCAGGGCCGGCTCTCTGTAGCCGGATCCAGCTTTCCGCTGCCAAGGCGGAATCGGGCGCCGCGTGCTGCTCTTTGGCACGCAAGCGGGCCGACAACGCCCGCAGCGGGAAGCTGGACCGGCTAGGCCGTGTCTCAAAGTCGGCTTCCGCCTGTCTGCCCTTGGCGGATTTCGGACCCCTGCGGCCACGATCAAGGAGTTGTGCCCGCATTTTCATGTGAGTGACCCGGGCCGCTGTGCTGTGGCCGCCGTGGTGGCGGGAAAATGGCGGGGTGTTCGTCCGGGACGCCGGTCGCTTTGTGATGCGGGTTGAGCTCGGATGTGAGTATGGCGTTGGGGG
>JBJMIH010000101.1:0-7521 GCA_045806985.1 Mycobacteriales bacterium | reverse complement strand
ACGGCGAGCCACAGGGTCACCGCGTTCATCGGCTCCAGCGGCCAGCCGGCGCCATCCTGGTGCCAGAGCACCGGCCGGTTGGACCGCGGTGGCTTGCAGATGTAGTGGGAGGCGAACAGGGCGATGTCCGGGCCGATGAACATCTCGGCGATCGCCAGCAGCCGCGGGTCGCTGACCAGCTCCAGCCAGAACCGGTCGGTGGGCAGGTGGGTGTTGCCAAGGTCCTCGGGCCGGACGTCGGGATGCTCGCGCATCAGCCGGCCGACGTGCTCGCTGGCCCTGGCGACCAGGTCGGCGTCCAGCACGTCACGGAAGATCAGGTACCCGTCGCGGTCGTACTTCGCCAGCAGGTCGGCTTGGTTTGTCGTCTGCGTCATGCCTTGCAGGATGCGCGCGCGTCCAGGTCCGTGGCTAGCACTGATGACGCCAGTGGTTGTACTTTCCGCGCATGGAGCGCATCCGCTGGGAGGTGGTGGCGCCGGGCCGGCCGTACCACGCGGCCTACGTCCCGCTGGACGGCTCGCCGCCCGGGGTGATCCGGCACGACCACGTCGACTACGTCGAACTCCTCGGCGTCCTGGAGGGTACCGGCGACCACCACGTCGACGGGGCGGGCCGCACGCCACTGGACCCCGGCACGGTCGCGCTGCTGCGGCCCGGCGACGTGCACGCGATCACCGGCACGCTGGCGTTCGTCAACATCGCGTTCCCGGTGGCCACCTGGCGCGGCTTCCTCGCCACCGCCGGCCTGCCGGACTGGCCCGCCGGCGGTGTGCCGGCGGTGGCCGCGCCGGTGGCGACCGTCGCCGAGACGTTCTGGACCGCGCTGGTCCGGTACGCCGACCGCCCCACCGGCCTGGACCTGGTCCGCTTCCTCGGCACCGCGGTCGGCCTGCTCGACCCCGCCCCTGGCCCGGCCGCCGAACCGGACTGGCTGACGGCGGCCTGCGAGGCGTTCGGCCGCGACGACGAGCACCTGCGCGCCGGCCTGCCCGCGCTGGTCCGGCTCGCCGCGGTCAGCCCCAGCCAGCTCGCCCGCTGCATGCGCCGGTACCGCGGCACCACCCCGGTCGGCTACGTCACCGCGCTCCGCCTCCAGCGCGCCGCCGAACTCCTCGCCACCACCACCCTGCCGGCCGGCCAGGTCGCCGCCCGCTGCGGCTTCGCCAGCCAGGCCTACTTCACCCGCCTCTTCACCGCCCGCCACGGCCTCCCGCCAGCCGCCTTCCGCTCCACCGCCCGCACGGCCGTCGCGCCCTGAGCCAGCCGGCTGGCTGGTGCGGTGACCACCAACGTTGCCGGGCCTCGCCGACACGCCCGACTTGCCCCATTCGGCCCATCCTGCGTCACGATCAAGGAGTTGTGCCCGCGTTGTCGCATGAAAACGCGGGCACGACTCCTTGATCGTGACGTCCGGGAGTCCAGCCCCGCACGCGTCAGCCGTCCGGCAACCCGGGGAACGTTGTGGTCACCGCACTAGCGTGCGGTCTGGTTGTAGTTCTTGATCAGCGGTTTCACGGCCTTGGTGGCGTCGGCGAGGGCCGAGGTGGGGTCGGCCCTGCCGGTGAGCGCCTTGTCGATCGCGTCCTCGGCGCGGCCGCGGACCTGGGGCATCACGCCGGCCAGGCAGCCGCGGGTGGTCGGGGTCACCGGCGTGCTGGCGAGCTGGTCGGCCGCCACCTGGAACCCCGGGTTCTGCTGCCGCCAGGCGGCGCCGGCGGGGCGGTCCAGCGCCTTCGTGTTGACGGGGAGGTAGCCGGTGTGGGTGTACCAGTACGCCTGGCTCTCCGCGCTGGCCAGGTACTTCACGAACTGCCAGCTCGCCTCCACCTCGGCGGGCTTCTTGCCGGCCGAGTCGATCCACAGCGAGGCCCCGCCGACGACGGGCCCGCCACCGCCCGCGCCGCCCTGGCGGGGGAAGCCGCCGACCCCGAGGTCGTACCCGTCGGCCTGGGCCGCCCTGCTGAGCTCGGTCAGCTGCCCGGACGACTCCAGCACCATCCCGGTCCGCTGTGTGGTGAACGCCGCGACCGTCGCCTCCCGGGCCTCGTCGGACTCCTCGTCGCTGTCCGGGTCCTCGGCGCCGCCGGCGGCGGCCAGCCTGTCCCGCACCATCCCGGCCCACCAGTCCAGCGCCGCCACCGCGGCGGGCTGGTCGAGGCGCACCTCGGTCGCCGTCCCGGTACGGCCGTTGTCCCGGTCACACAGGGTGGCGCCGGCGGTGGCGATCCACTGCTCCAGGTACCAGCCGCTGGCGGCGGCCTGGAGGCCGGTCGGCGCCGCGTGGCTGGCCACGATCTTCTGCGCGTCGGCGCGGACCTCGTCCAGCGTCCGGGGCGGCTGGTTCGGGTCCAGCCCGGCCCGCTGGAAGATCGTCTTGTTGTAGTACAGCACCGGTGTGGAGGCGTTGAACGGCATCGAGTACAGCTTGCCGCCGACCGAGTAGTACCCGGCGGCGGCCGGCTGGAGATCGCCGGTCGGGTAGTGGTCGCGGTCGAGGAAGCCCTGCACCGGCACGACCTGCTTGGAGTCGATCATGTACCGGGTGCCGATGTCGTAGGCCTGCATGACGTTCGGCGTGGACCTGGCCTCCACGGCGCCCCTGAACTCGCCCATCGCGTCGGTGTACCCGCCCACGTACTCCGGCTCCACCTTGACCTTGCCGGCGTGCTGCCGGTTGAACCTGTCGATCAGGGTGTTCAGCGCCGCCGCGTCCACGCCGTCCATCGAGTGCCAGAACGAGATGTCGACCTCGCCCCTGACCTTGGCGAGCGCGCCCCGCTCCGGCACGCGGAGGGTCGCCCTGCCGGCCGCGGTTCCCGCACCGCATCCCGAGATCGCGAGTGCCGCCGCGGCCCCGGCCGCCAGCGCCGCTCCGAGTCGCTTCACCACTGCCCTCCTGAGCCCGTCGCGGGGAACAACCAGCCGGAACGTCGTGTTGTCAGGTCTGGCACACTGTAGAGGCCACTGATCGGCACCGGTTCACGCCCTGTACGACTTCGGCGACCCGGCGGCCGCGACGAGAGGAAAGCCGTGAAGCCTGGAATTCACCCCGACTACGTCGTCACCACGGTGACCTGTTCGTGCGGGAACACCTTCGAAACCCGGAGCACCGCCAAGAGCGGCGAGATCCACGCCGACGTGTGCTCCCAGTGCCACCCGTTCTACACGGGCAAGCAGAAGATGCTCGACACCGGCGGCCGCGTGGCCCGTTTCGAGCGGCGCTACGGCAAGCGCCAGAAGTAGCTTCCCGGACGGCGCCCACCCCTGGCCGGGGCGGGCGCCGTTCGCGTGCGGAGATGGCGACGACGGAGGGAGGCAGACGGTGACCGACACGCTCGCGGCGATGCTCGCCGAGTACGCCGAGCTGGAGACCCAGCTCGCCGACCCCTCCGTGCACGCCGACCAGGCGCGGGCCCGCCAGCTCGGGCGGCGGTACGCCCAGCTCGGGCCGATCGTGACGACCGCCCGCGAGCTCACCGCGGCCCGCGGCGACCTGGCCGCCGCCCGCGAGCTGAGTGCCGAGGACGCCTCGTTCGCGGCCGAGGCCGACGCGCTGGAGGAGCGGATCGAGGGACTGGAGCAGCGGCTCACCGAGCTGCTGCTGCCGCGCGACCCGCACGACGACTCCGACGTGATCCTGGAGATCAAGGCGGGGGAGGGCGGCGAGGAGTCCGCGCTGTTCGCCGGCGACCTGCTGCGGATGTACCTGCGGTACGCCGAGCGGCGCGGCTGGAAGACCGAGATCCTCGACGGCAACCCTTCCGACCTGGGCGGGTACAAGGACGTCTCGGTCGCGGTGAAGGGTCGCGGCGACGACCCGGTGTACGCGCGGCTCAAGTACGAGGGCGGCGTGCACCGCGTGCAGCGGGTGCCGGTCACCGAGTCGCAGGGCCGCATCCACACCTCGGCGGCCGGCGTGCTGGTGATGCCGGAGGCCGAGGAGGTCGACGTCGAGATCAACCCGAACGACCTGCGCGTCGACGTGTACCGGTCGTCCGGTCCGGGCGGGCAGTCCGTGAACACCACCGACTCGGCGGTCCGGATCACCCACCTGCCGACCGGGATCGTCGTCTCCTGCCAGAACGAGAAATCCCAGCTCCAGAACAAGGAGCAGGCCCTGCGCATCCTGCGGGCCCGGCTGCTGGCCGCCGCGCAGGAGGAGGCCGACGCCGAGGCCTCCGCCGCCCGCCAGTCGCAGGTGCGGACCGTGGACCGGTCCGAGCGGGTGCGCACGTACAACTTCGCGGAGAACCGGATCTCCGACCACCGGGTGAACTACAAGGCCTACAACCTCGACGGCGTGCTCGACGGCGACCTCGACGGGGTACTCGACGCGCTGATCACCGCGGACAAGGCGGCCCGGCTCGCCGCCCGGTAGGCGGGGCCGGTGTGGCAGGCTGACGATCATGCCTCCGCTGAAGCCGGTGCTGGACGCGGCCACCGAACGGCTGCGCCAGGCCGGCGTGCCCAGCCCGCGCCACGACGCGGAGGTGCTCGCCGCGCACGTGCTCAAGGTGCGGCGGCAGGGGCTGTGGCTGGTGCCGGAGATCACGCCGTCCGTGCTGGCCGCGTACCAGAGCCTCGTCGCCGACCGGGCCGAGCGGATCCCGCTGCAGCACCTGACCGGGGTGACCGGCTTCCGGCACCTCGAGCTGGCCGTCGGGCCGGGGGTGTTCATCCCGCGCCCGGAGACGGAACTGCTGGTGGACGCGGTACTGGAGGGGCTGGCCGGGGTGGTCGCGCCTGTCGTCGTCGACGTGTGCAGCGGGTCGGGTGCTGTCGCCCTGTCGATCGCGCACGAACTGCCCGGCGCGGCGGTGTACGCGATCGAGAAGGAGCCGCTCGCGCTGGCCTGGGCCGAGCGCAACGCCGCCCGGCAGGCGGCGGCCGGCGACCCGCCGATCACCCTGGTGCCCGGCGACATCGCCCGGCCCGGCCTGCTGGCCGAGCTGGACGGCGCGGTCGACGCGGTGGTCGGCAACCCGCCGTACATCCCGGACGGGATGGAGAGCATCGACCCGGAGGTCACCGAGCACGACCCGCCGGCCGCCCTCTGGGGCGGCCCGGACGGGCTGCGGCTGGAGCGCGCCGCCGTGTCCCTCGCCGCCCGCCTCCTCCGGCCCGGCGGCTTCGCCGCGCTGGAACACGCCGACACCCACGGCGAGACGGCTCCGGCCCTGTTCAGAGACGGTTGGACCGACGTGACCGACCACCGGGACCTGGCCGGTAAACCCCGCTACACGACGGCACGGAGAATAGTCCCGTGAGTGTGACGTACGACTGCACCAGGCCGGCCGACCGCGACCGCGGGCTCGACGAGGCGGCCGACGTCGTCAGGGCCGGTGGCCTGGTCGTCCTTCCGACCGACACCGTGTACGGGATCGGCGGCGACGCCTTCACCCGGTGGGCGGTGAAGGCGCTGCTCGACGCCAAGGGCCGCGGCCGGGAGATGCCGCCACCCGTGCTGGTGGCCTCCTGGACCGGCATCGACGGGCTGATGCTGACCATCCCGCAGCAGGTACGCGACCTGGTCGAGGCGTTCTGGCCCGGCCCGCTGACGCTGATCGTGGAGCACTCGCCGAGCCTGGACTGGGACCTCGGCGACACCCGCGGCACGGTCGGCCTGCGGATGCCGATGCATCCCGTCGCCATCGAACTGCTCGAGCGCACCGGCCCGATGGCGGTTTCCAGCGCCAACAAGAGCGGCCAACCCGCCGCCACCACCTGCGAGGACGCGCGCGCCCAGCTCGGCGAGTCCGTCGACGTGTACCTCGACGCCGGCCCCACCCCCGGCGCGCTGCCCTCCACCATCATCGACACCACCGCCAGCCCCATGCGCATCCTCCGCAAGGGCGCCCTCGACCCGGAAACCCTCCGCACGGTCATCCCCGACCTCGAGGGCTGACGTCCCCTTGTAAGCCCCCGTCACCTTCCGTACGCTCCGCGTGCTTCACCGTGACGGGGGCTACACCCATGAGCGAGCTACGCCGCCGAACCGACGAGACACCCGACACCGAACCCGCCGACCCGCCCCCACCCCCGAACCCCCGCCCGAACCGGTCGCCGAAGCCGAGCGCCCGGAAGGCTCGTGGGAAGGTGCCGGCCGCTACCTCACCCCCGAACTCAACGCCCTCGCCGACCGCGAACTCGCCGCCCGCCGCGAGGCCGAACCCACCATCACCGCCGCCATGCGCAGCATCGAAGCCGACCTCGACGGCGCCGACCTCGCCGGCCTCGAAACGCCCTGAAAACCGAAGACCGCTTCAAGGCCAAGCTGGCGGTCCAGGTCGCCCGCCGTCCCGAGGTGCCACCGGAGCGTCTCGCGGCTGAAATCCACGACGGCATCCGCTACACGATCGTGTTCGACGAGGAGCGGTACACGGCCGGTGTCTCCACCGCCTGCGCGCGTCTCGAGCGGGAGGGCTACGAGCTCATGGTGCTGGCTCCTCGGTGGGGAGGGGACCTCTATCAGGGAGTCAACTCGCGGTGGAAGATCCCCCGACCGGCCAGCTCTTCGAGGTTCAGTTCCACACCCCGGCGAGCCTCGAGGCCAAGGAGCGAACGCACGCGGCCTATGAGCAACGGCTCGATCCCCGAGTGCCGGACGCCGAGAAGCAGCGGCTCTCGATGTTGGAGCGGGAGATCAACGCGTCTGTTCCCATTCCGCCTGCTGCTCTGGAAATATCGCCGTACGAGAAGGGAACATGATCATCATGGCGGAGCGGGTCGATTACTACGCCATCACTTCCTTCGGCAAGCCGGCGGAGGCCGCGGACGGCCTGGCCAGGCGCCGTGTCGTGGAGGAGAACGGCAAGGTCGTCGGCGTTCATGACGAGGCGATCCGGCGCGATCTGTCCTGGGCTGCCGACAGCGTGATCGTCGAGTGGGAACACGGCGAGTCCACTGAGAAGCTGGTGCCGGTGAGCGAGGGGGAGGCGGCGCGGATCGTGGAGCGGTTCCGGACCGCGTGGGGGCCTCCGCCGGGGGTTTGAGTGGGCAAAGGGGGTGGAGGTACACCATCTCGGGGGGCGGGCGGCGGGCCGTAGAGTGGGGGTGGTCTCCCCCCGGCTTTGTGGAAGGACCGCGCCATGAGCACGTTCTGGGGCCCCGACTTCGCCGCGCTCGAGCAGACCGATCCGGAGATCGCCCAGGTCGTGCTCGATGAGCTGGAGCGGCTTCGCAGCGGGTTGCAGCTCATCGCCAGCGAGAACTTCACCTCGCCGGCGGTGCTCGCCGCGCTCGGTTCGACGCTGAGCAACAAGTACGCCGAGGGGTATCCCGGCAGGCGGTACTACGGCGGCTGCGAGGTCGTCGACCGGGCCGAGGAGCTGGGGCGGGCCAGGGCGAAGGAGCTGTTCGGCGCCGACCACGCCAACCTCCAGCCGCACTCGGGCGCGTCGGCGAACCTGGCCGCGTACGCCGCCCTGCTCACGCCCGGTGACACCGTCCTGGCGATGGCGCTGCCGCACGGCGGTCACCTCACCCACGGTTCCAAGGTCAACTTTTCCGGCAAGTGGT
>JBJMIH010000100.1:0-8178 GCA_045806985.1 Mycobacteriales bacterium | reverse complement strand
GGTCGGTGAGCCGGCGCACCAGCGCCCCCAGCGCGGCCAGCACCGTGTCCAGCACCTTCGGGTTCCGGTACGCCAGTTCGATGAACGCCTGCCGGGACAGGGCGAGCGCGGTGATGTCCTCCAGCGCCTCGATCGAGGCCGAGCGGGGCGAGCGGTCCAGCAGCGCCACCTCGCCCAGCACGTCGGGGGCGCGCACCACGGCCAGCACGGCCCGCTCCCCGGACTGCGCGGTGCGGAACACCACCGCCGAGCCGGTACGCAGGACGAGCAGCGACTCGCCAGGCTCGCCCTCCACGCACAGCAGTTGCCCGCGGCGGAAGCTGCGCGGCACGGCCGCCTCGGCGAGCCGGCTCAGGGTCTCGGTGTCCAGGCCGGCGAACATGTCGGCCTTGGCCAGGTCCTCGGCCGGCGTGGTGGGGCCGTTCCCGGCGCTCATGGCGCGAGGCCCCGGTGCCCGCGGTCCCTCATGCGCTCGCTCCTCCTCACGGGTGTCCTACACCCGACAGATGGGTCCTATTGTCCAGCAGCCGACAGCGGATTTCGTACCGATCCGACAAGTTATGACAGGGGCGTTTACCGCTCCTGCGGGGGAGTGACGCGAGGGGGCGGTGTGGGCTCCTGCCACGGGGAAGAGCCCGCCCCGGCTGGGCGCCTCATCTCCCGCGGACCTGTCCGGCCCGGAGGGGAGTGCGTGCGCCAGCGCGTGGGCCGGGACCTGGGGCAGGCGGGGCCGGTCGAGGGGTCGGCCCCGCCGCTCCGGTCGGAGCGGCCGTCGGCCGGGTCATCGGGGTTGGGCCTCGCGGAGCTTCGCCAGCACCAGCGGGTCGATCCGGCCGGGCACCAGGCGCTCCTCGTAGTTCTCGATTCCGGCCCAGTCGGCCAGCGCCGCGTCCAGTCCGGCCTCCCCGGCCGGCCCGGTGTGGCCGAGCGCGGCCAGTCTCTCCCGCACCTCCCCGGCCAGCGCGCCCGCCAGGGTGAGCAGGCTCGCCGGGTCGGGCCTGCCGAGGTACAGCACGTGCAGGTCGAGCAGCCGGCGCAGCTCGGCGACCGGGTCGGGATGGTCGTCCACCCGCAGGTCCACCTCGACGTCGGTGCGGCCGCCGTACCCGCCCCCCGGGCTGACCACGTACAGCGCCGCCGACTGCCGGCCGCGCCGGTCCCCGCCGGCCGCGTCGCCGGCGGCGAGCGCCGCCAGCAGCCGCGCCGCGAACGAGCCTGATCCCGCCGCCAGCCAGGCACTCTCCATCTCGGCCACGACCTGCTCGCCGGCCAGGATGTTGCCCTGGATGGCGTACCCGTCGCCGGCCCGGCCGCCGGCCCAGTCCGGGCACTCCGTGCCGGTGTGGGTGGCGCCGGGACCGTCCGGCCCGACCACGCCGGCCTGCCGGGTCGCCCCGCCGGGGTCGGCCGCCACCAGTCCGGCCAGCGTGTCCGTCGCCGACACGCCGGTACGCAGCAGGGTGAGCGCCTGCGGACGGTAGGCGGCGTTCGCGTACGCCTGGGTCGCGATCGCCCCCGCGCCGGCCTCGGCGGCCGGCACCACGCTCCCCACGGCGAGGAACTTGCTGGCCACCGCGATGCCGAACGAGCGGCCGTCGGCCGCGCGCGCGACGATCGAGAACGTCATGCTGAGCGACCTTAGTGACGGGCTCCGCTGTTGGCGAGTCGCGCGCGGGTGGGGGCCTTCGGCGGGTACAGGTACGGTGGCCCGCACGGGCAGGAGGACATGGGTGAGGTTTTTCTACGACTGTGAGTTCGTCGAGGACGGGCGGACCATCGACCTGGTGTCGATCGGCGTGGTGGACGAGACGGGCCGCGAGTTCTACGCGGTGTCCACCGAGTTCGACGAGTCCAGGGCGATCCCGTGGGTCCGGGAGAACGTGCTCACGCAGCTCCCGCCGCCGGGCGACAAGGTGTGGCGCAACCGCGCCCAGATCCGCGACGAGCTGTTCGCGTACCTCACCGCGCCCGGCGAGGGCGTGCAGCTGTGGGCCTGGTACAGCGCGTACGACCACGTGGCGCTCTGCCAGCTGTGGGGGCCGATGACCGCGCTGCCGCAGGCCATCCCGCGGTTCACCCACGAGCTGCGGCAGCGCTGGCAGGACCTGGGCCGGCCGCCGCTGCCGGCCGCCCCCGCCGACCAGCACCACGCGCTCGCCGACGCCCGGCACAACCTGGCCAGGTGGCGCGCCATGGAGCAGGCGAGCCGCTCTCGGTGACCCGCCGGTAGGCGAGTAGGTTGGGCGCTGAGGTCGGCGAGGCAACGGCGCCCCGGCCCGCAGACTCCTGCCACTACTGCGAAGAAGAGGAATCCCGGCATGCGAATTGGCGTGCTCACCGGCGGCGGCGACTGCCCCGGGCTGAACGCGGTCATCCGCGCGGTGGTCCGCAAGGGCGTCGGCACGTACGGCCACGAGTTCGTGGGTTTCCGCGACGGCTGGAAGGGTCCGCTGGAGGCGCTCACCAAGCCGCTCGGCATCGACCAGGTCCGCGGCCTGCTGCCCCGCGGCGGCACGATCCTCGGCTCCTCCCGCACCAACCCGTTCAAGATCGACGGCGCCATCGAGCGGATCAAGAAGAACCTCGCCGACCTGGGCGTGGACGCGCTGGTGGCGATCGGCGGCGAGGACACCCTGGGTGTCGCCAAGCGGCTGTACGACCTGGACGTCAATGTGGTCGGCGTGCCGAAGACCATCGACAACGACCTGGGCGCCACCGACTACACGTTCGGCTTCGACACCGCGGTGAACATCGCGACCGAGGCCATCGACCGGCTGCACACCACCGCCGAGTCGCACCACCGGGTGCAGGTGGTCGAGGTGATGGGCCGGCACGCGGGCTGGATCGCCCTGCACTCCGGGATGGCCGGCGGCGCGAACGTGATCCTCATCCCCGAGGTGCCGTTCGACATGGACGAGGTCACCGGGTGGGTGGAGAGCCGCTTCCGCAGCAACTACTCGCCGATCATCGTGGTGGCGGAGGGCGCGACGCCGAAGGAGGGCCAGCTCAGCCTGCAGAGCCAGGAGCTGGACAGTTTCGGGCACGTCCGGCTGGGCGGCATCGGCGACCTGCTGGCCGGGGAGCTGGAGAAGCGGACCGGCAAGGAGGCCCGCTGCGTCGTGCTCGGCCACGTCCAGCGCGGCGGCACCCCGACCGCGTTCGACCGGGTGCTGGCGACCCGGTTCGGCCTGCACGCCATCGACGCCGCCCACGAGGCCGACTACGGCAAGATGGTCGCGCTGCGCGGCACCGACATCGTCCGGGTTCCGCTGGCGGAGGCCACCGCCGAGCTGAAGACCGTGCCGCCCGCCCGCTACCAGGAGGCGCAGGTCTTCTTCGGCTAATCCCTCAAACCGGTCGGATATTGACAATCTGGACGGCGGCCCGCGAGGCTTCGTCCGGTGCGATACGGCATTCTCGGCCCGCTCGCGGTGGCGGACAGCTCCGGCACCGACCGGATGCCGAGCGCCCCGCAGGTCCGTACGCTGCTCGCCGCCCTGCTGATCCGGGCCAACCAGCCGGTGCCGGTCCGTGACCTGGTGGACGAGATCTGGCCGGCCGGCCCGCCGGCCAGCGCCAGGGTCATCGTGCAGATGTACGTGTCCAGGCTGCCCAGGGCGCTCTGCCCCGGCGTGCCGGCCGGCGCCGCCGTGCAGCTCATCCGCACCGCCCGCGACGGGTACCTGCTGGTGGTCGCGGACGGCGAGCTCGACCAGGACCGGTTCCTGGGCGGGGCGGCGGAGGCACGCGGGGCGCTGGCCCGCGGCGACGTGGCCGCGGCCGGCGAGCGGTACGCGGCCGCCCTCGCCAGCTGGCGAGGGCCGGCGCTGGACGACGTGGCCTGCGGGCCGGCGCTGGCCGCGCACGCGCGCTGGCTCGGCGAGCACCGGCTGGTCACGCTGGAGCGCCGCATCCACACCGACCTGCTGCTCGGCCGCCACCAGGCGGTGGTCGCCGAGCTCGCCGCGCTGGTCGAACGGGACCCGACCCGGGAGGCGTTCGCCGGCCAGCTGATGACCGCGCTGCACCACGCCGGCCGCCGGGCCGAGGCCCTCGCGGTGTACCGCCGGGTCAGGGAGGCCCTGGTCGTTACCGTCGGCGTGGAGCCGGGGGCCGCGCTGCGGGACCGGTTCGCCGAGATCCTCGCCGCCGAGGACGGGCCACCGCCCGCGCCGGCGCCGGTACGGGTGGAGCTGCCGCCGCTGGTGGCCGACTTCACCGGGCGTACCGCCCTGGTCGCCGACGCGCTCGCCGCGCTGGAACCGGCCGGGACCGCGCCGCCGGTGCTGGTGCTGGCCGGCCAGGGCGGGGTCGGCAAGACCACCGTCGCGGTGCGCGCCGCCCAGCTGCTCCGCGACCGCTTCCCCGACGGCCAGCTGCTGGCCGACCTGCGCGGCCAGGGCGGCGAGCCGGTCAACCCGGCCGAGGTGCTGGGGCGCTTCCTCACCGTGCTGGGCATGGAGCGGCCGGCCGTGCCGGACGACCCGCGCGAGCGGCAGCGGCTGTTCCGCAGCCGTACCGCCGACCGCCGGCTGCTGGTGCTGCTCGACGACGCCACCGCCGAGTCGCAGGTACGGCCGCTGCTGCCGGCCGGTCCCGGCTGCGCGGTGCTGGTCACGGCCCGGTCCCGGCTGCTCGGCCTGGAGGGCGCGCGGACCCTCGAGGTCGGCGTGCTGCCGCCGGCCGAGGCGCTCGACCTGCTGGCCAGCGTCGCCGGGCCGGCCAGGGTGGCCGCCGAGCCGGCGGCCGGGCGCGAGCTGGTCACGCTGTGCGGCGGCCTGCCGCTGGCGCTGCGGATCGCCGGGGCGCGGATCGCCGCCCGGCCGCACCAGCGGCTGTCCGAAGTGGCGGCCCGGCTCGGCGACGAGCGCCGCCGGCTGTCCGAGCTGCGCGCCGGCGACCTGGACATGCGGGCCGCGGTCGAGGTCAGCTACCGGGCCTGCGCGCCGGCGGCCCGGCGCGCGCTGCGGCTGCTCGGCCTGATGGACTCCGCCGAGCTGGCCGCCTGGGCCGCGGCGGCGCTGCTGGACGTGGACACCGCCACCGCCGAGGACCTGCTGGAGGGGCTGGTCGACGCGCAGCTGCTCCAGGTCACCGGCCGGGACGCGCTCGGCCAGGCCCGGTACCGCCCGCACGTGCTGATCCGGCTGTTCGCCGCCGAGCAGGCCTGGGCACACGCGGGCGAGGACCCGCCCGAGCAGGCGCTGCGCCGGGTGCTGGCCGGGTACCGGGACCTTTCCGCGGTCGCCGACCGGCAACTCGCGGCCAGCCGGTTCCCGCCCGGTCCCGCCGCCGGCGACGCGGGCTGGCGGCCGGACCCGGAGCTGGTCCGGCGGGTGGAGCGGGACCCGGCCGGCTGGCGCGCCGCCGAGGCCGACACGCTCGCGCTGGCCGCCCGGCTGGCCTTCGACCGCCGCTGGTGGGAGCTGGCCTGGTCGCTCGCTGACGTGTACGCCGGGCTGGCCGAGGTGTGCCCGGCCCGCGAGGACGCCAAGCAGGTGGCGGTGCGCGGGCTGGTGGCGGCGCGGCGGGCCGGCGACACCCGGGCCGAGGCGGTCAGCCTGTGCCGGCTCGGCGACCTGCACTGGGAACACGGCCGGATCGCCAGGGCGGCCCGCTGCTACGCGCGCAGCCGCCGGCTGTTCACCGAGCTGGGCGACCCGGCCGGCCTGGGCAGGGTGCTCGCCGCCCAGGCCGACCTGGACGTCGAGCGCGGCGAGATCGCCGGCGCGCGCGAGGCCCTCGACCGGGGGCTGGCCCTGCTGCGGGACGCCGGCGACGCTCGCGACCTGGCCGCCGTGCTGCGCCAGGCCGGCCTGCTGCTGTTCGACCTGGGCGAGTTCGGCGCCGCCACCGACCGGTTCGCGGAGGCGCTGGCGCTGGCCAGGGTGGCCGGCGACGCGCGGCGGGAGGCGTCGGTCGCCAAGCCGTACGCGGACGTGCTGCGCTGGTGCGGGCGGTACGCGGAGGCCGGCGCGCTGCTGGACCGGGCGCTGCGGATCTGCCGGCGGATCGGGGACCGGCACGGCGAGGCGCACGCGCTGCGCAGCCTGGGCGAGCTGGCCCGGTGGACCGGCCGGCTGGACGAGGCCGGCGACCTGCTGGCCGCCTCCGGCGAGCTGTTCGACCGGCTCGGGCACCGGCACGCGCTCGCCTACACCGTGCGCTGCCAGGGCGAGCTACGCCGCCAGCGCGGCGACCACGCGGCGGCGGCCGAGGCGTTCGCCGAGAGCATGGCGGTGTTCGTCGCGCTCGACGACCGGCGCGGGCAGGCGTACGCGCTGCTCAGCACCGGCACGCTGGAGGCCGCCCTGGGCCGGCCGGGGCCGGCGGAGCGGGCCCTGCGCGGCGCGGTCCGGATCCTGGACCGGCTCGGCCTGACGCTCTGGCACCGGGAGGCGCAGGCCGCGCTCGCCGCGGTGACCGGCCCGCCGGCCGGCACGGTGCCGCTGTCCCGCGACCCGACCCGGCCGGTACCGGCGCCCGTTTAGCGACTGTTTGGCGGGATCCTCTTTGCTGGTTCGCGCCCGTACCCCGGGCGGGCGCGAAGGAGGTCACACCAATGCCTGACGGCTCCCGCCGTACCCGCCGCCTGCTGCTCTCCGCCGCCGTCGGTGTGCTCGCGCTGGTCGGCACCGCCGCCATGTCGTCGGCGGCGCGGGCGGACACCGTGTCGCCGGCGCTCTGTTCGACCACGCTCCAGCAGGGCAGCAGCGGCAGCTGCGTCAGCGAGCTCCAGACCCGGCTGAACCAGCTCGGCGCCCACCTGTCGGTGGACGGCAACTTCGGGCCGGCCACCCGGAACGCGGTCGAGGCGTTCCAGGGCCGGTCCAGCATCGGCGTGGACGGGATCGTCGGCCCGACCACCAGGTCCCACCTGGACAGCCCCGGCGGCGTCACCCTCGACACGGCCTCCGCCAGCCAGGTCCAGAGCATGATCAACTCGGTCTTCGGCTCGGCGGCGCCCACCGCGCTGCGGGTCGCCAGGTGCGAGTCCAGCTACAACGAGATCGCCATCAACCGCAACACCAACGGCACCCGCGACTACGGGATCTTCCAGCTCAACGACGGCGGCACCCTGCAGGGCCTGGGCGGCGACGCGCACAGCGCCCTGTACGCCTCCTCGAACATCTCGATGGCCCACACCCTCTACCTCCAGCGCGGCTGGCAGCCCTGGTCGAGCAGCCAGAGCTGCTGGGGCTGAGGTCCGGAAGGAGCACCCCGATGGTGAAGAAACTCGGCGGCCTCGCCGCCGCCCTGGTGACCGGCGCGCTCACGCTGGTGGCGTTCACCGGCACGGCGGCGCACGCCGGCACGGTCACCCCGATGGTGACCAAGCTCACCCAGGCCCAGGCCGCCTCGCAGCTCAGCGCCGCCGGCGTCACCTGGTCCTCCAGCGGCAACTGCACCGACCGCAACAACGCGCACTGCACCTCGTTCGAGCAGATCAACCAGAGCACCGTGAGCGGGGTCATCACGCTGAAGCGGGCCAGCGGCTGCGCGATCAACATCACCGGCGGCACCGAGACCGGCCACGCCTCCGGCACGTACAGCCACTGGAACGGCTACAAGGTCGACATCAGCCACAACGGCTGCATCGACTCCTACATCAAGAACGACTTCAGCTACATCGGCCTGCGCGGCGACGGCTACCCGCAGTGGAAGGCACCGTCCGGCAATCTCTACTGTGACGAGGGCAACCACTGGGACATCACGTACTACACCTGCGGTTGCTGAGACCCTCATCCGGTGAAGCCGCCCGGGTCCCGCCAGCGCCGGGGCCCGGGTGCCGGGCGTCCACGAGGAGGCGCCGGCCTTCTTCGGGCAGTCCTTCTTCAATCAATTTGCGGGAAGGTTGAACCGGCGGCACCACTTCGAAGGTATTCAACTGTGTTCCGCAAACTCACGGGGCGGCCATGACCAGCCGGTCATGGGAGGCCGAGTTCACCGAGTACTTCACCGGGAGGGCGCCTGGCCTGCGCCGGACGGCCTACGGGCTGTGCGGCGACTGGCATACGGCCGACGATCTGGTCCAGGCCACCTTCGTCAGGCTCTATCCGCGGTGGCGCACGGTCCGGCAGGAGACCGTGGACTCCTACACGTACCGGATCATGATCAACCTGTACCTGTCCGGCACGCGGCGGCGCCGGCGCGAGATCCTGGTCGAGGACGTCCCGG
>JBJMIH010000099.1:0-16617 GCA_045806985.1 Mycobacteriales bacterium | reverse complement strand
CGCCACCCGTCGGCCGCCCATGTCAGCCACCTCCCCACACGCCGGCGACCGCCCTGGCGACGGCCTGGTTGAGATTGCCGTCGGCGAGGCACTGCCCGCCCGAGTCCCGCGCCACCTGGGCCAGCCCCGGGTCCTGGCAGCTGGCCGGGGAGAACGCGACGACCTGGATCGGCACCGGCGGTCCCGCGCCCGCCAGCGCCTTCAGCGCGTCCGGGGTCAGGGTGCTCAGCCGGTGCCCGCCGGACAGGTCGTCGCCGTCGGTGAGTACCACGATCGCCTGCCTGGCCGGCGCGCCCGGCGACCGCATCGCGCCGACGGCCGAGCCGAGCGCGTCGTACAGCGCGGCGCCCTCGTCCAGCGGGACCGTGCCGTGCACGGCCCCGCGTACCGCGTCGAGGCCCCCGGAGGTGAACGGGACCAGCGTGACCGGGTCGCGGGGGTTGGTCACCGACGACGGGACGGCCTGCACGCCGACGATGTCCGCGGGATTCTTCAGGTCCAGCGCGCGGTCGACGGCGGCCTGCGCCCTGGCCAGCTTGTCGTCGTCACTCATCGAGCCGGACACGTCCAGCAGGAACAGCACCCGGCCGGCGCTGTGGAAGCGGGCGTAGGAGTCGAGCGTGGCGGCGATCCGGTTCGGGTCGGGCCGCGGCCCGACGTGGGCGGCCTCGTACGCCCCGCTCTCGTTGCGGACCAGCGGCGAGCCCCCGGCCGGCGTGGCGGTGTGCGCCGGACGGTAGCCGTTCACCGCGAACACCTTCCCGCCGCCGTCCCGCCCGCGCAGCCACCGCGTGAAGTCGTCGAGCGCCGCCCTGCGCGCCGCGCCGTCGCCCGACTGTCCCCAGTGGACGCCGACGACGGTGAGATCGAGGCGGGGCGTGTCGGACGGGTAGTAGGCGACCAGTTGGTGAGTGCTGGTAGGCCCGCCGGCGCAGCCGGGGAGCTTGCCCAGGTTGTACTCGACCAGCGCCTGCTCGGACACGATCACGGCGGCCGGCGGGTTGGCCCGGATCTCGTGGCAGAGCAGGTCGGTGCTGTCGTTGAGCGGGTACCCGGGGGCCTCCACCGCCGGCTCCACCTTCTGCACCTCGCTCCTGGCGGTGTCCGAGTCGGGAGCGGCGTTCCCGGCGGCGTCCTGGTACAGGCCCATGGTCGCCATCAGGCCGGCCGCCGAGCTGAGCGGGTTCGGCCTGGCGAGCTGGAGGTTCGCGTTCGTGGCGGAGGTGCGCAGCGTCGTCCAGGTCACCTCGGGGACCTGCCCGAACCGGTCGGCGTCGACCCTCGGCACGCCCAGCACCACCGGCGAGGAGGCGAGCGGCACGCCCGGATCCAGGCTGGCCGGCGCCTTCACCGCGGCCCTCGCCCTGGCCACGTCGGCGGTCGAGTCGGCGAACCAGGCGTCCGGCTGCGGGCCGATGTCGCGCGCCGGCACCAGCCGGGCGCCGGCGGGCCTGGGCTGCCCGGCCCAGGACGCCGCGTCCGCGAACCCGGCGATCACGTCGTTGACCGGGGCGGAGTACACGGTGAGGTGGTACGGCCGGCAGCCGCCGCCGCCGGCCGCGTCGGCGGCGAACCGGTCCGCGGCCTCCCGCACGGTGGCGGCGTTCTCCGGCGAGGCGAGCACCCGCAGCTCCAGCGGCGGCCGGCAGGACGACCCGCCCCCGCCCACCCCCCTGACCAGTGCGACGGCGCCGGCGACCACCACCACCACGGCGATGGCGACGACCGCGAACGCCCACGGCGGCAGCGGCCCCCGCGGCCGTGGTGGCGGTACGGGTGGCGGCGGTGTCAGCGTTGGCGGCGGCTCGGGGGCCGTGGCGCTCGCCGTGGTCACCACCACCGGTGCGGCCTCCGCGCCGACCACCGTGGTGAGCCCGTCGACCTGCCCCGCCAGCTCGGCGGCGAGCCGTTCGGCGGTGACCGGCCCGCCGCGGATGCCGTTGTACAGCACGTCCAGCAGCTCGCCGGTGAACGTGGTGAAACGCCCGCCGGCCGCCGCGTTCGCCACCGGGGTGGCGGACGCGACCAGGCAGGTGCGGTCGTCGCCGTCGAGCGGCTCCAGGCAGCGTTCCCAGTCGATCGCGGTACGCGGGCCCTGCAACAGCAGGTCGAGGATGACCACCCGGACCGCGTCCTGCCCCGGCGGACCGCGCAGCTCGTCCAGCAGCTCGCGGATGCTCGACCCGTTCGGCCACGGCCCTTCCGGATCGGTGTCCGAGGTCTCCAGCACGACGACGCCGGCGGGATCCACCACCGCCCCACCCGCGTAGTACACCAGCAGCAGGTCGCCGGCGGGCGTGCCGGCCACCGTGTCCAGCAGGTCGTCGCCGGTGACCCGCAGGCAGTGCGCCGGCTCCACCACGCCGACCCGGTTGCTGGTCAGCGCGCTGGTCACCTCCATGAGCGCCCTGCGCACCTGCGGCACGGTCAGCCCGCCGGCGAGCGCGCCGGCGCCGGCGACGATGGCCCGGGTGCTGGCGCGATCCGGGGTACGCGACGGCGTCTCCGGCGGCGGGCCGCTGTCGGCGCCGCGACGCGGCGCGATGGCGGTCGGCTCGGCCCCGGGCGCGGACAGGTCGAGGTTGAGCACGTCGCCCCGGTGGGCGAGGCCGGGGATCTCGGCGCGGCCGGCCCGCTGGGCCCGGTGCCGCAGCTGATCCTCGAGCGAGCCGAGGGTGACCGGTTCCTGCGTGACCGCCGCCGTCGCCAGGATGTCGCACAGGTCGCCGCTGACCGCCGGGTAGTCGGCGTCGGTCGGCAGGTCGACCAGGCCCAGGTCGCGTACTGACGCGAGGACCGCGCTCTCGGCGTTGAGCGGGCCGGGCAGCGTGGCCAGTGCCAGGCCGGAGTGGCAGCAGTCCAGGATTAGTACCTTCGCGGCGGCCGGGCTCTCGGCCAGGTGCTCGTACACCTCGCGCAGCGCCACCGCCGAGTTGAGCAGGTCGTCGGTGCGGGTGCTCTCCACGGCCAGGTAGAGCTGGCTCGTGGTGCCCAGCACCCCGTGGCCGGCGTAGTACACCAGCAGCACGTCGGTGGCCTCGCGGGCGGCCCTGGCGAGCGGCCGGGTGACGTCGGCGGGGCTGTACGGGTGCGGCACGTACTCGCCGTGCCGGAACGGGGCGTGCCGGTCGGCGAGGAGGAGCTGGTTCAGCCGGGCGGTGGCGGCCTCCACCTGCGGGAGTCCGGGCAGGTTGGCGAACGTGGAGGCGCCGACGATCAGGATGCGCGAAGTTTCGGGATCAGGGCGTCGGAACCAGGGGGGCATCGCCTATTCCTCGCCGTCCTCCTCGGCGGGTGGTTCCGGCGGGGCATCGGGGCCGGACTCGGTCTGCTCCTCGTCCCGCAGGTCCCGGATCTGCTGAGTCCACTCCGGCAGCAGTTCGTCCAGTTTCTGGCGGCTGAGGTGCTTGACGGTGAACTCGAGTTCGGTGCCGTTGCGGTTCCTGACCTTCATCGTCACGCTGGGCATCCGGCCGCGCTGCCACTGCCACAGCGCGATCAGGACCGCCGTGATCGACTGCGGGTCGGCGAGCTGCATCAACAGGTGGCTGAAGGCGCCGCCGTCCATGGTGCCCGGCTGCGGCGCTGCCCTGACCAGCTCGTACCGCCCGCGCAGGGCGGCGATGGCGTCCAGCCAGGTCGCGAACGACAGCAGCTCGGCAGTGGGGTCGGTGCCGGCCGCGTCGAGGGTGAGGGTCACCCCGTGCATTACTGCCCTCTTTCCGTGCTTCATACCTGAAGGGTCGGGGGAGTACTTGACCCTACCTCGCCGGACAGGCTGTGACGTGAGGTCAGCTTTGCGGGATATCCGCCAGGAACGGGGTGAGCAGGCCGGGCAGGGCCGCGTCGGCGAGCCGCAGCGCCTCGCCGTCCGGCACGTCCGGCACGTCGTAGCGCTGGGCGCCGGCTGCGGTGGTGGCGGTGAGCGTGGCCAGCCCGGCGCGGCGCTGGAAGAACGACCGGCGCAGGTTCCAGCCGATGATGCCGTCACAGGCCAGCACGCTGCGCCGGCGCACGATCGACCCGCGCCGGCTGACCAGTCGCCCGCCGACCATCGCGTGGCCGAGCGCGCGGTACCGGTCGGCGGCGAGCAGCGCCGCCACCGGCGGCGCGGCGAACGATCCCACCCACACCCAGGCCGGCAGCCCCACCAGCCATGCCAGCGCGAGCACGGCCGCGACCAGCAGGGCCGCGCCGGCCAGCGCGCGGGTGTACCGGCGCTGCCGCGCGGCCGGCCCGTGCGGGGTGAGCGGGCAGGCCAGCGGCTCGGCGGTACCGAGCACCGCGACCGCCACCCGCTCGGCCTCGGTGCGGGCGGCCGGCGGCAGCAGCAGCGTGCCGCCGGAGCCGCGGCCGACCCGCAGGCCGGTGGTGATGGCCTGGCAGCGGCCGCCGCGGACCAGCCGCAGCAGCAGCGGCTCGTTGAGCTCGACGCCGCGCAGCCGGCGCTCCTCGATGCTGGTGGCCCGGGTGGTGATGAGCCCGCGGCTGACATGCAGGGTTCCGCCGGAGTGCCTGGTCAGCCGGAAGTTCGCGAAGGCCAGCAGGTACCCGATCGTGGACAGCACCGCGATCGCCACCGCCAGCCCGACCACCACCTGGGCGATCGCGACCGGGAGCGGCGCCTCCCGTACCCGGTCGGCGGCGTCCCGCAGCGGCCCGAACCGGCCCGGGTGCAGGTGCGCCTGGGAGAGCAGGTGGCCGCTGAAGCCGGCGAGGATGCCGATGGTGACCAGCCCGGACAGGGTGAACGGCGCGTACCGCACCCACTCCGGCCGGAACCGCGCCAGCTCGGTCTCCACCTCGGCGGCCTTGGCGAGGTCGGGTGCGCCGGCGGCGCCGGGTGTGCCGGCGGCGGCCGGGCGGGCGCCGCGCCAGTGCAGCAGCTCCTCGCGGAGCGAGGCGGCGGCGGCCGCGGACAGGCCGTCGAGCTTGATGCCGCTGTCGTCCTTGCGGTCGGAGCGTCCGGTGCCGACCGTCACCTTGGCCAGGCCGAGCAGCCGGTGCATGGCGTGCGCGGTGACGTCGACGGTGCGGATGCGGTCGCGCGGCACGCTGAGCACCCGGCGGCGCAGCAGGCCCCGGCGCAGCTCGACCCGCTCCGGCCCGATCCGGTACGTCGTGGTGAACCAGCGCAGCAGGCCCAGCCCGGTCACCACGGCCACGCCGGCCAGGCTCCACAGCGGACCCTGGCCGCCACTGGTGCCGGCGATGAGCAGGCCGGCCAGCGCCGGCAGCGCCCTGATCAGCTCCTGTACCGGGTGGACGAGCAGCATCCGGTTGCTGAGCCGCCGCCACGTCACGTCGTCGGCGTGCCCGGCGGTGGCTGGAACGCTCGGGCTGGTCACGTGGCGTCGTCCTCGCCGGTGTCCACCCGCGCGGTCAGCTCGGACACCAGCCGCTGGGCGTCGTCCCAGCGCAGGCCGTGGATCTTCACCGGACCGGCGGCGGACGCCGTGGTCACGGTCACGTTGGCCAGGCCGAACAGCTGCTCGACCGGCCCGCGCTCGCTGTCCACGGTCTGGATGCGGGAGATCGGGGCGATCCGGCGCTCCTGGTTGAACCAGCCCGACTGGGTGTAGACGGCGTCGGTGGTCGCCTCCCACCGGTGCACCCGGTACCGCCAGCGCGGCATCACGGTGAGGTGGGCGGCGGCCAGCACCACGGTCGCCGCCAGGCCGAGGAGGTGCGGCGTGGTGTGGCCGCCGTCGCCGATCCACCAGACCACCTGCGCGGCCACCAGCACCAGCCACCCCGCGGCGGCCCGCGCGGTCCAGTACCAGACGGCGGTAGGGCTCACCCGGTGTCGCGGGGCGCGCAGCGTCATCGAACTCACGCGCCCACCTTCGCATGTCACGGCCCCGGCGCCCCAGCACGGCCCGTCCTGGTTTCGCCATGACAGCTGTCACGGGTGGGCGGCTCCGCTTCCGGCCGGAGCCGCCCACCCGCCCGCGGCCGGGGGCAGGGTGCCGCGGGAGAGGGAGGTCTCATCTCACTGGTTCGCTCCGCATGGCTGCGCTCACGGCCGGACGGTGTACGCGGACAGCACGGTCTGGCTCACCCCCGCGCCGTTCCGGTCCGTGAGGTCGACGCGGAGAGTGACGGCCTTGCCGGCCGCGTCGCGGTGGTCGACCTCGGCCACCCACTGCCCGTGCCGGCGGCGCACCGGCGCGGCCACCCAGGTGCGGCCGCCGTCGTAGGACCAGGACAGGCTGGCCGCCACGATCGGGCCGGGCGCGTATCCGGCGTGGCCCACCGCCGACAGCACGATGAACTGGCGGTCGCGGGCCGGCAGCGTGTTGGCCACGTCCACCGGCGCGCGGTAGCGCGGGAAGATCATCGGCAGCGGCCTGCCGGGCGCGGTGTCGTCGCGCCCGGAGCGGAACCGGAAGGTGGTGTCGGTGGCCGGCGAGCGCTGCCAGCCCGCCTGTGACTCCTCGTCGGTGCGCACCGAGTACGTCAGCGTGTAGTCGCCCGCCGCGGCCGGCACCGCGAACACGCCCTGCTCGGCGGTCTGGCCCAGCACCTGCCCGGCGCCGTCCCGGAGGGTGGCGAAGCCGTAGACGTCGAGCCCGCCCGGTGACCAGTGGTTCGGGTCGCTGTCGCCCCAGTACCCCCAGCGCAGGTTGACGGCCAGCTTGTTGGCGGTGCGGGAGCCGGTCAGGTACGTCGACCCGTCGGCCAGGTTCCGGCCGGCGACGGGGGCGAGCACACCGCGGTACCAGTCCTCGGCCCGGTGCTGGCCGGGCCGGTAGGCGCTGAAGTCGTTCATCACGAACCCGCTGGACATGTCGGTCTTCGCGGTGTGCAGCCACGGGCCGAGCCCGGCGGTGTAGTACTCGGTGCGCTCGCCGGGCGCCGCGACCGGCGAGTACAGCCCGATCGGGATCGAGGCGAGCGGGTTCCACGGCCGGCGCAGGCTGAGCCAGTCCGTGTAGTGGGTGGGCGCGCCGCCGACCCCGTACCAGGTGTCGCGCACGGTGGCCAGGTCGCGGTCGCGCACCCGGTAGCGCAGGTCCCGGTCGACCGGGCCGGCCTCGGTGAAGCCGACGTTGTAGACGTACGGGCTGTCCGGGATGCCGTTCCAGCGCAGCGTGACCGGGCCGGCGGCGAGCCGGTCGCGGAGCGCCGCCGCGGTCGACGCCTCGACGGTGGCGACCGGCAGCACGTCGGAGTTGAGCGGCTGCCAGCGGCCGGCCTCGGGCCGGGAGAAAAGCACGCCGACCGCGCCGGCCGCCTTCGCCGCCGTCGCCACGTCGGTGGTCTCCCACCACTGCGTCAGCGTGACCAGCGCGACCTTCCCGGCGACACGGGTCAGCGCGGTGCCGTCGCCGGCGTCCACCAGCGGCGCCTCGCCCCGGCCGCGGAACCGGTCCCGGCCCTGCCCGGTGAGCACGCCGTACAGGGTGGGCACGTCGAAGCCGTGCCGGCCGGCGACGGTCATCTTCAGCTCCGGGGCGGTGAGCCGCCAGTAGATGCCGAACTCGAACCCGCCGAGCGTGGCCCTGCCGGCGGTCCAGGCGTAGTACTCCGGGACCGTGCCGTCGCCGACATACCCGCCTGTCTGCACCCACCGGCCGTCCCACCAGCGGCCGAAGCCGATCTCGGAGGCGTGGTCTTCCAGCGGCCGGTCGCCGCCGACGGTGACCCGGTGCGCCTGCCTCGCGTCCAGCGTGATGGTGGTGTCCCTGGTGAGCGTGAGCTGCGGGTAGCCGAGGTAGGCGTAGGAGTGGTTGAGCCGGGACACCGTGGCCGGCGCGTCGTCCAGTGTGGACACCATCGCGCCGAGCAGGTACGAGCCGGTGCGCACCCGGTAGGTGAGCGCGTCGTCGCCCTTCAGGTAGTCCACCGTGCCGAGCGCGGTGTCCAGATTGGTGACCGCGAGCGTGCTGCCGTAGGTGGCGGCGGCGCCGGTGCGGTCGCGCACCTTGACCGTGAGCGTGACGGTCCGCGGCTCGACGTAGAACGCGAACGGCGTGGACACGGCCGTGCCGTCGGAGGCGGTGGCGAGGACGCGGCCGCCGAAGTCGCCGTACCGGGCGAGCGGAATCGACCCGCTGGCGTCCACCCGCAGCGGCACCGACGCGGTCCCGCGCGCCGGCACGGTCACGGTCGTCGCGCCCAGCGTGACCATCCCGGCGGGGGCCGGCTTGTCGTCGTTGCCGGCCACCGCGGCCAGCCGCAGCCGCAGCGTGACCGGCTGGTCGGCGGTGTTGGTGTAGGTCACCGGCGTGGTGGACACCGATGCCGCGCCCTGCGGCCACGCGAACGCGCCGGCCCGCACGGCCGCCGGACCGAGCACGGTCGCCCGCAGCGCGGCGGCCACGTCCACCCTGCCCGCGCCCACCTCGTCCACCCAGCCCGGCACGGTGCCGTCGGCCGAGGAGACCAGGCCGGCCTTGAGCTGGGCCGGCGTCCAGTCCGGGTGCCGCTGCCTGAGGATCGCGGCGGCGCCGGCCACGTGCGGGGTCGACATCGACGTACCGGACAGGCTGCGGTACGCGTCATCGCCCCTGCCCCCGGCCGCCGCCGCCACGATCCCCACGCCCGGCGCGGCGATCTCCGGCTTGAGCGTGTGCGTCCCCGGCACGAACCCGCGGCTGGAGAAGTCCGCGGTCCGGTCGGCGCCGTCCACCGCGCCGACGGTGAGCGCGTCCGGCGCGCAGCCCGGGCTGGCCGCCGACTTGTGCGGCCCGTCGTTGCCGGCGGCGATGACGAACAGCGCGCGGCCGGTGAGCGCCTCGGCCGCCGCGCCGACCGGGTCGTCGCAGCCGGTGACGCCGGAGCTGCCGAGGCTCATCGACACCACGTCGGCGCCCTGGTCGACGGCCCACTGCATCCCGGCGATGACCCAGGAGTCCTGGCCGTACCCCCAGTCGTCGAGCACCTTGCCGACCAGCAGCTTCGCGCCGGGGGCCACGCCGCGCTCCCGCCCGCCGGAGGCCGCGCCGGTGCCGGCGGCGGTGGCGGCGGTGTGGGTGCCGTGGCCGTTGCCGTCGTAGGTGGACGGGTCGGCGGTGAAGTTCTGCTCCGCCTTGACCTGGCCCACCAGGTCGGGGTGGTCGCCGTCGACGCCGCTGTCCAGCATGGCGATGGTGGTGCCGGCGCCGTCGTACCCGGCCGCCCACGCCTCCGGCGCGTGGATCTGCGCGGTCGACTCCGCCAGCTGGGCCTTGACCTGGCCGTCCAGCCACAGCTTGCGGATGCCGCTGTCGCCGCTGAACGCCTGCCAGAACGCGGTCGCCTGGCTCTTGTCCTCGGCCAGCGCCGCGCCGGAGATCGGCGCGAGCAGCCGGGTCCTGGTCGCTCCCCGTGGTGCGGCCATCGCCGTGAGCGAACGCGCCGGCGGGTAGGTGGCGATCAGCGGCAGCTTCGCGGTGTGCGCGTCGTCGTAGCCCTGCCGGACCAGGCCGGTGACGTTGAACAGCCGCTCGTCCAGCCGGCCGTCGGCGAGCGCGCGGGTGGCGGCCCGCGGGACCACGTACTGGTCGTCGCCGAACTGCCGGATCAGGTACGGCGTGGTCGTCCCGTCCGCGCGCGGCAGCAGCGACACGCTCGCCCGGCCGGCCGGATCGGTGACCACCCGCGCCCGGTCCCCGGTCACCAGCGTGACCGTCGCCTCACTCGCCTCGGTACCGCCGCCGCCCGGCGCGGGTCCGGGGTCCGCCGACGCCGGCCGCACCCCCGTACCGGCCACCGTCCCGGCCACCACGACGGCCGCACCGGCCACCCGAATCCACCGACGCATCCAAGGCCTCCCACGACACGCTGCTGGGGAGATCCTCGCGGTTACCTACCGGTGTAAAGGTGGCGAAACCATGCCATGGCCGGACCCCGCCAAGGCGAGTGCGGATCAGATCCAGCCGCGCCGGGTGGCCTGCCAGACCAGCTGGACCCGGGTCCGCACGCCGGTCATCTCGATCATGTCGCGCAGCCGCCGCTGCACGGTGCGGACGCTGACCCGCAACTGCCCAGCGATGGCCTGGTCGGTCAGGCCGGCCAGCAGCAGCGACAGCAGGTGCAGGTCGTCGGCTGACGGCACACCCGCCGCGTCGTCGGCGACGGCCACCCCGTCCGCCGTCACCAGCACCGGCGACGCGGTCGCCCACAGCCGCTCGAACAGCGCGCACAGCGCGTCCAGCAGCCCGCTCGGGTGGACCAGCACCGCGGACGGCTCGTCCGGCGGGCTCGGCGGGGCGACCGGCACGATCGCCAGCACGTCGTCGGCGATGGCGAGCTTGAGCGGCAGGTCGACGCCGATCCGCGACTCCTCGCCGTTGCGCGCGGAGATCGCGATCCGGAACGGGTCGTCGGGCAGTTCGAGCAGCTCCCGGTCGTACAGCACCCGGTACCGCACGCCGGCGTCGAGCACCGCGTTCTCGGTGACGTTCTCGGCCGCGGACACCGCGATGACCGGCTGCTTCACCAGCCCGCGCACCTCGCGGCGGGCGGTGCGCTGGAGCTGTTCCATCCGCTGCGCGATGGCCCGCTGCCCGTACACCACCTCGACCAGCTCGCCGGCCCCGCGCAGCGCGACACGACTGCGGTACTCGTCGGCGAGGTCGGACACGAGCGTCCGGATCTGCGCGATCTCCTCCTCGCGGCGCCGTAGCAGCGGGCCGAAGGCCAGGTCGGGCGGTGCGGCGCGGTACCGGGGCGGGGAGCCCGGGGTGAGGCTCACCATGCCGCGCGCCTCGAGCGCCCGCAGCACGGCGTGCACCTCCTCGGTGGACGCGTCGAGCCGGCCGGCCAGCTCCGCGGCGGTGGCGGCCGGCAGCTTGAGCAGCGCGCGGTACGCGCGCTCCTCCCGCCCCGCGAGCCCCGTCACCTCCAGCACCGTCACATCTTGCCGCCCGCGACGCCAGGTCCGAAATCCGCCACCCCACTCCCGGCCCCTGCCACGATCAAGGAGTTGTGCCCGCGTTCTCCTGTCGTTTCGCGGGCACAGTCTCTTGATCGTGGCAGCGAGGTCCGAAACCCGCCAGCTTTGCCCGCTGTGGCGGCTGAGGATCGAGCGGTGTCCAGCGATCTGCTCGTCCGCACTCCGGCCGCCCCGCCGGCGGACCCGCCCCGCGTCGACTTCGGCCTGCTCTGGGCCGGCCAGTCCGCCAGCCTGCTCGGCGACCAGGTCGCCGCGTTCGCGCTCCCGCTGCTCGCCGTCGGCGCGCTGCACGTGCCGGTCGCGCAGGCCGCGCTGCTGCGGTTCGCGCTGTTCGTGCCGTTCCTGGTGCTGGGGCTGCCGGCCGGCGCGATCGTGGACCGGGTACGCCGCCGCCGGGTGATGCTGCTGTCCGACGTGGCCCGGCTGTGCTGCTACGGCCTGGTCGCGGCGCTGGCCGTGACCGGCGGGCTGACCTTCGCCGGCCTGTTCGCGGTCGCCGTGGCCGCCGGCTGCGCGACCGTGTTCTTCCAGGTGGCGTACTCCTCGTACCTGCCCACGCTGGAGTCCGACCCGGTCCGGCTGCGGCGCGGCAACGCCCGGCTGTACTTCTCCGAGTCGACCGCGCTGGCCGCCGGGCCGGCGCTGGGCGGGCGGATCGTCGGCTGGTTCGGGCCGGTCGGCGGGGTGGTCGCGCACGTCGGCGCGCTGCTCGCCTCGGTGGTCACGCTCGCCGCGATCCGGCACCCGGACACCGCGCCGCCGGCCGGCCCGCGCGGGCGCGGCTGGCTGCGCAGGGAGATCAGCGCCGGCCTGCGGTTCGTGCTCGGCCATCCGCTGCTCGAACCGGTGCTGTGGTGCGGCGGCGTGTACGTCCTGTTCACCTCCATGGTGCAGGCCACGCTGGTGCTGTACGGCCGGTACCAGCTCGGGCTGTCCGCCACCGCGGTCGGCCTGGTGGTGGGCGCGGCGGCGCTCGGGTACCCGCTCGGCAACCTGCTGTCGCACCGGCTCGCCGGCCGGATCGGCGACCCGCGCGCGCTCGCGCTGACGGCCGTCGTGTCGGTGACCGGGCTGGCGCTGATGCCGGTGGCGGGCGGCCTCCGGTCGGTGCCGGGGCTGGTGGCGGCGAGCATCCTGCACGGCACCGGCGAGGGCATGTTCGGGGTGATCTCGCTGACGCTGCGCCAGACCGCCGCCCCGCCGGAGCTGCTGGGCCGGACGAACGCGGCGTTCAAGTTCGTGGTCTGGGGCGCGGTGCCGCTGGGCAGCGCGCTGGCCGCCGGGGTGATCGCGGTGTCGGGGCTGCCGGCCGCGCTCTGGATCGGCGGCCTGGGAAGTTCACTCTGCGTCCCGGCGCTGGTGCGCCGGGGTATCAGGACGGAGGTCTTCGCGTGATCGAGCACCCGGCGGGGAAGTACCGGACCGTTCGCGGCCACCGGCTGTGGACCGAGACCGAGGGCGAGGGGCCGCTGCTGGTGCTGCTCGCCGGGCTCGGGCCGGCAGGATCGCACGTGGCCTTCCACCCGACGTTCTCGGCGCTGGCCGGCGGGTACCGGGTGATGTACGTGGACCTGTACGGCCGCGGCCGCTCCGACCACCCCGACGACCTGCGCGAGATCACCTTCGCCGGGGACGTGGCCGACGTGGCGGCGCTGCTCGGGCAGGTCGGGCCGGCGCACCTGTACGGGTTCTCCTACGGCGGCCTGATCGTGCAGGCGCTGGCCCTGGACCACCCGGAGCTGGTGCGCTCGGTGGTGCTGGCCAACACCCTGCACAGCCCGTGGATGTGGCAGCTCAACCACGAGAACATCAACCGGGAGATCGCGAACCAGTTCCCCGAGGTGTGGGACCGGATCGAGGCGCTGCACGCCGCCGGCGTGCCGTCCACCCACCCGGACCTGCGGGCCGAGTTCGCGGTGCACGGCCGGCTCGTCCGGTTCTTCGACCCGGACAACGCGGCGCTGCTGCTGGACGAGCCGGGCGCCCGCAACCAGGAGCTGTACCCGGTGTTCTGCGGGGCCGACGTCGACTTCGTCATCGGCGGTCAGATCCCGGCGATCCCGGACTTCCGGCCCCGGCTACCGGAGATCACCGCGCCGGTGCTGGTGGTCGCGGGGCGGTACGACCGGGCGCTGTACCCGAGGCTCCAGCGGGAGCTCGCCGCGGCCGCGCCGAAGGCCGAGTTCGTCATGCTGGAGCGCAGCGGGTCCTTCGGGCACCTGGAGGAGCCGGAGACGCTGTTCGCCGCCGTCCGGACGTTCCTAGAGAACTCATAGGTTTCACTTACCGTCGTCTCATGCGGTCCCACCAGGGTATGCCGCGTGATGCAACGGAAGATCCTCCTGATCAACGTCGGTCTGGTCGTGCTGCTCCTGGCCGGCGGGCTGATCACCTACCTCGTGCTGGACGGCTCCGGCGCCTCCGCCGCCGGCAAGAACACACGCACGGTAACCGTCCAGCGCGGCACGGTCACCGCGACCGTGTCCGCGGCCGGCACGGTCGAGCCGAGCCAGCTCATCGGCGCCAGCTTCGGCACCACCGGCACGGTGTCCGAGATCGACGTGAAGGTCGGCCAGCAGGTCAACAAGGGCGACACGCTCGCCAAGCTGGACCCGTCCGCCGCCCAGCGCCAGCTCGACGTGGCCAAGGCGCAGCTCACCGCCGCCCAGGACTCGCTGGACAGCGCGGAGGCGGCCACCGCCTCGCCCACCCCCACGGCCAACCGGGCCGGCAGCGGCGGCAGCGGGAGCAGCGTGGCCTCGGCGCAGGCCCAGGTCGCCTCGGCCCAGGCCCAGGTCGACGCCGACCAGCACACGCTGGACGCCTGCACGCTCGCCGCGCCGATCTCCGGGACCGTACTCGCCGTCAACGGCATCGTCGGCGGCTCCAGCTCCGGCTCGACCAGCAGCTCCAGCTCCAGCTCCAGCTCCAGCTCCAACTCCAGCGGGGGGAACGGCGGCAACGGCGGTAACGGCGGCAACGGGTCGTCCAACAGCAGCGGCACGGCCAGCACCACCGGCGGGTTCATCGTCGTCGCCGACATGAGCAAGCTCCAGGTGCACGCGGCGTTCTCCGAGACGGACGTGGCCAAGCTCAAGGTCGGGCAGGCGGCCACCGTGACGTTCAACGCGCTGCCGAACGTGGACGGGACCGGCGCGGTCGCGCAGATCGACCCGACGTCCACCACCGCCAGCAACGTGGTCGAGTACGGCGTCACGGTCAGCCTGGACCAGGCCGACCCGTCGCTGCGGCCCGGCCAGTCCGCCACGATCACCGTCACCACCGCCG
Organism: Mycobacteriales bacterium; assembly: GCA_045806985.1. GTDB lineage: Bacteria > Actinomycetota > Actinomycetes > Mycobacteriales > JBJMIH01 > JBJMIH01. The sequence continues at coordinate 2,447 of JBJMIH010000099.1, read as the reverse complement.
AGGCCGACAACGCGCTGTGGGTGCCCACCCAGGCCGTGCACACCGGCGGCGGCTCGTCCACGGTCACCGTCCTGCGCAACGGCAAGCAGGTCAGCGTGCCGGTCACGCTCGGCGTGCAGGGCGACCGGCAGACCCAGATCAGCGCCGGCCTCAGCCAGGGCGAGCAGGTCGTGCTGACGCTCGCCACCACCAGCAACGGCAACCTGGGCAACACCGGGCGGTTCGGCGGCGCGGGCAACCGGCTCGGCGGCACCGGCGGCACCGGCGGCGCGGGCACGCTGCCCGGCGGCACCCTCGGCGGTGGCCGGTGACCGGTCAGCACCGGCAGGACGACACCGCCGTGATGGCACCGGGTGGCGCCGCGCCGGTCATCGAGGCGCAGCACCTGACCAGGGTGTACGGGCAGGGCGACGCGGCCGTGCACGCGCTGCGCGGGGTGTCGTTCACCGTCGGCAGGGGCGACTACGTCGCGGTGATGGGCGCGTCCGGCTCCGGCAAGTCCACGCTGATGAACCTGCTCGGCTGCCTGGACGTGCCGTCGACCGGCCGGTACCTGCTGGACGGCATCGACGTGGCCTCGCTCAGCGAGGCGGCGCTGACGATCGTCCGCAACCGCAAGATCGGGTTCGTCTTCCAGGCGTTCAACCTGATCCCGCGGATGAACGCCCTCGCGAACGTCGAGCTGCCGCTCACGTACTACAAGGGCGTGTCCCGGCCGGAACGGCGCCGGCGGGCCCTGGCGGCGCTCGACATGGTCGGGCTGAGCGACCGGCTGCACCACGAGCCGTCGGAGCTGTCCGGCGGCCAGAAGCAGCGGGTCGCGATCGCCCGTGCCCTGGTCACCGCGCCGACGCTGATCCTCGCCGACGAGCCCACCGGCAACCTGGACACCGAGTCCAGCGCCGACCTGCTCCGGGTGTTCGACGACCTGAACGCGGCCGGCCGGACCATCGTCATGATCACTCACGAACACGACGTGGCCGCGCGGGCACGCCGGGTGCTGCGGATGCGCGACGGCCTGCTCGCCGAGGAGGCCGCCGCGGTGGGGGTGAGCTGGTGAGCGCAGCGGAGCGGCGCCGTGTCGAGACGGTCGGAGCGCGGTTTGCGGAGACCGGCTCGACAGGGCATGAAGCCGCGGAGCGAAGCGAACGGGGGAAGTGGTGACCGCAGCGGAGCGAGGCGAACGCGCGGAAGTAGTGAGCGCCGCGGAGCGAAGCGACCCGGGGGGAGAGCAGTGAGTGTCAGGGAGGTCATGGCGGCCGCGCTGCGCGGGCTGTCGGCGAACAAGCTGCGGTCGATGCTCACCACGCTGGGCATCCTGATCGGTGTCGGCGCGGTGATCCTGCTGGTGGCGGTCGGCAACGGCTCGGCCAGGCAGATCAAGGCCAACATCGACCAGCTCGGCACCAACACGGTGACCGTGTTCGGCGGCGGGGCGGGCCGGCGGTTCGGCGGCGGCGGGGCGGCGTCCAGCCAGAACCAGCAGCTCACCGTGCAGGCGGCGCAGGCGCTGATGGACCGTACCGAGGCGCCGGACATCAAGAGCGTGTCGCCGGAGGTGTCTACCACCTCCACCGCCAGTTACGTCGGCGCGAGCGCCAGCACCAGCATCGTCGGCACGTACCCGGCGTACTTCCAGGCCACCAACTCGCCCGTCGGCAGGGGGAGCCCGTTCGGCGCCGACGACGTGCGGAACAACCGCAAGGTGGTGGTGATCGGCCAGACCGTGGCGACGAACCTGTTCGACACCGTCAACCCGCTGGACAAGCAGATCGTCATCGGGGCGACGCCGTTCACCGTGGTCGGCGTGCTGGCCGACAAGGGCGCGACCGGGTTCGAGGACCCGAACGACACGATCATCGCGCCGCTGACCACCGTGCAGGAGAAGCTCACCGGGTACGGCGCGATCACCTCGATCGTGGTGCAGGCCAGCTCGGCGGACACGGTGGACGCGGCGCAGGCCGAGGCCACCACGATCCTGAACGAGGAGCTGCACGTCACCAATCCGGCCAGCACGCCGTACCGGATCCTCAACCAGTCCCAGCTGCTCCAGACCCGTACCCAGGCAAACCGGACGTTCACCGTCCTGCTGGCCTCGGTCGCCGCGATCAGCCTGCTCGTCGGCGGCATCGGCATCACCAACATCATGCTGGTGACCGTCACCGAGCGGACCCGCGAGATCGGCATCCGCAAGGCGCTCGGCGCGCCCAAGCGGGCCGTCCTCGCCCAGTTCCTCACCGAGGCGACCCTGCTCAGCCTGGTTGGCGGCCTGCTCGGCGTGCTCGCCGGCCTGGTCGGCAGCAGGTTCACCATCGTCGGTGTGCACCCGGTCGTGGTACCGGGGTCGATCGCGCTCGCCCTCGGCGTGTGCGTCGTCATCGGCGTCTTCTTCGGCGGCTACCCGGCCAACCGGGCCGCCTCCCTGCGTCCCGTCGACGCGTTGCGCT
>JBJMIH010000098.1:0-49072 GCA_045806985.1 Mycobacteriales bacterium | reverse complement strand
GTCTGGCTGGACACCGGCAACACCACACGGTAAGACAACACACGAAGCTCCTGGACGCTCAGATGATCTTGGTACATCACCTGAACAGCCAGGAGCTTCACCTATTCCACACTGGACACACCGCACCAACCCAACCCGATCAGGTTGGAAAAGGCTCCTTGATCGTGGCCGCAGGGGTCCGAAATCTGCCAAGGGCATGCAGGCGGAAGCCGACTTTGAGACACGGACTAGCGGAACTCGAACCGGGCGGTCGGGAAAGGACCGGTGACACTCGACGAGAGGAGTTCACCGTGGAGGACCGCCCATGGCCATGATCATGGCATGGCCCGAGGGGCAGGAAGGTGTCGCCGAGGACGACGCGGCGGTGATCGAGCGGTCGTGGGCCGACGTCGCGGAGTTCGCCACGGTCTACGACCGGCACGCCGCGACCATCCACCGGTACCTGGCGCGGCGGGCCGGCGGGCAGCTCGCCGACGACCTGACCGGGGAGACGTTCCTGGCCGCGCTCCGGCAGCGGCGGCGGTACGACCTGGGCCACCGCAGCGCCCTGCCCTGGCTGTACGGCATCGCCACCAACCTGCTGCGCCGGCACCGGCGGACGGAGGTGCGGCAGTACCGCGCGTTCGCCCGTAGCGGCGTCGATCCGGTCACGGAGAGTCACGCCGAGGCGGTGTCCGCCCGTGTCGCGGCGGCGGCGGTCACCCGGGAACTGGCCGCCGCACTCGCCGACCTGCCCGCCGACCAGCGCGACGTGCTGCTGCTGCTGGCGTGGGGGCAGATGACCTACGAGGAGATCGCCACCGCGCTGGGCATCCCGATCGGCACCGTCCGGTCCCGACTGTCCCGCGCCCGCGGCAAGGTCCGCGCCGCCCTCACCGACTTGACCGAGGAGGACTCATGAACGAGATGCAGGTACTGGACCGGTTCCGCGCCGACGTGCCCGCCGCCGACCCAGCCGTGCTGGCCCGCGGCCGGTCCGCGCTGCTGGCCACCGCCCCACCCCGCCGCCACCGTTTCCGGATCACCCTGCCCAGGCTGGCGATCGGCGGCGGCCTCACCGCCGCGGTCACCGCCACTGCGGTCACCCTGAGTCTGGCCGGCGGCGGGGGTACCGCCACGGCGGCCACCGTGCTCGCCAAGGCATCCGCCCGCGCCGCCGCCGAGCCGGCGGCGGCCCACCCCGGCCAGTACGCCTTCATCGAGACCCTGCGGAAGACACTGCCGGGGACCGAGTCGGCGGGGCACGAGCGGGCCTGGTGGCCGGTGGACGGCAAGGGCCACTTCGAGCTCCAGTCCGCCTCCGGGAACGGTCGCTACCAGGTCGAGCCGACCCGCGTCGTCCTACCCTGCCCGACCGCGTACTGCTACCAGCCGCCGTTGCTGGAGGCGCCGACCTACGACTACCTGTCCGGCCTGCCGACCGACCAGGCCAGCCTGAAGAAGATCGTCTACGCAGCCGCCAAGACGGGACCCTTCGGCGCCTCGGCTGTCGACACGCAGGCGTTCATGCTGATCTGCCAGGCCCTCACCCGGTCCGCGGCCCCGCCGAAGGTGCGGGCGGCGCTGCTGAAGGTAGCCGCCCAGATCCCGGGGACGCTCCTGGAGCGGGACGCGACGGACGCGGCCGGCCGGCACGGTGTCGGCGTCCGGATCGTTCTGAACGGCGGAGACGAGGTTGTGCTGATCTTCGACAGGACGACCTACCGGGTGCTCGGCGAGAACATGAACATGCGCGCGCGGGGCGTCGTCGAGGCGGAGGCCGTGGTGCGGACGGGGATCGTGGACCGGATCGGGGAGCTGCCGTAGGAGGTACCGCTCAGGCCGCCCGCTGCCGGTTTGGCAGTGGGCGGCCGAGCAGGTGGCGGACGGTGTCGGCCAGCACCTGGAAGGTCGCGCGTACCGACGGGTGGTGCAGGAAGGTGGCGTCGGCGAGGAGCCGGGCGGGGACGATGCGCTGGACGTAGGTGCGGGTGTCGGCGGTCTCGCCCGGTTCGAGCACGTGCGCGTCGCGGAAGCGGACCTGGGCGGGGCCGGTGAGGCCGGGGCGGTGCCGGAAGACCCACCGGCAGTGCTCCGGGTACAGCGAGGCCAGGCCGGGCGTCTCCGGGCGCGGGCCGACCAGGGTCATGTCGCCGCGCAGCACGTTCCACAGCTGCGGCAGCTCGTCCACGGACAGCCGGCGCAGGATCCGGCCCAGCCGGGTGATCCGCGGGTCGGCGGTGGCCGTCACCTCGGGCCCGGCCACGCCGATCCGCATCGTGCGCAGCTTGTACATCAGGAACGGCCGGCCGCCCTGCCCGAGCCGCACCTGCCGGAACAGCGCCGGGCCCCGGCTGGTGAGCCGGACGGCCAGCATCGCCAGCAGCAGCGGGATGCCGGCGACCAGCAACCCCGTGCCGGCCACCAGGATGTCCAGGCACCGGCGGGCGCGGCCGGGGCCGATCCCGGCGGTCACCGGCACCGGGCGGGTCACCAGCGCGATGGTGCCCAGCGGCGCGGTACCCGCCGGTGGCAACGCACCGGCGGTCATGTCTGCGGCGGTCATTGCCCGCTCACCTCCCTCATCCCGTTCCGGCTGCGACGAAGACGTCGGTGAAGACCTGCGCCAGCACGGCCAGGTCCGCGTCCAGCCCGACCTCGACCGAGCTGGGCGAGAAGTGCGTGAACAGCACGTCACCGCCGGCCCGGCGGGCCCGCAGCGCCGTCCACAGCGCGTTCGGGCGCAGGCCCGGGTCGAGCAGCCGGTACTCCTTGCCCTGGTACGCCTGCCGCCACGTCCACACGTCGATCGCGTGCGCGCCGCCGGACCGGGGGACGTCCACCCAGGTCGTCAGGTCCGGCTCGGCGGCCCCCCGGTAGTCGTCCGAGTGGGCGAGCGCCTTGCGGGCCTGCAACCGGACCAGCTTGTCCCAGCCGCGGTGCCGTACCTCGGCCCACGCGGTGCGCTGCGCCTCGTCGCGGTCGACGCCCCAGCCGTCGTACGTCCGGTCCGGTTGCAGGCCGGTGGACAGGTCCAGCACGTCGACCCCGCCGCCGCGCAGGTACTGGTCCACGTGGTCCATGGCCAGCGCCGGGTAGTCGCCGCGCGCCCTGGCCTGGCAGATCGTCGCCCAGCGCAGCGGCGGCTCGTGGTCGGGCAGGCAGCCCAGCTCCGGCACCAGCAGGTCGATCAGCAGCTGCTTGCCTGGCGCGACCCTGTGCAGCGCCGCCGACGCCTGCGCCACGAACTTCCTGATCTTGTCGACCGAGTCGAGGCCGTCGTCGTACCCCATCTCGTCGGCGTACTTGATGCCGACCACGCCGGGCCGGCGGGCGAGCGCGCCGACCTTGTCGACCGCCACCTGGAAGTTCGACGGGCCGGCCAGCCACTGCTTGACCAGGTCGGTCTCCAGCCACACCCGCAGGCCGTGGGCGTGCGCCGCGTCGACGGCGGTCGCGTACGGGCTGCCGTCGGCGGCCGCCGGGACCGACACCGTGGGGGCGGGCCGGGCGGCGGGCGCGCCCTGGCCGCGGAGGGTCGCCGCGACCACCGCGCCGCCGGCGATCACCGCCACCACCGCCACCACCGCCAGCGCCCGGCTCCTCCTCATGCCGGCCTCCCCGCGACCCGGCGGAAGCAGACCATCAGCGTGACCACGGTGGTGAGGTACGCGACGGCCGAGGCGACGGCCGCGCCCATCACGCCGTACGGCGGGATGAGCACCAGGTCGCCCACCACCGTGACCAGCACGCCGGCACCGAGCGCCAGCGAGTTCAGGCCCGGCCGGCCGACCCCGTACAGGTACGCGGTGACCAGCCCGGCCACCGAGTCGCCGAGCAGCCCGGCCAGCAGGATCCAGGTCGGGTGGACCGCGCCGCCGAACGCCTTGCCGTACACGAGCGGCAGCAGCGGCCCGGCGGCCAGCGCGAGCGGCACCGCGCCGGCCAGGTTGAGACCGGCCGCCGGCCAGAGCAGCGACCGGGTGCGGACGGTCGCGTCGGCCGGCGACCGGCGTGCGAACGCCGGGTACAGGACGTAGGTGACGGCCAGCCCGGGCAGCCGCAGCAGTTCGGCGAACTTGCTGGCGACCGCGTACACGCCGAGCACCGCCGGCCCGGCCAGCGCGCCCAGGATGGCCACGTCCATCCGGAGGTTGACCAGCGACAGCAGCCCGCCGACCTGGCCGCGGGCGCCGTAGGAGCAGATCTCCCTGCCGAGCGCCCTGCTGGGCCGCTGCCAGCCGGTGAAGAACCCGCGCCGGCGCAGCCGTTCCGCGATGCCGACGGCGACCGCGACGTCGGCCACCACCAGCGCGGCGACCAGCGTCTGGGCGCTGGTGGCGATGGGCAGCAGGACCAGGTACAGCGGCAGGAAGGCGACCTCCTCGGCGATGATCGCCCAGTTCGCGCCGGCCAGGTCGCCGCTGCCCTGGAGCAGCGCCTTGCCGACGGCCACGTACAGCTGGCTGAACACGGCGAGCGCGGCGGCCAGCACCAGGCCGGTGCCCCAGTCGTCGAAGAACACCGGGTGCAGCACCGGGGTGAGGGCCAGCCAACCGACCGTGGCCAGCACCGACCCGGCGGCGGTGAGCGCGCTCAGCGTGGACCGCAGCCCCGGTTCGTCGGCCCGGCTGGCCAGGAAGTACGGCGCGGCCCCGGGCAGCCCGGCGGCGGCCAGCACGCCGGCCAGGCCGGGCAGCACCCGCAGCAGCGTGAACGCGCCGAGCAGCGCGGGCCCGCCGGCCCTGGCCACCATCACGGTCGCCACACCGAGCGCGGCCAGCGCGACCAGCCGGGCGGCCATGTTGCCGGCGAGCACGGCCCGGACGCCACGGGCGCGCGGCGCGGGGCGGGTGAGAACGGTCGCGGTCACGGCTCGTTGCGCCTTTCCGGAGAGGTGCGGCGGCCCCACAGGTCGACCGCGGCGATCAGGCCGAACAGCGCCCACACGTGCCGGAAGTGCAGCACCTCGTAGAACCAGCCGGAGCAGGCCAGCGCCACCACGGCCGCGGCCAGCAGTTCGGGTCTCGGCACCACCGCCGCGTACCGGTCCGACAGCGCGCCCGACCTGCTGATCCGCCGGCACCGCACGACCAGCCCGGCCAGGAGCAGGATGAGGGCGGTCCCGCCGAGCACGCCACGCTCGGTGAGCGCGGCGAGGTAGTCGTCGTGGGACTCCTTGACGTACGGAGCCTGCTGGCGGCGCAGCGCCGGCTCCACCTGGCCGGGCCCGAGCCCGATCAGCGAGTCACCGTGCAGCCACAGGCCGCTGGTCTCAGCGAACAGCGTGCTGCGGCTGCCGCCGCTCTCGCTCTCCCGGCCGAGCGAGTCGCGCAGCATCGGCGAGGACTGCTTGGCGTGGTCGGCCAGGCTGGTGAAGTCGATGGTGCTGGCCGCCACCACACCGCCGAGGCCGACCAGGCAGACGGCGGCGACGGCGAGCGCGGTCCGCTGCCGGCGTACCGCCCCGAACGCCCAGCCGACCACCGTGGCGACGCCGAGCGCGAGGATGCCGCCGTTGCTCAGCGTGAGGATGATCGCGGTGACCACCACCGCGCACGCCAGGGTGCGCCACAGCCGGCGGCGCGGGCGCTGGCAGGCCCGCATCACCAGCAGCGCGACCAGGAAGTAGTCGGCGGCCAGGTTGGGGTCGCCGAGCGTGAACGCGGCCCGGGTGCCGTCCCGGGCGCTGGTGCCGGCCAGCCAGGACACACCGGTGACCACGCCGATCGTCATCGCCGCCGCCCACACGGTGGCGCTGTACGCCCACGCCTTGGCCAGCGTGTCCAGCAGGTCGGCGTCCCGGCCCAGGTTGGCGACGGCGGCGGCGCAGCAGAGCACGAAGATGTCCTGCGCCAGCGCCAGCAGCCCGGCGTGGTGGACGGTCCCGGCCAGCGCGCCGGCGGCGACGCTCAGCCCGACCGGGAACGCGTACGGCACCCGCACCACCTGCGTCCGGCTGGACACCCAGAGCGCGGTGACCAGGATGACCACGGCCAGCGCGACGTCCACCCCGCCGGTGTTGCCCGGGCCGGCCGGGCGCAGCATCGGCAGCACCGCCACCCCGAAGCCGACCGCCATCTTGGTGACCGGCCGCCGCAGCGGCCGGGTGCCGGTGTACTGCGGCGTCGCGCCGGCGTACGCCGTCACGTCGCCACCCCGCACAGGTCGCAGAGCAGCCGCAGGTGCTGGCGGGCGAATTCGGGATGGTCGGCGGTGGCGGCGACCTCGGCGATGCCGGCCAGCAGCACCTCGCGCCACAGCCCCGGCGAGACGCCGAGCCGGCTGAGCGCCTCGGTGAGGTACCTGCGGACCAGGTCCGGGTACCAGCCCTGGCCCTCGACCGCGTACCGCAGACCGGCGCCCCAGCCGTCCGCCCGCAGCCCGCGGTGACCGGCCACCCGCCGGCCCGGCCGGGTGTGCCGGTCCAGGTAGAGCGAGTAGCTGACGGCGAACCGGGCGACGTCGCGGAGCGGCTCGCCGGTCAGCGTGCCGGCCTCCCAGTCCACCACCCCGATGACCGTGTCGCCGGAGAGCAGCAGGTTGCCCATCCAGAAGTCGCCGTGCACGACGGTGCGCGGGGCGGTCTCGGTGGACAGCTGGGCGGCCGCGCCGGCGAGCGCCTTCCGCAGCGCGGCGGCGGTCTGGTAGGCGGCCTGGTCGCCGTGGAAGCGGCGGGCGATCTGCGCCAGCGACCGGGACAGCAGGGTCACCGGCACGCGCGGGCCGGCGCTGCGGGTCTGCAACTCGGCCAGCCACTCGCCGGCGGCGGCGAAGTCGGCGCGGACCTTGCGGCGGCGCGCGGTGTGCCGGTACCCGTGGTACCGCACGGTCATCGGCTGCCCGGTCACCGCGCTGGTGACCAGCGCGTCCAGGCCGTCGGCGTCGAGGTACCCGATGGTCCGCGGCAGCGTGGTGGCGAGCCGGCCCAGCCCGCACGCGTGCAGCGCCTCCAGCAGGTCACCCTCGGTGCGGACCACCTCGGCGGCCGTCCGGGTGGTCGGGATCTTGACGGCGAACGCCGGCCCGGCGTCGTCCATCAGCAGCATCGTGCACTTGGCGTTCGGGTCCCGGGACCCGGCCAGCAGCACCACCCGGGTACCCGGCCGGGCCAGCAGCTCGTGCAGGGACGTGCGGGGTCCGAACAGGGCACGGCCGAGCATGGCGAGCTCCGCGGTCGCGTCGGTCAGTGGCATCTCGGTCATGTCCGCCTCCCCACCAGCACCCGGCCGCCGGCGGGCACGCCGAGCAGCCGGGGTACGGCCCTGACCAGCCGGATCGCCGCCCACGCCGGCCGGTGCGCGCGGGTCACGCCACTCGGCACGGTGAGCACCGTGCGTGCGGTCCAGCGCAGCGGCCCCGGCCGTACCTGGGTGAGCGCGACCGGCGTGGCCAGCGACGGCAGCGCCACGTACTCGGCGTGCACGGCCAGGCCGGCGCGGCGGGCCAGCCGGCGCAGCCGGCGCCGGCCACCGCGGCCGGGGGCGAGCAGCACGACCGGGGCGTCGCGGGGCAGCGCGCGCAGCCAGGCCTCGGGCGTGCTGCCACGCCGCTGGACCTCGACCACGGCGGCGCCGTCCGGCGCGAGCAGCCGCCAGCGCTGGTCGGGAGCGCTCCAGTCAGGCATGACAGTCCCCCCAAAGACTCAGTTGAGAACGGCGAACGGCCGCAGCCGGGCGACCGGGCGTACCAGGCCGTTGCCGGCCAGCACGTCGAGTGCCGCGTTGACACCCAGGTCGTCCAGGTGGGCGACCTCGGCGGGAGCGGCGTCGGAGTACCGGAACCGCAGCGTGGTGTGCCCGTCCGGGTGCGGCCCGGACAGGCCCTTCCGCTTCAGGTCGGCGATGACCGTGCCGGCGCCGTGGCAGGCCGAGTGCAGCGAGTCGGCGGCCGCCGGCCCGGCCACGGCCAGGTAGCTGGACGTGTAGCAGAGGCCGGGCAGCAGCACCGCCTGGCCGGTCTCGGCGAACACCGTGCCCGGGGTCATCCGCTCCTTCGGGTACGCCCGGCAGGAGTTGTGCCGGTGCACCACCGCGTACTCGCTCCCGACCTCCTCCTCGTAGATCGAGTTGTGCGGGGAGTCGACGACCAGCCGGCCGGCGCCGCCGCCGAACACGTCCCGCGCGATCGACTTCAGCGCCGCGTAGGTGGCGACCCGGAACGCGAAGCCGTAGTTCATCGCGGCGGCGTTGGCCAGCATCAGCCGCCGGCCCTCCACGCTGTCGCGGGCCACCGGCGGGCAGCCGTCCCGGAAGTACAGCGCCATCCGCCGCCGCAGCTCGGCCACCGAGCGGGCGCTGGCCAGGTGGTACAGCGGCTTCTGCACGGCCATCGCCATCCGCAGCTGGCGCGGGTAGTGCCTGCGCCGGCCGAACAGCGCCCCGATCTCGCCGGTGAGCACCCCGCCGCCGGCGTGGTACTGCAACGTCAGCTGCCCCTCGCGGACGCCGAGCAGCCGGCACGCCTCCGGGTCGAGGATCTCCTCGACCTCCTGGAGCTCCACGAAGTGGTTGGACGGCCCGACCGTGCCGAACCGGAGCCGGGCCAGCTGGAACGCCAGCGACGGCAGCTCCTTCAGCAGCCGGTCCGCGCCGCCGTACGCGTCCAGGTCGAGCCGGCCGAACTCCTCGATCCGCTCCAGCTCGTCGCCGTCCACACCCCAGCGCCGGGCCGCGAACGACGCGCCGTCCACGGCCGCCTGCCGCACCTCGGCGGCGGACAGCTCGCCGCGGTTGCGGGTCGGGTACGGGTACCGCTCACGCACCCGCCGGTAGAACTCCTCCACGCCGGTCCGGTCCGGACGGTCGCAGTCCAGCGCGATCAGCGCCATCCCGCAGTTCACCGAGGCGGACGTGAGCGTGGGCCGGATGGTGTCGACGGTGGCGACCGCGACCGAGGAGGGCAGCTCCATGTTGGACTTGTGGTGGAAGTCCGGCAGGACGACCGGCGGGGCGGCCAGGTCGGCGTCGGCGACCCGCGCGCCCAGCTCGGCCAGCACGGCCGGGTCGGCGGGCAGGTCGGGGCCGTCGAACACGCGCGGCTCCCGGCTGATGACTGTCAGGTCCACTTCGGACTTACCTCCGGTAGGTCTGGTCAAGGACGGTGGCGAGGGCCTCCGGGCTGAACCGGTCGCCCAGGCGGGCGCGGGCCGCGGCGGCCATCCGGGCGGCCTCGGCGGGCTCGTCGAGCAGGTGGCGCACGGCGGTGCCGAACAGGTCGGGGCGGGCCGGCGGCACCAGCAGCCCGGTCTCGCCGGGCACCACCAGGTCGGGGACGGCGTTGACGGCGGTGGCGACCACCGGCACGCCGGCGCTCATCGCCTCCACCAGTACGCACGGCAGCCCCTCGTACCGGCTGGCCAGCGCGAACACGTCGAACGCCGGCAGCAGCTCGGCGACGTCGTCGCGGTGGCCCAGCCAGACGAAGCGGTTCTCCAGGCCGCGCCGGTGGACCCTGGCCTGGAGCTTCTGCCGCTGCGGCCCGTCGCCGATCCACAGCCCCCAGGCATCCCCGCCGGCCGCCGCCAGCCCGTCCACCCACAGTTCGGGCGCCTTCTGATAGTCGACCCTGCCGACGGTGCCGACCAGCCGGATGCCGGGCGGCAGGCCGAGCCGGCGGCGGGCCTGCCCGCGGGCGGCGTTGCCCGGCGGGTAGGAGATGGTGTCCACGGCCGGCGGGATCGTCCGGATCCGGTCCGGCCCTGCCAGCCCGCGCCGGATCGCCTCGGCCGCCACCGCGGTACCCACCGCCAGGTAGGCGTGGGTGTACCGGGACAGCCGCCGCTCGATCCGGATGTACAGCGTGCGCCGCCACCACGGCTGGAACTCGTGGAACGGGAAGCCATGGTAGGTGTGCACGATCCGGCCGACGCCGGCCCGGTGGGCGGCCAGCCGGCCGAGCGCGCCGGCCTTGGCGCTGTGCGTGTGCACCACGTCATACCGGCCGGCGGCGAGGAAGTCGGTGAGCGTGCCCAGCGCGGCCCGGTCGCGGAGCGGGGCGATCTGCGGAACCAGCGCCGGCACCCGCGCCACCTCCAGGCCGGCCGCGTACGCCTCGGCGAGCAGGTCGCCGGCTGGCGCGTCCTTCACCGCGTCCGGCCCGGTCAGCAGCGTTTCCACGGCTTCCCGCGCCTCGCCGGTCATGCTGGCGCCGCCGGTGACGATGGTCTGCTCGTACCGGTCCGGGTCGAGCGCGAGCGCGCCGCGTAGCGCCACCCCGCCGGCGCCCGCCGACAGCCGGGTGATGACCGTGGCGACCCTTATCCTCCTCACGCCGCCACCTCTGTTCCGCACAGGACCCCGAACGGCAGGACGTCCCCGTCGCCGACCCGGACCCGCAGGCACGGCAGCCGCTGCGCGTACACGTCGGCCACCTCGGCGACCGGCGGGTGCGCCGGCACCCGGCCGGTGGCGAGCCCGAGCGTGGCGGCGAACTGCCAGTACCGGCGCAGCTCGCCGGCCGCGTAGGTGCCGCCGGCGAGCGTTGCGGCCGCCAGCTCGGCGGTGCCGCGCTGGACGCTGGTGCGCGGGCCGCGCTGGAGCACCACCACCCGGTCCGGCACCAGCGCCGGCACCCGGCTGGCGAACGGCTCCTCCACCCGGCCGTGCGAGGTGGCCGGGCCCTTGGCGCCGCCGGCGCCGCCGGTCGCGTCGGTGCGCAGCGGCTCGGCCAGCCCGTAGCAGACCGCGCCGTCGGTGCAGCACAGGTTGTCGGCGGTGGCGACCGCGCCGGCCGCCAGCGCGGTCCGCAGCACGGTGGACTTGCCCACCCCGCCCGGTCCGGCCAGCATCGGCGTGCCGGACTGCCCGGACAGCACGGACACGTGCAGCGGCACCCTGGCCCGCCAGCTGGCCCGCCACAGCACCGGGTAGTGCACCAGCACCTGCCCGGTGAGCAGGGCGAACCGCTGCCGCAGCGCCCGGTTGGCGAGCCGGGCCTGGCGGCCGGGCCGGTACCGGGCCGTCACGGTCAGCGCCTGCCCGACGGCGACCAGCAGGTCCCAGCCGGACCCGCCGCAGTCCTCCAGCAGCACGTGCTCGCCGGCCTCGTCGGCGTACGCGCCGCGGGTGACCGGCCGCAGCCCGAACCGGTCGAACGCCCGCCGCTCGGACTCCACCTGCAGCAGCACGGTGGGCCGGTCCGGGCTGTCGGAGACGGTCCAGTCGTCCGGCGGCGGCACCGGCGCGAGCGCGCCGCCGACCGCCCGGTCCACCAGCCTGGTCGCCCAGCGCAGCTCGGAGGTGACGGCGACGAGCTCGCCCGCGGTGGCGACATACATCAGAAGCCGTCCGGGTACGGGGCGCCGACGCTGGCCGGCGTCTCCGGATGGTGGGAGGGCACGTACTCGGGCAGTAGCCGGCGCATCAGCCGGCGCGACCGGTCCACGTCGTTGATGCCGGCGGACGCGTACAGCTCGTCCAGCAGGCCGCGGAAGTCCGGCGGCAACTCGGTCGACCGGGTCGCCCACACCTTGGGGTGGGCGGTGGGCAGCCGCACCTCGGCGTCGGAGAACACCTTCTCGTTGAGCTTCTCGCCGGGCCGCAGGCCGGTGAACCGGATCGTCACGTTGGCCAGGTGCAGCTGGTCGGCGTAGGAGTGGACGAGGTCCACGATCGGCACCGGCTCGCCCATGTCCAGCACGAACGTCTCGGCGTGCTCGGCCATGGACGCCGCCTCCAGCACCAGCCCGACGGCCTCCTCGACGGTCATGAAGAACCGGGTGACGTCCGGGTGGGTGACCGTGATGGCCTGGTCCCTGGCGACCTGGTTGGCGATCACCGTCAGCAGCGAGCCACGGGAGCCGAGCACGTTGCCGAACCGGACCGAGGCCAGGCAGGTCGGGCCGCCGGCGGCGTTCTGCACGACCAGCTCGGCGAGCCGCTTGGTGGCGCCCAGCACCGAGGACGGGTCGGCGGCCTTGTCGGTGGAGATCAGCACGAACCGCTCGACGTTGTACTTCGCCGCCGCGTCCACCAGGTGCTCGGTGCCGAGCACGTTGGTCTTCACGCCCTCGCACGGGTGCCTCTCCAGCAGCGGCAGGTGCTTGTGCGCGGCGGCGTGGAACACCACGTCCGGCAGGGTCTCGGCGAAGATCTGGTCGAGCCGGGCCCGGTCGCGAATGTCGGCGATGATGATCTCGTCGGAGTCGAGCAGGCCGGAGCCGGTGATCTCCAGGTGCAGGCCGTGCAGGTTGGACTCGTCGTGGTCGAGCAGGTACAGCGCGGCCGGGCCGAACGCCTTCACCTGCCGGCACAGCTCCGATCCGATCGAGCCGCCGGCGCCGGTGACCAGCACCCGCTTGCCGGTGAGCAGCTTGCGGGCGCGGGAGGACTCCAGGTGGATCTCGTCCCGGCCGAGCAGCTGGTCCACGCGCAGCCCGCGCAGGTCGGACAGGCGCAGGTCGCGCTCGACGGCGGCGAGGAAGGACGGCAGGTACCGCACCAGCAGCCCGGCCGCCGAGGCCATCTCGATCAGCTGGGCCACCCGGGTACGTGGCAGCGACGGGATCGCGACCAGCGCGGCCTTCGCGCCGACCTGGGCGGCGACGCGGGCGATCTGGTCGGTACGGCCGAGCACCGGCAGCCCGGCGACCCGGCGCAGCCGGGGATCGTCATCGAGGAAGCCGATCGGCTTCAGGCCGTAGCCCTCGCTGCGCCGTAGCGCGCCGACCAGCGTGCTGCCCGCCTCGCCGGCGCCGACGACCAGCGTCGGCATGCCGTCGTGAGGGGGCTTGCGGGTCCAGTTCATCATGTGTCCCCTCCGAGGTCGTCCAGGGCCGTGAGCAGGGCGGTGGCGACCATGTCGATCTGGTGGTCGGTGAGCGCCGGGTAGAGCGGCAGCGACAGCAGCTCCTCGGCGACCCGTTCGGTGACCGGGACGGCGCCGGCGGCGTCCGGGCCGAGCAGCTCGGCGTACGCGGTGAGCTGGTGTACCGGGATGAAGTGCACGGAGGTGCCGATGCCGGCGGCGGTGAGCCGCTCGATCACCGCGTCGCGGTGCGGCACGCGGACCTGGTAGAGGTGCCAGGCGCTGCCCGGGTGCCGGCGCGGCAGCCGGACCAGGCCGGTGGCCACCCCCTCGGCCAGCGCGGCGTCGTAGCGGGCCGCGATCGCGGCGCGGCGGGCCTGCCACTCCGGCAGCGCGGCGAGCTGGGCCCGGCCGATGGCGGCCTGGAGGTCGGTGAGGTTGGCCTTGAAGCCGATCTCCGGCACGTCGTACCGCCAGCTGCCGCCGGGCAGGTACCGGCGCCAGGCGTCCCGGCTCATCCCGTGCAGCCGGGCCGAGCGCAGCCATCCGGCCAGGTCGCCGTCGGTGGTGGCGACCGCGCCGCCCTCGCCGATCGGCAGGTTCTTGGTGGCGTAGAAGGAGAAGCAGGCGGCCTGCGCGCCGGCGCCGGTGAGGTCGCCGCCGGGGCCGTGCGCGGCGTCCTCGACCACCCTGGACGGCGGCAGCCCGGCGGCGGCGGCCAGCGCGGGCACGTCGGCCGGGGTGCCGCCGAGGTGGGTGACGACCATGGCGGCCGCCCGGCCGGCGGCGGCGACCGTGGCCGGGCTCGGCAGCAGCGTCTCGGAGTCGATGTCGACCAGCACCGGCCGGTACCCGGCGTGCACGATCGCGGCGACCGCGCCGGAGAACGTGAGGCTGGCGGTGAGCACCGGCGCGCCGGCCGGCAGCCGGAGCGCCCGCAGGCAGAGTTCGAGCGCTTGAGTGCAGGTCGCGACCGTGACCACGTGGTCGGCACCGAGCGCGGCGGCCAGCTCGGACTCGAACGCGGCGCACTCCGGTCCGGTGGTGATCCAGCCGGAGTCGAGCACGGCCAGTGCGGCGTCCCGGGCGGCGGGGGTGATGCTGGGGACGGTGAAGCGGACTCCCGTACCGGAGACCGTGGCGGTCATCGCCGCGCACCCTTCCGGTGCGGCGCTGCCAGCACGCCGAGCAGCGGCCAGCCGGAGGCGGTGAGCATGTCCCGGACCGCGTGGACCGAGGTCAGCCGGGTGATCGCGGCGGAGACCACGACCAGGCCGATCGCACCGGCCTCGGCGCTGGGGTCCAGCTCGTCCAGCGCGCACACCCGGCGCAGCTCGGGCGCGGTGGACTTGAGGCCGTCGAGGGTACGGCTGAGGGTCGCGAGCCGGTGACCGTCGGTGAGGGTCTCACCGGCCGGGGCGAAGTCGCGGGTGCCCTCCGGCTCGCGCGGGCCCCCGACCGGCATGGCGACCCGGGCGGCGACCGGCGACGGCCGCAGCACGGCGGCCTCGATCCGGTCGACCAGCTCGGCGGACAGGTCGGTACGGCTGGTGGTGGTGAGCACGACGGTCTCGGCGCCGGCCCGGCGGGCCGCCAGCCGGATCCGGCGGGCCAGGTCGGCCAGCACGGCGGGGTCGGAGTCGACCCGGCCGAGCAGCGGCACGCCGAGCAGCCGGCCGACCCGCTGCGCGCCGGGCACGGTCGGCCGGACGGTCTCCGTGACGGCGGCGATCAGCAGCCCGATCACCAGGCCGAGCAGGGCGGCCAGGCCGGCGCGCTGCCACAGGCCGGTGGCCTCGGGGCCGGCCGGTCGGTGCGCGGACTGCACGACCTTGGCGTGGCCGGTCGCGGCGGCCTCCTCGGACAGCCGGTTGCGGTCGCCGGACAGGTCGGAGATCAACCGGTCGATGCCGGCCAGCCGGCTCTGCGCGGTGGCGTCCTTCGGGTTGTTCTGGGCCTCTGTCGCCAGCGGCGCTCGCTTGGTGGCCAGGTCGGTGAGCTGGGCGTCGATGGCCTTGAGCGCGTCCGGCAGGCCGCCGATCCGGTTCGTGTCGAGCGCGCTGGCGACCTGGCTGGCGAGCGCGGAGGTGATCTTCTGCGCGCCGTCAGCGGTACGGTCACCGACGGTGATCTCGGCGACCGGCGACGAGCCGAGCCCGCTGACGGCGACCCGCTTGAGCACCGCGTCCGGATCGCGGTCGACGCCGGCCTTGTCAACCGCACGGCTGACCACGTCACGGCTGGTGGCGTAGGCCCGTACCTCGCTGACCACCGCCGTCGCCTCCGCGGCCGACTTCGGCACCTGGTCGGACGCCACCACCCTGGCGTGCGCCAGGTAGGTCGGTGGCTGCCGGACGGTGTACACCCCGACAGCGAGCACCGGCAGCAGCACCGCGGCGACCAGGATGGCCCAGTACCGCCGCAACAGGCGTGCGGCAACCTCGTCGATCTCCACCAGAACCCCCCAGAGGTGTACGCCCGATGAACGGGCGGTGACGCAACGGTAGGGAGCGCGATGGTGAGCGGGGATCGCTCAGCGGCACGAAGCTCGGCACGGGCCTCTACGTCAGCTGACGGAGGCCACTCCGCTCCCGCCAGTCACACGAGTAACGCTCTCGTGGGCCGATGAGGGGCGCATACCGGAACGCAGGGCGAACGAGGCCGCCTCGAGCACCGAGTGCACGTGGAGCTTGGCGAGCAGGTTCTGGGTGTGGGTACGGACCGTGTTCGCCGACACGAACAGCTGCCGGGCGATGTCGGACCGGTTCAGACCGTCCACCATGCACTGCAACACCTCGCGCTCGCGCGCGGTGAGGATGCCGAGCGGGTCCGGCTGCGGCACGTTCACGGGCTCCGCCAGCTGGCGGAGCACGGCGCCGAGCAGCTCCGGCGGGATCCAGCTCTCGCCGCGGATCACGCCGCGGATGACGCTGATCAGCTGGTCGCCGCCGCAGGTCTTCGGCAGCCACGCGGACGCGCCGCGGCGCACCGCCTCCACCACCAGTTCCGGCGAGGTGGAGCCGGTCAACATGACGACCCGGACGCCGGGGTGCTGGGCCGTGACGCGGTCGAGCACCTCCAGACCGGAGTCGGCGCCGAGCGCGACGTCGAGGACGACCACGGCGGGCGCGGCCGTCGACAGCATCGCGTAGGCGGACCGCTCGTCGTGCGCCACCGGCAGCACCTCCAGGTCAGGCTCCCTGGAGAGGCGGGCGGCGAGCGCCTCGACGAACAGTGCGTGGTCGTCCACGAGCAGGACGCGGAAGATCCTCACGCCCACAAGCCTGGCTGAGCCGCCGGCTGCCGTCATCCGGCAAATGTGGGAGTACTAAAGAGGGCGGTACGGCAGGGACCAAAGACCTACTCGGACGGCAGTCCGTCACTCAAGGTGCTGTCGCAGTCGACAAGGAGTTGACGGCACCGCGCGTCCTCCTCGGTCTCGCCGATCGCGGCCGCCGCCCTGGCGAGCGCGTTCACGCAGCGCAGGAACCCGCGGTTCGGCTCGTGCGACCACGGCACCGGGCCGAAGCCCTTCCAGCCGTTCCGGCGCAGCTGGTCGAGGCCACGGTGGTACCCGGTGCGCGCGTACGCGTACGCCTCCACCGCCCGGCCGCCGGCCAGCGCCCCCTCGGCCAGCGCCGCCCACGCCACGCTCGCGGCGGGATGCGCGGCGGCCACCGCGGCCGGGTCGTCGCCGGCGGCGAGCGCCGCCTCCGCGCCGGGGTCGCCGGGCAGCAGCACCGGGTCGGGCTCGTTCAGCAGGTTGTGCGTCATGCCGCCATCCTTCCAGCCGGTTAGCCGGATCCAGGTTTCGGCTGCCAAGGCGGAGGCTCGCGCCGCGTGCGTTCTTGGCACGCAAGGGCCAGGCCCCGGGTGCGGGTGTCCCGCAGGGCATCGCGCCGGCAGCGGGAACCTGGGCCGGCTAGCGGAAGTCGGCGGTTACCAGGCGGCTGGCGAAGCCGAGTACCTCCATGCTGCCGGTGGGCGGCACGTGTACCGCGGTCAGGTTGAGCATGCTGGTGGTGAGCGTGCGCAGGCCGGTGGCGCCGCCGGCGCGGCCGCCCATCGCGGCGACGTCGGTGTTGGGCTCGACCGACAGCGGCGCGGTCCCGATCGCCTGGATATCGGAGACGGCGCGGTACGAGAACACCGCGATCACGCCGTTGTCCAGGGCCGGGAACGTGTACACCGGGTAGGACTGCTGGCGGAACTGGGTGCTGCGCTGGTACTGCCCTGCCGGGTAGGCGCTCTTCGCGTCCCGCTCGGTGGCGACGGCCTGAGCGAGGGCGGCGTCCGGCGCGACCAGGCTGGTGTTACCCAAGGTGTCGACGTAGGTATAAAGCAGCGATGCCGCCTGCTGCGGGTCGACGGCCAGCCCGCCGCCACCGGCCGCCGGCGGCGACACCAGCCCGTGCGCGTCCACCGCGAACACCGGCTGCCGGTCCAGCGGCACCTCGAGCACCATCCGGAAGGCCGCGGACGGCCTGTCCCGGGCGAACACGGTCAGCACCTGGGTGTCGACCGGCCGGCCGTCGCTGTCCACCAGGTGGCTGACCGCGCCGAAGTACGCCGCCGAGCCGGCCGTCGGCGGGATCACGAAGCTCGGCTGGTCGTGCCCTACCCGCGGGTAGTTGGACACCCCGATGGCGCGGCCGACCGCGTACTTCGCCGCCGTGTCGTCCAGCGCGGCGCCGCTCTGCACGGTGGCCGCCCTGGGCAGGCTGAGGGTGAGGTTGGCCGCGGTCATCGTGGTGTCGTGGAACGACAGGATCTGCGCGGCCTCCAGCGGCGTCACCACCGGCTGGCCGGGCTGGGAGGCCCGCGGGTGGCTCGGCGTCGGCCGGGCCGGGCTGGGTGCGGCGTGCGTCTTCCCGGCCTGGCAGGCCGCGGTGACGGCGAGCACCGTCACCACGCAGGCGGGCAGGAGAGTACGACGCAGCGCCCGCTTCCGTAACGGCCCGCGCACCGGACTCCCCGCCCCCTTCCTGCCAAGACTGGGAGGTTCATTCTCCCCACCGCGCCTGAGAGCGGGTTGAGAGGTCCTGTCAACTCATCCGCTGGCCGGCCGAGCGGAGATCCTGGCAGGCCACGACCACCCTGGCCGCCATCCCACCCTCGGCGGCCTTGCCGTACGAGCGCGGGTCGTAGACCTTCTTGCTGCCGACGTCGCCGTCCACCTTCAGCACGCCGTCGTAGTTCTTGAACATGTGGTCGGCGATCGGCCGGGTGAAGGCGTACTGGGTGTCGGTGTCGATGTTCATCTTCACCACGCCGTAGTCGACGGCCTCCTGGATCTCCTCCAGCAGCGAGCCGGATCCGCCGTGGAAGACCAGGTCGAACGGCTTCTCCCGGCCGACCTTGGCGCCGACGGCGTCCTGGATCTCCTTGAGGATCTCCGGCCGGAGCTTCACGTGACCGGGCTTGTACACACCGTGGACGTTGCCGAACGTGGCGGCCAGCAGGTACCGGCCCTTCTCGCCCGCTCCCAGCGCCTCCACCGTCTTCAGCGCGTCACCCGGCGTGGAGTACAGCTTCTCGTTCATCTCGCCGACGACGCCGTCCTCCTCGCCGCCGACCACGCCGATCTCCATCTCCATGACCACGCGGGCCTTCGCGCACTGTTCGAGCAGGTCGGCCGCGATCTGGAGGTTCTCCTCCAGCGGCACCGCCGAGCCGTCCCACATGTGCGACTGGAACAGCGGCTCCAGGCCCTTGGCCACCCGCTCCTGGGAGATCTTCACCAGCGGCCGCATGTACCCGTCGAGCTTGTCCTTCGGGCAGTGGTCGGTGTGCAGCGCGATGTTCACCGGATACTTCTCGGCCACCACGCGGGCGTACTCGGCCAGCGCCGACGCGCCGACCACCATGTCCTTCACGCTCGCCCCGGACAGGAACTCGGCGCCGCCGGTGGAGACCTGGACGATCCCGTCACTCTCCGCCTCCGCGAAGCCGCGCAACGCCGCGTTCAGCGTCTGCGACGAGGTGACGTTGATGGCGGGATACGCGAACCTGCCAGCCTTGGCCCGGTCGAGCATCTCCGCGTAAACCTCTGGCGTGGCGATGGGCATGACGTGCTCCTCGGACTCTGCGTCTGCGACGGCAACCAGTATTTCGCACCCCGCTCGATGGCAACCCGGGACGGTCCAGCGGCGTCACAGATCCTGTCAAGGTGTTTCACAGGTCTCTCACAGGAAACGGGGGCGGAGACCGATGCGTACGGGGCGGCTCCGGCAGGACCGGCGGATGGTGATCGTCGCGGGTGTGATCGCCGCGGTGCTCGCGCTCGCGGCGGTGGGGGCGGTGGCGGCTGCCACCACGCTCGGCGGCGGCACGCACTCGGCCGACCCGCCCACCACCGGCGGCAGCCCTGGCACGCCGCCGACCGCGCCGACCAGCGCCTCCCCGGTACCGGGCCCGACCGTGTCGACCACCACGCCGACCCCCAGCGACCCGCCCGACTCGGAGGCGCCCGCGCCGCCGCCCGGCAGCCGCACTCCGTCGCCGCCGCCTCCGCCGCCCCCGCCGCCGCCGGCCGGACCGGGCCGGCTGGTCCGCTGGACGGCCAGCGGCGGCCGTACCGTGGCGCTCACCTTCGACGACGGGCCGAGCCCGGACTGGACCCCGCAGGTGCTCGCGCTGCTCCGGCAGTACCACATCACCGCCACGTTCTGCCTGATCGGGGACAACGTGAAGCGGTACCCGAACCTGGTACGCCAGATCGCCGCCGACGGCCACCGGCTGTGCGACCACACCATGACCCACGACGAGCACCTGAAGAACAAGCCGGACGGGCGGATCCGCTGGGAGATCGCCCAGGACCTCGCCGAGATCCACCAGGCCGCGCCCGGCGTGCCGGTCCGGTACTTCCGCGCCCCCGGCGGCAACTGGGGCCCGAACCTCATCGCCATGTCCCGCCAGCTCGGCCTCACCCCGGTGGACTGGACGGTCGACCCGCGCGACTGGTCCCGCCCCGGCGTCGCCCACATCATCCAGACGGTCGAGAACCAGACGCAGCCCGGCGGCGTGATCCTCGAGCACGACGGCGGCGGCGACCGCAGCCAGACCCTGACGGCCGCCCGCACCTACATCCCCTGGCTCCTCAACCAGGGCTACACCTTCGACCTCCCCGCCACCTAGCCGATCCAAGCCGCACCCGGCCGACCCGCTCAGTCGCCAGGGGACTCCAGGCAACAGGCGTCCCAGGTCCACGGCTTCCGATGTTGCGTGAGCCAGGCCCGATTGTCGGCATAACCAGGGTTGAGCCAGCGGCCAATGACGGCGACGCCTACATTCCGGGCGCCGGCGGCTTTGAGCGCCACACTCGCGGACTGAGCACGCGCCCCTGCGGTCCAGGTGTCGTCGATGACAAGCACCGATGCGCCTCGAGCACCTCGGTCCGCTCCGAATAGATCAGAACAATGCTCGTGTTGCGGCACATCGTAGCGTCTCCGAGTCAGCAGATCCCGGTAC
This sequence comes from Mycobacteriales bacterium, assembly GCA_045806985.1. GTDB lineage: Bacteria > Actinomycetota > Actinomycetes > Mycobacteriales > JBJMIH01 > JBJMIH01. Next base: position 28,876 of record JBJMIH010000098.1, on the reverse strand, counting down.
CGGACATCGGTTCCGGTCACAATCCCCGAAACTACCTCGCGGAGTGGGTGAACTGACCGGCCGCTCGTACTTGGCACCGACGTGACGATGTCGAACTGCTGCGAGCCCACAAGCGCGGCGATGCAATGCTCATGCATTCCCAGCCACTTCCACAGAACGGCGGCAAGGCCGAACATCATGCGACGGCGCTGCGCCTCAGCCACCGTGTTCTGTTTATAGGTGAACAGTTCGCGCGCGAGCTGCTCACCTCGCGGTGCCAGCGAAACGAATGCAACAGCGTCAGCCCGTCCCGCACCAAGCAATCTCTTGGCCTCGTGACACTGGTAACAGGTCCGAAATTCGCCGACGGCGGTGCGACATACGGTGCACACGCCGGTGCCGCGCGACGGAACTGGCAGGAGATAGTTCCCGTAGGGCGCGGCGACATCATCAACCGTACGCTGCCGTGGTGGCGTGCCGTTCATGCCCAGACGAGCTCATCTGCCGGCGTCAGAAGATCTTGGAGAGCCGTCAGGACTTCCCTCGCGTCGTGGACCACGTGTGTGCCGGGCCGCTTCGCGAAGTCTCTTGCCCAGTCGTGCTCGAGCAGCGTGTCGAGAAGGAAAACGGGGCGACCGTGTTCAAGTGCGAGCCTCGCCTGCATCCTGGCCCCGCTGCGATACGCGGCCTCGACCACGACCGTGGCTGCTGTGTATCCACTCATCACGGCGTTACGCATCGGAAAGCTGATCCTGGTCGGTGGCGCATCGGGCCAGAACTGGGAAAGTACCAGGTGATCCACTCCGATACGATCCTGCAGATCCTGATTCTGGGCGGGGTAGGAGCAGTAAAGGCCGGTTCCGACCACGGCTACCGTACGGCCTCCCGCAGCAAGGGCCGCCTCATGTGCCGCCGTATCAATACCGGCGGCCAGGCCACTGACTACCGTGACGTTACGGCGCGCGAGCCCTCCGGCGATTTCGCGCGCCTGCTCAAGGCCCCGCCCGCTGGGCTTCCGTGTCCCTACGACCGCGACACCGTAGGCGTCTCGCTCGTCAAGGTTGCCTCGATAGAAGAGAAGTGGCGGCCGCTGATGAATGGTAAGCAGCTGGGCCGGATACTCCGGATCAAGAAGAGTGACGAGTTTGATCTGATCCGCATTCCAGCCCTCGATCGCGGCGTTGGCCGTGGCCAGCCGACCTTCAAGATCATCCTGAAGATCGGTGAACAGATCAGCCTGGCCGGCAGGTCCTTCCCTCAGCACCTCCAGCGCGCTGCCGCGAGACTCCACCTCATCGGCGATCGCAGCCCAGCCGCTCTTCCGCCCGTGGAAGAGCGCGACGAGGGCAGCCTGCTCGGTGCGCCGGGTCATGGCCCTACCGTATCCGCTCCGTATGACATATCCGGGCAGGACACCAGACGCAGCCCGGCGGCGGCGACCGCAGCCAGACCCTGGCGGCCGCCCGCACCTACATCCCCTGGCTCCTCAACCAGGGCTACACCTTCGACCTCCCCGCCACCTAGCCGGGTACAGCGCTAGTCAGAGGAGGCGTCCGCTGTCGCCTCGTCAGTGGCGGTATTCGGCGGATTCGACCGCTTCGGCGGTCTTGCGGGCGGCGACCAGGACCGGGTCCCACAGCGGGGAGAACGGTGGGGCGTAGCCGAGGTCGAGGGAGATCATCTCCTCGACCGTCATGCCTGCGGTGATCGCCGTGGCCAGCACGTCGACGCGCTTGGCGGCGCCGCCGCGGCCGACGATCTGGCCGCCGAGGAGGCGGCCGGTGCGGCGCTCGGCGATCAGCTTGACCGTGGCCGAGCCGGGTTCGGGCAGGTAGCCGGCTGCCGAGGTGGAGGTGATCGTCGCCGCCACCGGCTGGAAGCCGACCCGGCGCGCCTCCGCCTCACCCAGCCCGGTACGCCCGATCTCCAGGTCGCACACCTTGGTGACCGCCGTGCCGACCACGCCGGGGAAGGTGGCGTACCCGCCGCCGAGGTTGATCCCGATCACCCGGCCCTGCTTGTTGGCGTGCGTGCCCAGCGGCACGTGCACGGCGTGCCCGCCGATCAGGTGCCGGCTCTCCACGCAGTCGCCGGCCGCCCACACGCCGTCCTGGCCGAGCACCCGCATCCGCCGGTCCACCCGGATCCCGCCGGTCTCCCCCAGCGGCAGCCCGGCGGCCGCCGCGAGCTCGGTGTTCGGCCGCACGCCCAGTCCCAGCACCACCAGGTCGGCGGGGTAGCTCGCGCCGCCGGTGCGGACGGCGACGGCCCGCCCGTCCGGGCCCTGCTCGACACCGACCACCTTCTCGCCGGTCCGCACCGCGATGCCCATGCCGGCCATGGCCTCGCGCACCATCGCGCCGAGCTCGGTGTCGAGCGTCGACATCGGCTCCGGCGCGGCCTCGACCAGCGTGACCTCCAGGCCGCGCCGGGCCATCGCCTCGGCCATCTCGAGCCCGACGTACCCGCCGCCGACCACCACGGCCCGCCGGGCGCCCTCGTCCACCGCGGCCCGTACCCGCTCGCCGTCGTCCAGCGTCTGCACGCCGAAGACGCCGGGCGCGTCCAGCCCGGGCAGGTCCGGCCGTACCGGCACCGCCCCGGTCGCCACCACGACCTGGTCGAACCCGACCATCTCGATCACGCCGAGGTCGGGCCGGCGTACGGATACTGTCCGTGTCGAAAGGTCGAGCGCGACGACCTCGTGCTGGACCTTCACGTCGATGCCGTACTCATCGGCGAACGTGGCGACGTCCCTGGCGATCAGGTCGCGTTCGCGGGCCACCTCGCCGCCGATCCAGTACGGGATGCCGCAGGCCGAGTAGGACACGTGCTGGCCCCGCTCGAACGCCACGATCTCCAGGTCACGCCGGTGCCGCCGGCGCCGCGCCTGGGAGGCGGCCGACATCCCCGCCGCGTCGCCACCGATGACCACCAACCGCTCGGGCATGCGATCACGGTAACCGTTCGTCGCCCATCGAACCGTCAGGTGGCTACCGTGCCGGTCCATGACCGACAATCCCGGCCGGCTGGTCCGCGAGAGCGTGGACCACTGCCTCGATCTCGCCACCACCTGGATCGCCTGGGACGGGCGGCCGATCGCGCGCGGCGAGAACGTCTGGAGCCCGAACAAGGCGTACCGCCGCATCGTCGACCACCTCATCGACCACCTCGCCGAGGCCGAGGCCCTGCTGGCCGGGGCCGACACGATCCCGGACAGCCGGCATGGCCGGATGGTCACCCTGGAGGCGGACCTGGCCCGCTTCACCGAGGCCGACCTCAACGAGGCCCGGAACGTGCTGGCACGGCTGGGTCAGCTCTGGGAGCTGCGGCTCGGCGCGCTCGACCCGGCCGAGTGGGACGCGCCGCGCGGCGAGCACATGACCCTCCGGCAGATGGCGGAACACCTGCGCGGCGTGCGGTGGTACGCCGACCAGGTCGGCCGGCTGCCGATGCTGCCGGAGACCGGCGAATGACGTGATGCGGCGTCCACAGCCGTAACCGGTACCCTGACCGGGTGCTGCAGCTTGCCGTCAGCTTTCACGATTTCATCGACCCCAAGGCCGCTCTCGAGACATTCGGGATGATCGGTGTCTTCTGCATCCTGTTCGCGGAGACCGGCCTGCTGGTGGGGTTCTTCCTGCCCGGCGACACGCTGCTGCTCAGCGCGGGGTTCTTCGCCTGGCAGGGCAAGCTCCCGCTGGCCGCGCTGGCGGTGATCTGCCCGGTCGCGGCGATCATCGGGGCGCAGACCGGCCACTACATCGGCGTGAAGGGCGGGGCCCGGCTGTTCGGCCGGCCGAACGCCAAGCTGTTCCGGCGTGAGCACATGGACAGGGCCGAGAAGTACTTCAACAAGTTCGGACCGGCCCGCGCGGTGGTGCTGGCCCGGTTCATCCCGGTGGTGCGGACGTTCCTCAACCCGGTCGCGGGGATGCTGGAGATGCCGGCCCGCCGGTTCTTCGTGTTCAACGCGATCGGCGGCCTGCTCTGGACCTGGTCGATCCTGGCCACCGGCTGGTTGGCAGGGCACTACCTGGGCAAGGAGATCCCGATCGACAAGTACGTCCTGCCGATCATCGCGCTGATCATCGTCGTCTCCTTCGCCGGCATGTTCCTCGAGTACTACCGCGGCCACCGGGCCCTCAAGCGCGAGCGCGCTGGCGAGAACATCGAGGCTTAACTCGCTCGTCACCTGGCCACGTCCCAACCATGGGTCACCATGGACGTCATGAGCGAGCGACAGCGAGCGAATCATGGGCATAGTCCGCTTGTGCCTCATGCGCCCGGTGAGCGAAGCGAGGCGGGTGCATGAGTGAACGCAGGGTGACTGAGTGCTGGCTCACCGACATGGACGGGGTACTCGTCCACGAGGGGCATCCGATCAAGGGCGCCCAGGAGTTCATCGGGCGGCTGCGCGCCTCCGGGCTGAACTTCCTGGTACTCACCAACAACTCCATCCACACCCCGCGTGACCTCCAGGCCAGGCTGTCCCGGCTGGGCATCGACGTGCCGGAGGCCAACATCTACACCTCGGCGCTGGCGACCGCGCAGTTCCTGGCCAACCAGCGGCCGGAGGGCACCGCGTACGTGATCGGCGAGGCCGGGCTGACCACGGCCATGCACGAGATCGGCTACGTCCTCACCGACACCGACCCTGACTACGTGGTGCTGGGCGAGACCCGCACCTACAGCTTCGAGGCGATCACGCAGGCGATCCGGCTGATCAACCGGGGCGCCCGGTTCATCGCCACCAACCCGGACCCGACCGGCCCGTCGAACGAGGGCGCGCTGCCCGCCACCGGCTCGGTGGCGGCGCTGATCTCCAAGGCCACCGGTGTCGAGCCGTACTTCATCGGCAAGCCGAACCCGATGATGATGCGCTCGGCGCTGAACACGGTGGCGGGGCACTCGGAGACCACCACGATGATCGGCGACCGGATGGACACCGACGTGCTGTCCGGCATGGAGGCGGGGCTGGAGACCGTCCTGGTGCTGTCCGGGATCACCCAGCGCGACGACGTGGACCGCTTCCCGTACCGGCCGTCGCGAGTGGTGGACAGCATCGCCGACCTGGTCGACGAGGTCGGCATCGAGGGCTGACCCGATCGGTCCGCAGGGTGGCAGTATCGGTGCGGCGCGCCCGAATACGGTCACGTTCATGACGACTTCCGTGGGGCGGTACTCCGCCGTGACCGACACTCCGGCCGCCGCCGACGCGGCCGACCACTTCGCCGCCCGGCTCGCGTACGAGACCGACGCCGCCGACGTGTACGGGGACCTGGCCAAGGGCGTGGACACGTTCCTGCTGGTCGACGCGAGGGCACCCGAGCTGTACGCGGAGGGCCACCTGCCGGGCGCGGTCAACCTGCCGGCCCGGCAGATCAACGCCACCACCGCCGCCGGCCTGCCCACCGACAAGGTGCTGGTCACCTACTGCGCCGGCCCCGGCTGCAACGCCTCCACCAAGGCCGCGCTGCGGCTGGCCCGGCTCGGGTACGCGGTGAAGGAGATGCCGGGCGGCGTGGAGTGGTGGCTGAAGGACGGCTATGACCTCACCCGGGACTGAACGTGCGCCGGTACGCCTGTGGGGTGGTGCCGAGGCGGCGGGTGAACTGCTCGCGCAGCGCCTTGGCGGTGCCGAAGCCGGACCGCCGGGCCACCGCGTCGACACCCAGGTCGCCGGTCTCCAGCATCCGCTGGGCCAGCGACAGCCGGCGCTGGGTCAGCCATTCGTACGGCGTGGTGCCGGTGCTCTGCCGGAACCGCCTGGCGAACGTCCGCGGCGACAGGTGGGCGCGGCGGGCCAGGTCCTCGACGGTGAACCGCAGGTCGGGGTGGGCGGCCATCCAGTCCAGCAGTTCGGCGAGGTCGGTGCCGCCGCCGGCCGGCGCGGGCACGGCCACCTCGACGTACTGGGCCTGGCCGCCCTCCCGGTGCGGCGGCACCACCATCCGGCGAGCGATCCGGTTGGCGATGTCGGCGCCGTACGCCTCCCGCACCAGGTACAGGCACGCGTCGATGCCGGCGGACGTGCCCGCGCCGGTGACCAGCCGGCCGTCCGGCACGTACAGCACGTCGGGGTCCAGCCGGATCCGCGGGTACAGCTGGGCCAGCCGGGCGGCGTACCGCCAGTGCGTGGTGGCGCGCCGGCCGTCCAGCAGCCCGGTGGCCGCGAGCAGGAACGCGCCGGAGCACACCGACAGCAGCGTCGCGCCCCGGTCGTACGCCGCGCGCAGCGCCTCCACCAGCGGTTCCGGCGCCGGCTCGGCGCGGGTGTGCCAGCCGGGGATGGCGACCAGGTCGGCGCTGGCCAGCCGCTCCAGGCCGTGGTCGGCGGTCACGGCCATGCCGCCGACCGCCCGCTCGGTCCGCGCCCCGGTGGCGACGACCGCGAAGTCGTAGGCGGGCAGGCCCTCTTCGGTCCGGTCCACGCCGAACACCTCGGCGAGCACGCTGAGCTCGAACGGGTGAACGCCGGGAACGAGCAGTGCCGCCACATCACAGAGCTTCACGATTGGCAGGATACGTGCAAAGGGGAACGATCATGACACTGGACATCCGGGTCGTCCGGGTCTTCACCGGGCCGGACGGGGAGTTCGGCAATCCGCTCGGCGTGGTGCTGGACGGCGCCGCGGTACCGGAGGCGGACCGGCAGCCGCTCGCCGCCGAGCTCGGGTACTCCGAGACGGTGTTCGTGGACGACGCCGCGACCGGCCGGGTCCGGATCTTCACGCCGTCCACCGAGCTGCCGTTCGCCGGCCACCCGTCGGTGGGCACGGCCTGGCTGCTGCGCGAGGTGGGCAGCCCGGTGGAGGCGCTCCGGCCGCCCGCCGGCGAGGTGCGCGTGACGTACGACGGCGACCTGACCTGGGTACGGGCCCGCGCCGAGTGGGCGCCGGAGATGACCATCCGGCGGTACGACACCCCGGCCGAGGTCGACGCGCTGGCCGGCGCGCCGGACGGGGTTGACTTCTTCTATGCCTGGGCCTGGCGGGACGAGGCGGCCGGCGAGGTGCGGTCCCGGTCGTTCCCGGTCGGCATCGGGATCGAGGAGGACGAGGCCACCGGCGCGGCGGCGGTACGGCTCGCCGCCCTGCTCGGCCGCGGCGCCGGCCAGGTCGTCACGATCCACCAGGGCAGGGGCTCGGTGCTGTACGCCAGGTCCGCCGGATCCGGCTACGTGGAGATCGGCGGCCGGGTGGTCCCGGAGGAGGCCAGTACCTGACAGAGGCTGTCGAGGGCGGCGGGGAGGACGCGATAGTACGCCCAGACACCGCGCTTCTCCCTGCTGACCAGGCCGGCGTCGAAGAGGATCTTCAGGTGGTGGCTGACCGTGGGCTGGGAGAGGTCCAGCTCGTCGGTGAGGTCGCACACGCACGCCTCGCCGCCGTGCGCCTGGATCAGGCTCACGATCCGCAGTCGCGCCGGGTCGGCGAGGGCCTTGAGCAGCTTCGCGAGCCGGTCGGCGGCGTCGGCGGCCAGCGGTTCCGCGCAGAGCGGTGCCACGTCCTGAACGACGGTCATGGGGCCATGGTGCCCCATGAATCGACAGCTGTCGATGTCAGGTACCGGTCAGGAGAAGTCGACCTGCACCGGAGCCCGCACCGCCGGGTCGTCCACCTCGAAGTACTCGGCCTTCTCGAAGTGGAACATCGAGGCGACCAGGGCCGACGGGAACGACTCGACCCGGGTGTTCAGCGACCGCACATTGCCGTTGTAGAAGCGGCGGCCGGCGGCGATCCGGTCCTCGGTCTCGCCGAGCTGCTGCTGGAGCGCGAGGAACTGCTCGCTGGCCTTGAGGTTCGGGTACTGCTCCGCCAGCGCCAGCAGGCCGGTGGTGGCCCGGCCCAGCACGTTCTCGGCCTTGGCCCGGGTCTCCGGGGTCGCGTCACGAGCCCCGGTGGCCTGGCTGTGGGCCGCGGTGACGCTCTCGAACACCGCCTTCTCGTGGCTGGCGTACCCCTTGACGGTGTTCACCAGGTTCGGGATCAGGTCGTGGCGGCGCTGCAACTCCACGTCGATCTGTCGCCACGACTCCTGGACCAGGTTGCGCTGCTTGACGAACCGGTTGTAGCTGACCCAGAACGCGATCAGCAGCAGGACCACGATCGCCGCGATGACGATCAGGGCGATGACCATCAGGCCTCCTGAGTTGACGTGGCGGGCGGGAGGATACCGCGATCACGCCAGACGAAGTCCGGAATGCGGTCGCCGATCCCGTCCAGGAACTCCAGCCGGGTCATCACCTCGGCCGGCTTGTGCTGGCCGCCGTCCCAGCAGTAGATCGTGTCCCCCTCCAGCCGCCACGCCACGTCGCCGCGCGCCAGCAGGTACTCCATCATCCGCGGGTGCACCACGTCGTAGGCGAACTTGCGGTCGTCGCCGGTGACGCGGAACTTGCGGTTGAAGTCCTCGCTCTCGAACTCGATGTCGTCGAACCCGAGCGCGTGTCCGATCCTGGAGAAGATGCCCTCGCCGGTGACCTGGAGAGTGGGCAGCGCGCCGGCCAGCGAGACCGCGCACACGCCGAAGCGGTGCGTCTGGGTCTGCCGGCGGCCGTGCGAGTCGGTGGAGTGCGTCTGGTACGAGTAGTCGAAGGCGACGATCTGCCGGCCGTCGCGCTCGCCGGTGAGCACGTTCCGGGCCCGGCGGTGATCGCCGGTGCGGAACGGGTCGCCGCTCCAGCGGCCCACCCAGCTGTCGTCCGCCGCCGCCAGCCGCCAGCCGTTCTGCGCCGCGAACGCGGCGAATGCCTCCCGGCGCTTCTTGGCACTGAGCCAACTGAAGTACGCGATGACGCCGAACGCCACGACGACGAGGAGGATCACTACCACGCCCATGGCCATACCCTGGCACATTGCCTGTTCACACGGATACGTCCGGTACGCGACAGCCCCGATGTCAAGCAGACTTGACACGATCCGATGTCAAGCTTACTTTACATGGGTGCGGAACGACGTGCGGGAACGGCGGCTCGCCAAGGGCCTCTCCCAGCAACAGCTCGGCACCGACCTCGGCGTGTCCCGGCAGACCGTGAACGCGATCGAGACCGGCCGGTACCTGCCGTCGCTGCCGCTCGCCCTGGCGATCGCCCGGTACTTCGGCGTGCCCGTGGAGGAGATCTTCGATGACCGCGAGAAGTAACCCGCCGCTCGGCAAGTGGACCGTCCCCGGCACCGGCCTCGCGCTCGGGGTGCTCATCGGACTCGCCGTCGCCGCCGGCGGCCACCCGTGGTGGGGCCTGTGGTGCTTCGGCGTGATGGTCGTCTACAGCGCGGTGCTGCTGCTGTTCCGCCGGAGCGGGACCGTGCGCATCCTCAGCGACCAGCCCGACGAGCGGTACCGGGCGCTGGCCGCCCGCGCCGAACGGATCGCCGGTCTGGTCCTGGTCGTCGTGCTCATCGCCGGTTTCATCGTGGAGGTGGCACGCGGGCACAGCGGCGCCCCCTACACCTGGCTCGGTTTCCTCTACGGCGTCACGTTCGTCACCAGCGCGGCGGTGTTGAACCGCCGGGGCTAGAGTCCCAGGTCGTCCTGGGTGTAGGCCGCCCGGTACTCCACACCGGCGGCCTCCACCGCCGCCCGCGCGCCGCGGTCCACGATCACCGCCACGCCCACCACCTCGGCGCCCGCCTCGCGCAACGCCTCCACCGCGGTGAGCACGCTCGCGCCGGTCGTGGAGGTGTCCTCCACCGCCAGCACCCGCCGGCCGGTCACGTCCGGCCCCTCGATCCGGCGCTGCAGGCCGTGCGCCTTGCCCTCCTTGCGGACGACGTAGGCGTCGACCGGCCGCCCAGTGGCCGCGCCCGCGTGCAGCATCGCCGTCGCGACCGGGTCGGCGCCGAGCGTGAGCCCGCCGACCGCGACGTAGTCCCAGTCCGCGGTGACGTCCAGCATCACCCGGCCGACCAGCGGCGCGCCCTCCCGGTGCAGGGTCAGCCGGCGCAGGTCGATGTACCAGTCCGCCTCCCGCCCCGACGACAGCACCACCTTGCCGTGCACGACGGCCAGGTCCGTGATCAGCTTGCGCAGCGCGTCCCGGTCGGTCATGCCCGCCACCTTAGTGTTGGGGACATGAAGGTGCGCGGTGTGCTGCTCGACTTCTCCGGGACCCTGTTCTCCGTCGAACCGCTCGACGCCTACGTCGCGCACGCGGCCGCGCGGGCCGGCGTGGCACTACCGGCCGACCGGCTGGTCGAACTGACCGCCGCGTACGCCGCGGTCGGCGGCATCCCCGGCGGACCGCTGCCGGTCGAGCTGCCGCCCGAGTCGCGCGAGGACTTCTGGCACCGGGACGAGGACGCCGCCAGGCACCGGCGCGCCTACACCAGCCTGCTGCGCCGGGTGCCGGGCTCGCCGCCCGGCCTGGTCGAGGCGGTGTACGACTGGCACATGCGGGAGGAGGCCTGGCAGGAGGCCGCCTCCACCCGGCCGGCGCTGGAACTGCTGGCCGCCCGCGGCATCCCGGCCGCGGTGGTGTCCAACATCGCCCACGACATCCGGCCGCTGCTCGCCGCGCACGGCCTGCTCGACCTGCTGAGCGCCGTCGTGCTGTCGTTCGAGTACGGCCGGCAGAAGCCCGACCGGGAGTTCTTCCTGGCCGCCTGCCGGGAGCTGGACGTCGCGCCCGAGGACGCGCTGATGGTCGGCGACGACCCGGCCGGCGACGGGGGCGCGGCCAAGGCCGGCATCCGCACGCTGGTACTTCCCCGCGTCGGCGGCGGCGAGGATGCCGGGCTGGCCGAGCTGCTGGACGCGCTCACAGCTCGTTGAACGGGGCCGCGTACGCGAAGTCGCCACGCAGCGACGGGTCGTACACGGACAGGGTACGTACCTGGAACGCCTCCGACCAGGCCGGGTCGGGCGGGACGATGCCCAGGTCCAGGCCGCGACGGAAGCCGAACCGCGGGTAGTAGTGCGGGCTGCCGAGCAGCGCGACCAGCGGCGCCTCGCAGGCGTCCGCCGCGCCGAGCACGGTGTGGATCAGCGCGTGCCCGACGCCCTGGCGCTGCCGGTCCGGCCGTACCGAGATCGGGCCGAGCGCCAGCACCGGCGTCCCGGCCACCCACGCGCCGGTGCAGACCACGTGCCCTACCACGGCGCCGGCCTCGTCGGCGACCAGCGACAGCGCCGGTATCCACTGGTCGCAGGCGCGCAGCGCGTCCAGCAGGGGCGTCTCCACCGGTACCGCGTCCGGCGGCGAGCCGGGCCGGCGGAAGGCGACGGTGGTCAGGTCACGGACGGCGGCGACGTCGGCCGGGGCTTCGCGGCGAATCAGCATGGTGCGTCAGCGTACGGCCTGCTCCAGATGGTCGAGGCCGTCGTCGAGATGGCGGCCCCGGTCCGCGGTGAGGCTGCTCTCCCGTACCCGGTCGGCCACCTTCTGCCGCATCGCCTCCGCCGCCGGGCGCGGGTCCTGGCCCGTCGCCACGATGTCGCGCAGGTTGTGGATCTGGTTCGCGAAGTCCAGCGCCACGTCCTGGCGCAGGTCGCCGGAGGTCAGCCCGCCGTCCACAGTTGACTGAAGGTCGCGCAGCGCGGACAGCGCGAACGGCCCGTCCAGCGACCGCATGGGCGGGAACGTCTCGTCACCGGGCTGGGCGGGCGGCTGGCCCTGGGACCGCTGGGCGGCCACCGCCTGCGCCCGGGCCTGCAACCCGGCCAGGTCGCGGCTCAGCCCGGCGTCGTCGGTGACCGCCTGGAGCACCAGCAGGCCGAGTACCACGCAACCGGCGATGATCAGCGCCGGGACGAGCTGGGCGCGCCGGACGGCAGGGTCGGGCGGGGCCGGCTTGTCCGCCACCGTGGTGCGTTGGTCGTCCACGGCACCAGTGTCCCGCGCATGGCCGGATCGCTCACCTCCGGCGGTACTCCCGCTGCCGTGCCCGGAACGCCCACCACGCGGCCAGTACCTCCTTCTCCCGCTCCGGTTCGATGCCGAGCGCCGGCCGGTCGTCGCGGGCCGGGCTGTCCGCGGTGGTTTCGCCCGCCCGCATCGACGCCCAGGTGTCAACCACGGTCTCCCGCAGCGGGCGGCAGCGCAGGCCGGCCGCGAGCGCGGCGGACGAGTCGACCACCCGGGAGCCCTGATCCGGCGGCAGCCAGAACGGCAGCGCCCACCACGGCTCGACCTCGTGCTTGAGCAGGAAGTCGTCGGGTACCCAGGTGAAGACCGCGTCCGAGCCGGTGGCGTGGCGGCAGAAGTCGAGCAGGTCGATCATGGTGGCCCAGCCGGGCTGCGGGTCGGTGCAGAACGCGCCGGCGACCCTGCCCTGCGCGCAGTGGATCAGCCAGGCGGCGAGATCGCGCACGTCCACGGCGGCGAACGGGCGGTCCCGGTCGCCGGGGGCGAGCACCGGGCCGCCGCGCGCCATCCGCAGCAGCCACCAGGGCAGGCGAGGCGAGTTGCGGTCCTCTCGCGGGCCGATGATCAGGCCGGACCGGACGATCGTGGACCGGTCCGGGCCGAAGACCTCCAGCACCGCGCGTTCGGCGCCGGCCTTGCGCTCGCCGTACTGGTACCGCTCGTCGTCCGGGCCGGCGTCCGGCGGGCACTCCCGGGTCGGCGAGGTGTGGTCGACCGGCTCGGCCGGCCAGTCGGTGACCGCCGACATGCTGGAGACGTACACGTAGTGCGGAGTCGCGTCGGCCAGCAGCCGGGCGCTGGCCAGCACGTCCCGGGGGATCTGCCCGGACGTGTCGATCACCGCGTCGTACTCGCGGCCGCCGAGCGGCGACGGGTCGTCGCGATCCCCATGCACCGCGGTCACTCCGTCCGGCACCGGCTGCCGGCCGCGGCTGAACGTGGTCACCTCGTGCCCCGCCGCCATCGCCTGCCGCGCCACGGCCCAGCCGAGGAACCCGCCACCACCGAGTACGAGAATCCGCATGTCACCGACCATGCCGGCGATCGGGCCGGCAGGGGAAGCCCCTTCCGCCCGCGGCGAACGGATTCCGCTGACGGCGTAGGCGCCAGCCGGCCGCTACCTGCCGGGTGGCTCGGCGTTGCCGGCCCTGCTGCCGATCCGGGCGGCGGCCCGGCGGATCACCCCGCGCGGCAGTACCTTGCTGGCCGCCACCGCCACCTTGTACTGGGCGTCCGGCACGCAGATCGCCCGGCCGCGGCGCAGCGACCGCAGCGCCTGCGCGACCACGTCGTCGGCGTCCGACCACATCCACTCCGGCAACTGCGACATGTCGATGCCGGCCCGCTCGTGGAACTCGGTGTGCGTGTAGCCGGGGCACAGCGCCAGTACCCGCACGCCGGCGCCCTTCACCTGCACGTGCAGGGACTCGGAGAAGCAGGTGACCCACGCCTTGCTGGCCGTGTACGTGGCGTCGCGGGAGCCCGGCGTGAAACCAGACACCGATGACACGTTGATGATGTCGCCCCGGCGCCGGTCCACCATCACCGACAGGGCGGCGTGGCTGAGCCGCATGACGGCACGGACGTTGAGCCTGAGCAGCTGCTCCGACTCGTCCACCGGCACCGTCAGGAACCCCGCCCCCAGCCCCCGCCCGGCATTGTTGACCAGCACGTCCACCGGCCGGTCCGGGTCCGACAGCCGCGCCTCGACCGCCCCGCACCCGGCGTCATCGGCCAGATCCGCGGCCAGGATCTCGACATCCACGTCGAACCGCTCCTGCACCGCCGACGCGGTCTCCTCCAACCGCTTCCCGTCCCGCGCCACCAGCACCAGATCGTGGTGCTCCAACGCCAGCCGCCGGCAGAAGGCAGCACCGATCCCCGAGGTCGCCCCAGTCACCAACGCGGTAGGCATGGGCCCAAGACTAGGCCCTCCCCCACCCCCACAAGACCCCCGCGCTCACCCCGGAATTCCGCACCGTGTTGCTACACTTTGCCGGCCGTCAAGGTCCATGACCACGCCGCGTCCACACCGCCCGGATCCCGAGTCCCCCATGCCGTCCCGGATCACCAGCAGGCCGTGGCTCCTCTTTCTCGCGGTACGCCGCACCGTCGACTTCCACCGAACGGCCCTCGCCGGGCGCGCACGCTATTACGCCAGCCTCGTCGGGGCGTTGTTCGCCGTCGTGAGCACCTTGTTCACCCCTGTTACGTTCTCGATCGCCGCCATTGTCGGGGTGGCGTCGCTGGCGTTCTCGGTCGCCTGCCTGATCCCCGAATGGTCCGGCGCGAGGCGGTACCGCATCAGGCTGACGCGGGTGCCCAATCCGCGATTCCCCAGGCTTCGGTCCGATGGCAGGACCGTACGGCTTCCGTCCGAGTACGCCGTGGAGTCCGAGGTGGCTGTCGCCTGGCCGGACATCGACGCCGCGTTCATGACGACCGAGGCGACCTGTTCCTGGTCCCGGATCCGGAAGCGGCTGTCCCCACGGATCAGCCGGTACGCGTACGACATCCTCCGCATCAAGACCGCCGGCAAGCCTGTGTACAACGGGAAGGTCATCCGCCAGAACGCGGACCTGACCGCCGACCTGCTGCGGGAGAACGGCGATCTGGAGCTCAGTGGTACCGACTACTTCTCCCTGCTGTGCTCCAACTACATGACCAACTTCGAGCTCCGCGACGCCCTTTCCGACATCGTCGTGCTCCGTGGTGTGGAGCTCACGGCCGATCAGAAGAACCGTCTGATCGGTCTCGCCGAGAGTGAACTCGCCAATGTCATCGGCGTCTCCACGATCGCCCTCACGACCGACGGGAGGCTGGTGCTGGTCGGCCAGGGCGGGCTGGCGCAGTCGAGCGCCTCGCTGTGGGCGCCGTCCGGATCCGGGTCGATGGACCTTCGCGACATCCGGGTGTTGAAGTCCGGTTCGCGGCGGCTGCGGGACGTCGTCGCGGCGGCCATGGAGCGGGAGCTGGTCGAGGAGAGCCACGTGACGCCGCGGGACATCGAGTGGACGGAGGTGCTGGGATACTTCCGCTGGCTGACCAAGGGCGGGAAGCCGGAGTACGTCGGGGTCACCCGGCTCCGGCTCAGCTCGGAGGACTTCGTGAACCGGCGCGTGCGGATCACCGAGACGCCGTTCGTGGACTCGATTCTGGCCAGCTTCGAGATCGACCTGGACCTGCTGGCCGCGAATCCGGACCGGCCGACCGAGCTGTTGCGGAAGTTCCGGCCGCACACGTCGATGCCGCTGTTCATGTGCGTACGGGCGCTCGGGCACCGGCTCCGCGCGGATCCGGACCTCCGGGAGCGGCTGGCGCGGCGGGGGTAGGGATGTAGGGGATCTCCTGTCCGGGCCTTAACCCGATCCGAACAGGGGCGGGTCAGGCTGCCCGGTATGGCCGACGATGTCACCCTGCTGTTGCGGCGCGCGACCTTCGGGCCGCGGCCGGCGGAGGTCGCCGCCGCCCGCGCGGCCGGGTACGCGGGCACGGTCGACGCGCTGCTGCGTACGGCTCCCGACCTGGGCGGGCTGCCGGCGTTGGGGCCGGAGCCGGACCGGAAGGACGCCAAGGCGCGGCGCGACCAGGTCCAGCAGATCACCCTGTGGTGGCTGGATCGGATGGCCACGGCCGCGCACCCGTTCGGCGAGCGGCTGACGTTCTTCTGGCACGGCCACTGGGCCACCTCGGTACAGAAGGTGCGCAGCGCCCGGATGATGCTGGCGCAGAACCAGACGTTCCGGGCGTACGGCCGGGGCGACTTCCGCGAACTGGCGCAGCGGATGGTGGTGGATCCGGCGCTGCTGGTGTGGCTGGACGCGGGGCAGAACAGCCGCAAGGCACCCAACGAGAACCTGGGCCGTGAGCTGATGGAACTGTTCACCCTCGGGGTCGGCCAGTACACCGAGACCGACGTCCGGGAGGCGGCCAGGGCGCTGACCGGCTGGCGGGTGAACCGGACCACCGGTACCGCCGCCCTGGTCCCGGCCCGGCACGACCCCGGCAGCAAGACCGTCCTCGGCCGGGCCGGCGACCACGACGCGCACGGCCTGGTCGACCTGCTGGTCGCGCAGCCGGCGTCGGCGGCGTTCGTGGCGACCCGGCTGTGGTTCCGGTACGCCGGCGGCACCCCGTCGCCGGCCACGCTGTCCCGGCTGACCAGCGCGTACGGTCCGGGCCGGGACCTGACCGCACTGCTGAGGGCGCTGTTCACCGATCCCGCCCTCGCCGGTACCGCCGGCCAGCTGGTCGCCCAGCCGGTGGAGTGGGCGGTCGGCGCGTGCCGCCAGCTCGGGGTGCGGCCGGCCCAGCTGCCGGCCGGCCGCCAGCGGCAGCTGCTGGCGGCGCTGCGCGGGATGGGGCAGGTGCCGTTCGCCCCGCCGAGCGTCGGCGGCTGGCCGGCCGGCGGGGCGTGGTTGACGACCGCGGCGACTCAGGCCCGGTTGCAGTGCGCGCAGCTCCTGGTGGCCGCCGCCGACCTCGGCCCCGTCGCGTCGGCGGGCGACCGGGTGGGAGCGGCGGGCTCGCTGCTGGCGGTGGACGAGTGGACGCCGCGTACCCGGGCGGTGCTGTCGGCCGCCGCCTCCGATCCCGCCCGGCTGGTCGCGCTCGCGCTGGTCAGCCCGGAGTACGTCGTCAGTTGAGGAGTCGTGAATGGACACCGTCACCCGGCGCAAGTTCCTCAGGGCCAGCGGCGTGGGCGGCGCGGCCGCGCTGGCCGCCGGAGCCACCGCCGTCAGCCTGCGCGAACTGTTCGCCGCCGGTCACAGCCGCCCACTGGCCGGCGACGCACACGTGCTGGTGCTGGTCACCCTGTACGGCGGCAACGACGGCCTGAACACGCTCGTGCCCTACGCCGACCCCGCCTACCGGGCGGCCCGGCCGGAGCTGGCCTACGCCGACCACGACGTGCTGCACCTGGACGGCCAGCTCGGCCTCAACCCGGCGATGAAGGGCATGAAGAAGCTGTGGGACGGCCACCAGCTCGCGATCGTGCGCGGCGTCGGCTATCCCAAGCCCGACCACAGCCACTTCCGTTCGATGGACATCTGGCAGACGGCCTCGCCGGACCGGCCGGTGCCGACCGGCTGGCTCGGCCGCTGGCTGGACACGACCGGTGACGACCCGCTGCGTGCGGTGTCGCTCGACCCGGTGCTGCCGCCGCTGCTGGCCGGCGCGAAGGCGGCCGGCGCCGCGCTGCCGCTGACCGGGCTGAAGCTGCCGAAGGGCCCGCTCGGCGCGGGCTTCTCCGGGCTGGCCAAGCCGTCAGCCGGCGAGCCGCCGCTGCGGGCGCGGGCGGCGTCGGCCATCGCCGACCTGTACGCGGTCGACACCCACCTCGGCCCGGCGCTCGCGCACGCCCACGACCACGCGACACCGACGCCGAGCGCGACCGCCAGCGACGACGCGACCCGGAACAACGGCGCGTCGGCCGGCGGGCAGAGCGCGCTCGCCGCCGAGCTGGACGTGGTGGCCGCCTGCCTGGAGGCGAACGTGCCGACCCGGGTGTACTCGGTCAGCCTCGGCGGGTTCGACACCCACGCCGACGAGAAGGGCACCCAGTCGCGGCTGCTGGCCGAGCTGGACGCCGCGATCAGCGGGTTCTTCCAGCGGATCGGCGGGACCGCGCGGGGCAGGCAGGTGGTGCTGGCGACGTACTCGGAGTTCGGCCGGCGGGTGAAGGCGAACGCCTCGCAGGGCACCGACCACGGCACGGCCGGGCCGGTGTTCGTGGTCGGTCATCCGGTGCGCGGTGGGCGGTTCTTCGGCCAGCAGCCGTCCCTCACCGACCTCGACAACGGCGACCTGCGCCACCACACCGACTTCCGGGACGTGTACGCCACGCTGCTGGAGGACGTGCTGGGCGCGGACGCCGGCCGCATCCTCGGCGACCACCAGGGCCGGGTGAGCGGCCTGCTCGCGTAACCTGTGGCGGTGTTCACGGACGACGACCTGCTGGACATCGAACTCACCGCGAGGGATCACGTCGCGGCCGCCGAGGAAATCCTCCGGTTCGTGGAACGGCCCGACGAGCTCGACGACGTAACCATAAGTGACCTCCTGGTCGCGGCCGCCGGCCAGTACGGCATGGCCAAGCGGTGGGACGACGCGCTGGCGGTGCTCGACAGGGCCAGCGCGCTGCCAGGCGGGGACGGCGTCCTCGGCCAGACGTGGCGGGCGATGACCCTCTGGGATGCCGGCCGCCGGAACGAAGCCATCGCCGAGTTCGAGCGTGTCCACGACGCGGCACCGAACGATTTCAAGGTCCAGGAGCTGGCTGCCGACTTCCTCGTGGGGGTGGACGAACCGCTGCGG
Source organism: Mycobacteriales bacterium (assembly GCA_045806985.1). Classification (GTDB taxonomy): domain Bacteria; phylum Actinomycetota; class Actinomycetes; order Mycobacteriales; family JBJMIH01; genus JBJMIH01. The sequence goes on along the minus strand of JBJMIH010000098.1, from coordinate 10,710 downwards.
GCCCTGCCGTTCACGTCCGCCGCGCTGCGGCTCGCCCTCGCGCAGGATGCCGATCTCTGGCATGTCAGCCGGCTGGCCAGGTGGCGGCGGGAAGCCCGGGAGTGGCTCGGCCAGGCACCGGACGCGCTGGACGAGGAGGCCGCGGCGGCCCTCAATACGGCGGAGCCGGCGGAGCGGACCTCCGGCCCGGTGCTCGTCGGCCTCGTGTACTGGCCGGCGGCCGAGCGGACCCGGCTGCTTGCCGACTTCCCCGAGCTGGCCGAGGGGATGACGCGCGACGACGACGAGTACCTCGGCGCGCTCGAGCGCGAGCTGGCCACGTACGCGACCGAGGTGAGGGTGAGCGTCTCACCGTTCACGGTCGACGGGTTCCTGGAGTGGGCCGCGCGCGAGGGCAGGGACCCGGCCGGCGGTGACGCCAGGGCAGGCTACGCCGCGGAGCTGGCCCAGTTGGGCAGGGCGACGCCGTGGCCGCCCGGCCGGAACGCTCCCTGCTGGTGCGGGTCCGGCGTCAAGTACAAGAAGTGCTGCCTGCCGCGCGGGCGTTGACGGCTGTTACTGGTACGCCAGCGAGGGGCGGGGACGCTGCTGCTGGCGGGAGGCGTGCGGCGGGATCAGCGTGAGCCTGGCGAACATCCGCTCGGCGTAGTCGAGCAGCGGATCGTTCGGCGGCGTGGTGCTGGAGCAGAGCAGGAAGCGGCCGGGGGCGAGGACGGTGCCGGCGAACCAGTACGCGGGCAGGCCGTTCTCGTGCGTGCCGTCGAAGCGGGCGTACGCGCGCTGGACCGGGCCTTCGGCGCGCTCGTTGATCACCACGAGCGGGTCGGCGGGCCGGATCTGGCCGATGAACGTGGACAGCAGCGCGCGGGCCTCGTGCGGCCGGGGAACGGCGGGGTGGCGGGGGAACACCGTCACGTGGATGGCGCCGGCGCCGCGCGGTGGCAGCAGTTCGTAGCAGACGCCGGGCGTGCCCAGCGCGCGCCAGCCGTCCGGCACGGGCATGGTGAACACGCCAGGGCATTCCAGCATCCGCATGGCCTCAGTCCCTGTTCCTGTCGATCGAACGCGATGACGTGCTCGACGGATACTGCCGTCCCAGTTCGAGCCGGTAAAGGCCGGACTTGTGCAGCTTAGGGAACTTTCCGCCTTTTCATAAGATTGAATTTGTGGCTACCGGGTTTGACGAGCTCTGTGCGCGGGCATGGCCGGCTCCCGAATGTGACTATTGGGACGGATGGGAACTGAGGTACGGGCACGGCGTGACCAAGCGCGCCAACTCGGTGCTCCCCCGGCGCGCCCCCGCCGACCTGGACGCGGCGGTGGCGGAGGTGGAACGGTTCTACGCCAGGCGCGGCCTGCCGGCGTGCTTCCAGCTCGGCGGGTCCAGCGAACCGGCCAGCCTGGACGCGGAGCTGGCGGCGCGCGGGTACCGGCGGATCGACCCGACGCTACTGATGACCGCCCCGGTCGCCGGCCTGCTCGCGCTGCCGGCCACCGGGCCGCAGGTGGAGGTGGGCGACGCCCCGACGGACGAATGGATGGCGCTGTGGCAGCGGGTGGACGGGCGGTACCCGCCGGACCTGCTGCCGCGCGCCATGCAGATCATGACCGGAGTGCCGGCCGGGTACGGGCTGCTCCGGGCCGGCCCCGCGGGCGGCGAGGCGGTGGCCGTCGGGCGCGCCGTGGTGCTGGGCGAGTGGGTCGGGGTGTACGCGATGGCCGTGGACGAGCGGTGGCGCGGGCGCGGGTACGGCAGGGCGGTGCTGCGCGGGCTCGCCGGGTGGGCGGCGGGGCGCGGGGCGCGGCGGGCGTTCCTGGTGGTGGTCGAGTCGAACGCGGCGGCACGGCGGCTGTACGGCGGGGCCGGGTTCACGGCGGCGGGGCGGTACCACTACCGGGTCCGGTGCGCGAGCTGACCACCGCCGCCGAGGTCGCGTCGGCGGCCGGCGGCGACCCGGTGATCCGCTGGGCGGCACAGGGCCTGCCGCCGGCCGTACGGGCCTGGGCCGACGGCGACGCGGTCGTGGTGGCGACGCCGGCGCTGTCGCTGCGGGACCGGCTGGCCGTGCTCGGCCCGGTGCCGGCGGTGGCCAAGCTGGTGGCGGCGGTACTGCCGGAGGTCGGGCCGGCGTACCGGCCGTTCGGTGACGAGACGCTGGTGCGGGGGCTGGCGGACCGGCTGCCGGCGGTGCGGTTCGCGGCCGCGTTCGGCTGGATGGACACCACCGGCCCGGTACCCGCCCCGGCCAGCGGAGCCACCCGCTGGCTCGCCGACGACGACGCCCCCACCGTCGCCGCCCTCCTCGCCGAGGCGGCCCCCGACTCCTACGCCCGACCCGGCATCCCCGGCGTCACCCGCTGGGCCGGCCGGTACGACGACGCCGGCACCGGGCGACTGGCCGCCGTCACCGCCGACGCCTGGTCATCCCCTGACGTCGGCTTCCTCGCCGGCGTCGCCACCCGCCCCGACGCCCGCGGCAACGGCTACGCCGAAGACTGCTGCCGCCTCGTCGCCGCCAGCCTCCTCACCACCCGCAGCCAGGTAGCCCTGATGGTCAACACCGGCAACACCCCCGCCCGAACCCTCTACACCCGCCTGGGCTTCCACTACCGCCCCATAGCCGCCGCCCGCTTCAACCCATGACCCGCGCCACCAACCGCCAAACCCCCGTCGACGGATTGACCGCGCAGTCCTCCCCCAACTTCTTCGCCCTCTCCACCGCCTCCCCGACCCCGTCCGCGAACTGCCGAAAGTCCAAGCTCGCTTTGTCGTAACCCGGCACGTACTTCCGCAGCTTCGCGACCACTTGCGGATAGCCGGCCATGTGCCCCTGGCACATCCCGTGGTGCAGAAGAAGCCACAACTCAAAGCATGGGTTGGACACGGCCAGCTCTATCCCCGCACGGCGCGCGTGAGCCACCGCCTCCGCGATATCGAAGTCGTCCACATCGAAGACACACCACGCCTCGTCGAAGTTCTCCCGCTCGCGGCGGAGCACCTCGATCGCGTACTGCACCAACTGCTGGGGAGAACCGCCGCGAGGCTTCACCCGCACCCGAACCGCAGGATTGCGCGCCCACGACTTCAAGCCTTCGAGGTAGGCCGGCTCCGTACGGAGTCCGCCACAAACGACGAGGATCCGGCGACCAGGCTCCCGCCGCGGCGCGCGACGGCTATCGCGCGGGTTCCTCCGAGCTGGCATGGTGCTCCTCGCCCCGTGTCGTGAGCGCCTTGGCGAATTCGTAGTCAGAGATGACCGGTACGGCACCATAGCTGCCGCCGAGGTACCGCCGCTCCCGGTTGTCCTCCTTGCGCGGGTGGAAGTCGGTCAGGGCGTACAGGCTCGTCGCCCCCTCCCGGTCCTTCTCCACGAAGAACACCTGGTCACGCGCCAACAGCTCCCCATCCAACGACGTCCCCAGCAAGGAAGCATCGTGCGTGGTGAAGACCAGTTGCGCGTGTCGCGGATTCGTCTCCTCCCCCTGAAACAGCCGCACCAACCGCGCCGTCAACTGTGGATGCAAACTCGCATCCACTTCGTCCACCACCATGACCGCCCCAGCCTCAATTGCCGAAAGCGCTCGGTCCAACAACCCCAGCCATGTCCGCGTCCCGTTCGACTCATCATTGAGACCGAAAACGGCTGTGGACTGGTTGCTAACATGACGGAACAGCAGGCGCGTCTTTTTCGAATTGCTAGCCAGCCCGTGATACTTATCGACACGGGCTGCCGCCTCGAGAGCCGCATTCCGGGCTACCCGAAGCTCACCGCGCGCGCGATCCATCGATTCGGCATCCGGCGTCACCTCCGCGAGACGATGCACTGCCGCTGCCTCCTCGGCCCGCGCATCTTCGTAGCTCCGGATGGCTTCGGCAGCTCTCTCCCTCCAGAGGGGATCCTCGTAGTCTTCGACTGCCACGTCGGTGATGCCGAGGTCGGCTTGGCGGACCAGGGAAACAAAGGCGGCACGGCTGAAGGAATTGAGCGCGAGGCGCTTGCGGAGGCTTTCTAGGTCGAGATTGCCGGGGGTTGGGGCGAAGGTGAGGACGTCGCGGAACCAGCCGTAGGCGGGCATCGCCGGTTCCCATTCGGATTGGGCGGTGACGCTGAGGACCAGGGCGCTGGGGCGGGTGAAGCGTTCGAGGAGCTCTGCGAAGTCTTTGCTTTCGGCGATGGTGGTGCCGAACTTGATGTCGGGCCCGGTGCGGTCGAAGATCACTCGGCGGCGGCCCAGCGGGTAGGCGTGGAGCCATTCTTCGAGGATCTGGTGGTCGTCCAGCGTGAAGCCGTAGGCGTAGCGGGTGTTGTCGATGACGATGTCGACGGCGTAGGTGGAGGGGGTGGTGGCGGCTTCGGGGGTGAGGCGGAAGGGGGTGCGAGGGACGGGCGCGGCGGGTTCCCAGCGGGAGAAGGAGTCGACCACCGCGGAGCGCATGAAGCGGAGAGCGTCGAGGATGTTGGACTTGCCGGAGGCGTTGGCGCCGAAGATCGCCGCGACGGGGATGACGGGGCGGTTCTTGTCGTAGGCGGGCATGAGCTGGAACTCCTGCTCATCCCGGATCGAGCGGTGGTTGATCACCCGGAAGCTGCGGAGCATGGCGCCCAACCTCCCTTCGGAGACAGTTAGGGGCCTCCTCGTGCAAGTAAATCGCACGAGGAAACCCCTGGGTAGCTGGGCGTCAGAGTTTGGCTGTGGTGAGTTTGCGGCCTACGAAGAGGCCGGTGTGGTCGGGGGCCAGGTCTACGGAGACGGTGTCGCCGTCGTGGATGTCGCCGGAGAGGACCGCGCGGGCGAGTTGGTCGCCGATGGCGGACTGGACCAGGCGGCGAAGCGGGCGGGCGCCGTAGACGGGGTCGAAGCCGTTGAGGGCCAGCCACTCGCGGGCGGCGTCGGTGACGTCGAGGGTCAGGCGGCGCTCGGCGAGGCGGCGGGCCAGGGCGGCGAGCTGGATGTCGACGATGTGGGCCAGCTGCTCGGTGTCGAGCGAGTGGAAGACCACGACGTCGTCCAGGCGGTTCAGGAACTCCGGCTTGAAGTGGGTCCTGACCACCGCCAGCACCGCCTCGCGGCGGTTGTCCTCATCCAGCGTCGGGTCGCCGACGGCCTGGGTGCCGAGGTTGGAGGTGAGTACCAGGATCGTGTTGCGGAAGTCCACGGTACGGCCCTGGCCGTCGGTCAACCGGCCGTCGTCCAGCACCTGGAGCAGCACGTCGAACACGTCCGGGTGGGCCTTCTCCACCTCGTCCAGCAGCACCACGCTGTACGGCCGCCGCCGCACCGACTCGGTGAGCTGGCCGCCCTCCTCGTACCCGACGTACCCGGGCGGCGCGCCGACCAGCCGGGCCACCGAGTGCTTCTCGGAGTACTCGGACATGTCGATGCGGACCATCGCCCGCTCGTCGTCGAAAAGGAACTCGGCCAGCGCCTTCGCCAGCTCTGTCTTGCCGACGCCGGTCGGCCCGAGGAACAGGAAGGAACCCGTCGGCCGGTCGGGGTCGGCGATGCCGGCCCGCGCCCGCCGCACCGCGTCGGACACCGCGCGCACCGCCTCGGGCTGGCCGATGACCCGCTTGGCCAGCTCATCCTCCATGCGCAGCAGCTTGGCCTGCTCGCCTTCGAGCAGCCGGCCGGTGGGGATGCCGGTCCACGCCGACACCACCTCGGCGATGTCGTCGGTGCCGACCTCCTCCTTCACCATCGGCGCCGCGGCCACCTTCTCGGCCGCCGCCGACGCCTCCTCGAGCTGCTTCTCCAGCGTCGGGATCTCCCCGTACATCAGGCGGGCGGCCTTGTCGAGGTCGCCGTCCCGCTGCGCGCGCTCGGCTTCGGTGTGCAGGCTGTCGAGTTGCTTCTTCACGTCGCCGACCCTGTTCAGCCCGGCCTTCTCCGTCTCCCACCGGGCGACGAGGGCGTTGAGCTGCTCGTTCCGGTCGGCCAGTTCGCGGCGCAGCCGCTCCAGCCGTTCCTTGCTGGCCGCGTCGCCCTCCTTGGACAGCGCCAGCTCCTCCATCCGCAGCCTGTCCACGGCCCGCTGGAGCTCGTCGATCTCGACCGGCCGCGAGTCGATCTCCATCCGCAGCCGGGACGCGGCCTCGTCGACCAGGTCGATGGCCTTGTCCGGCAGGAACCGGCCGGTGATGTACCGGTTGGACAGTGTGGACGCGGCGACCAGCGCGCTGTCGGAGATCTGCACCTGGTGGTGCGCCTCGTACCGGCCCTTCAGCCCGCGCAGGATCGCGATGGTGTCCTCGACGCTCGGCTCCCCCACGTACACCTGCTGGAAGCGCCGCTCCAGCGCCGGGTCCTTCTCCAGGCGCTCGCGGTACTCGTCCAGGGTCGTCGCGCCGACCATCCGCAGCTCGCCGCGCGCCAGCATCGGCTTGAGCATGTTGCCGGCGTCCATCGCGCCCTCGCCGGTGGCGCCGGCGCCGACGACCGTGTGCAGCTCGTCGATGAACGTGATGATCTGGCCCTCGGAGTCCTTGATCTCCGTGAGCACGGCCTTGAGCCGTTCCTCGAACTCGCCGCGGTACTTGGCGCCGGCGAGCATCGCGCCCAGGTCGAGCGCGACCAGCAGCTTGTCCTTCAGCGAGTCGGGCACGTCGCCGGCCACGATCCGCTGGGCCAGCCCCTCCACGACAGCGGTCTTGCCGACGCCGGGCTCGCCGATCAGCACCGGGTTGTTCTTGGTACGCCGGGACAGCACCTGGATGACCCGGCGGATCTCGGTGTCCCGGCCGATGACCGGGTCGAGCTTGCCGGACCGGGCGGCCTCGGTGAGGTCGACGCCGTACTTCTCCAGCGCCTGGTAGTTGTCCTCGGGGTTCTGGCTGGTGATCCGCCGGTTGCCGCCGCGGATCCGCGGGAACGCCTTGATCAGCGCGTCCGGGCTGGCCCCGGCCTCGCGCAGCCACTGGCCGGTCTCGCCGGTCCTGGCCAGCGCGACGACCAGGTGCTCCGTGGACACGAACTGGTCGCCCATGTCGTTGGCGGTGTCCTCGGCGCTCTCGAGGACGTTGACGGTGGCCATGCTCATGCCGGGGTTGGCGGCGACGGTCGCGCCGGCGGCGGCCGGCAGCCGGCGCAGCGACGCCTCGACCCTGCTCCGCAGGCCGGCCGTGTCGGCGCCGACCGCGTCGAGCAGCGGCTCCGTCATGCCGTCCGGCTGGGCCAGCAGCGCGGCCAGCAGGTGGACGGGTTCGAGGGTGGGATTGCCGGCCTGCTTGGCGCGGCGGATGGCGGCGGCCAGGGCTTCCTGGCTCTTGGTGGTGAGTTTCTCAGTGTTCATCTGTGCTCGTTACTCGCTCGTGGATGGCCGGAGTCAGCGGGGTTCGGGGCGGGGGCGCCACACCATCAGCGCGTTGCCGATCGGGACGAGAGCCCGGCCCTGCACGTCGCGGTACCGGGCCTCGCCGGCCAGCGCCGCCCGCAACGCCTGCAACTCCTCGACCAGGGCCTGCACCTGCGCGGTGAGTACCTCGGTCTGGTGGGTCAGCTCGATGATGCGTTTGATGCCGGCGAGGTTGACCCCCTCGGCGGACAGCCGGGCGATCTCCCGGAGCAGGACGATGTCGCGGGCCGAGTAGCGCCGGCCCCCTCCCGGCGTCCGCTCCGGGTTGACCAGCCCGAGCCGGTCGTAGGTGCGCAGCGTCTGCGGGTGCATCCCGGACAGCTGCGCCGCCACCGAGATGACGAAGACGGGGGCGTCCTCGGGTACCTGATTGGGCATCATCGTGGTTCACCACCTCGAATGACCGCCTGGGTGATGTGCGGGCGGGGGTCCTCCTGGACCGCCGTCGCGAGCTGCTGGAGGGCCTCCTTGGCCGCGGGGGTGAGCTTCTTGGGCACCGCCACGTCGACGGTGACCAGCAGGTCGCCGGGCTTGCCGTCGCGGCGCGGCACGCCGCGGCCGCGGACCCGCAGCGTCTTGCCGCTGGGGGTGCCGGCCGGCACCTTGACCGTCACCGACCCGTCCAGGGTCGGGACGCGCACGTTCGCGCCCAGCGCGGCCTCGGCGATCGTCACCGGCAGCAGCAGCGTCAGGTCGTCGCCCTTGCGGCCGAACAGCGGGTGGTTCTTGACCCGGCAGACCACGTACAGGTCGCCGGGGGGACCGCCGCGCTCGCCGGGCGCGCCCTTGCCGGCGATCCGGATCCGCTGGCCGTCGCGAACCCCGGCCGGTACCCGGACGGTGATGTTCCGGCTGCGGTTGGTCTCGCCGGTGCCCCGGCACTCGGGGCACGGCGTGTCGACGACCGTGCCGACGCCCTGGCACCGCAGGCACGGCTCGGAGAACGAGAACGTGCCCTGGTTGTTGGTGACCAGGCCGGAGCCGTTGCAGTCCGGGCAGATCTTCGGGAACGTGCCCGGCTTGGCCCCGGAACCGTGGCAGATCTCGCACGGCCCCGGCGCGTTGATCCGCAGCGGCAGCGTGACGCCGTTGACGGCCTCGGCGAACTCCAGCGTCACCGAGGTCTCGACGTCGTTGCCGCGCCGCGGCCTGGCCCGGCGGCCGGCACCGCCGCCGAAGAGGTTGCCGAACAGGTCGCCGATGCCGCCGGAGCCCTGTGCGGGACCGGTGCCCGTTCCGGTGCCGGTCCCCGTGCCCGCGCCGGGCATACCGCCGAACAGGTCACCCAGGTCGAAGGTGAACCCGCCGCCGTTGCCGGCGCCACCGCCGGCGCCACGGCGGAACGCGCCGGACCCGAACAGCGACCGGGCCTCGTCGTACTCCTTGCGCCGCTCCGGGTCGGACAGCACCGCGTGCGCCTCGGAGACCTCCTTGAACCGCCGCTCGGCGTCCTTGTCCCCCGGGTTCTTGTCCGGGTGGTACCTGACGGCCAGCTTGCGGTACGCCTTCTTGATCTCGTCGGTGCCCGCGTCCTTGGAGACGCCCAGCGCCGCGTAGTAATCCTTCTCGAGATAGTCCCGAGTGCTCACCGGACGTCCCTCCCTCCGTACCAGGAGTTCCTATTCTTCCTTCTGTTCGTCGCCGTTCCCCCCGTCCTCGCCGGCCCTGTTGGAGGGGGCCGGCTTCTGCGGGCTCGCCTTCGGCTTCTTCGGCGCCGCCTTCGCGGCGGCGGCCGGTCCGCCGCCGCCGTCGCCGGGATCGGCGACCGCGACCAGCGCCGGCCGCAGCAGCCGGTCGCCGAGCTTGTACCCGCGGCGGAGCACCTCCACGCAGGTGGGCTCGGTGACATCGGTGCTGGTGCTGTGCATGACGGCCTCGTGCACCATCGGGTCGAACGCGTCGCCGCTGTCGCCGAACGCGGCCAGCCCGAGCTTGGTGAGCACGCCCTCGAGCTGCTCGGCCACGGCCTTGAAGCCGCCCGTCAGGTCGCCGTGCTCGCGGGCCCTGTCGATGTCGTCGAGGATCGGCAGCAGCGCGGTGAGCACCGCGCCGCTGGCCTGCTCGACGACCGCGAGCTTGTCCCGCTCCACGCGCCGCCGGTAGTTGGCGTACTCGGCGGTGATGCGTTGCAGGTCGGTGGTGCGTTCGGCCAGATCGGCCTGTACCTGTTGCATTTCGGCTGTCAACTGCTCCAGCGGGTCGTTCCTGTCGTCGCTGTCGTCATCGTCGGCGGCGGCGTGCCGTCCCCGCTTCTTCGGCTCCGGAGCGTCCGCCGCGGACCCGGCCGGGTTGGCCGGGTCCACCTCGGACTCCAGATCGGGCTGGTCCTGGGTCCTGACTTGGCCCGTTGCGGGGTCGATGCGCCGCCGGTCGCGCACAACGACCTTCGGCTTCTCTTCCTCGCGCTCGCTCACGCTTTCCGGTCTCCGCTCTCGGTCGGGCCCTCGCTGCCCTCGTCGACGATCTCGGCGTCCACCACATCCTCGGCCGCGTCACCGTTGGTCGGCTGCGCGCCGGGCGGGGTGGCGCCCGCCTCGCCGCCGGCCTGCGCCGCGTCGGCCTGCGCCTGCTGGTGCATGGCGACGCCGATCTCCTGGGACAGCTTGGTGACCTTCTCGGTGGCGGACTTGATCGGGTCGAGCGCGGTACCGCCGAGGGCGGCGCGCAGCTCGCCGAGCGCGTCCTGGAGCTCGGTCTTCTTGTCGTCGGGGATCTTGTCGCCGTGCTCGGCGAGGAACTTCTCGGTGTTGTACTGCACCGTGTCGCCGAGGTTGCGGATCTCCGCCTCCTCGCGCCGCTGGCGGTCCTCCTCGGCGTGCGCCTCGGCGTCCCGCATCATCTGGTCGATGTCGTCCTTCGGCAGCGCCGAGCCACCGGTGATCGTCATGCCCTGCTCCTTGCCGGTGGCAAGGTCCTTGGCGGAGACGTTCACGATGCCGTTGGCGTCGATGTCGAAGGTGACCTCGACCTGCGGCATGCCGCGCGGCGCCGGCGGGATGCCGGTCAGCTCGAAGGTGCCGAGCTTCTTGTTGTACGCGGCGATCTCGCGCTCGCCCTGGAACACCTGGATGAGCACGGACGGCTGGTTGTCATCGGCGGTGGTGAAGATCTCCGACCGCTTGGTCGGGATCGTCGTGTTCCGCTCGATGAGCTTGGTGAAGATGCCGCCCTTGGTCTCGATGCCCAGGCTCAGCGGCGTCACGTCCAGCAGCAGGACGTCCTTGACCTCGCCCTTGAGCACGCCGGCCTGCAGGGCCGCGCCCACGGCGACGACCTCGTCCGGGTTGACGCCCTTGTGCGGCTCCTTGCCGCCGGTGAGCTCGCGGACCAGGTCGGCGACGGCCGGCATCCGGGTG
>JBJMIH010000097.1:0-23065 GCA_045806985.1 Mycobacteriales bacterium | reverse complement strand
GGCGCCCTGCTCCAGGGCCTCCCGGAAGGTGGCAGCGCCGATCGGGGCGATCATGAACTCCTGTACGTCGACGCCGGTGTCCGCGTGCGCGCCGCCGTTGAGGATGTTCATCATCGGGACCGGCAGGAGGTGCGCGTTCGGGCCGCCCAGGTACCGGAACAGCGGCAGGTCGGCGGAATCCGCCGCGGCCCTGGCCACGGCCAGCGACACGCCGAGGATGGCGTTCGCGCCGATCCGGCTCTTGTCCGGGGTGCCGTCCAGGTCGATCAGGGTCTGGTCGACGAGGCGCTGCTCGCTGGCCTCGTACCCGACCAGCTCCGGGCCGATCATGTCGAGCACGTTCTGGACGGCCTGCTGGACGCCCTTGCCGCCGTACCGCTCGTCGGAGTCGCGCAGTTCGATCGCCTCGAACGCGCCGGTGGAGGCGCCGGACGGCACGGCGGCCCTGGCGACCGTGCCGTCGTCGAGTGCCACCTCCACCTCGACCGTCGGGTTGCCCCGGGAGTCGAGGATCTCGCGCGCGCCGATCGCCTCGATGGTCGCCACCTGGTGCCTCCTGCTTGTCGGAGTCGTCGTCATCATTCGCTCGCAGCGAGCCTAGCCGTCCTAGTCTGGGACGCGTGGTGCGGCATCTGGTGTGGGACTGGAACGGGACGCTGTTCGACGACCTGGTCGCGGTCGTGGCGTCGACGTCCGACTCGTTCGTGGCACTCGGCCACCTGCCGATGACGGTGGAGCAGTACCGGGCCCAGTTCACCCGGCCGATCCAGGACTTCTACCGCAAGGTCCTCGGCCGGCCGCTGGACGACGCGGAGTGGCGGGAGCTGGACCGGGTGTTCCACGATCGCTACCGGGTGCACATGCTCCGGTGCGCGCTGGCGCCGGACGCCCGGGCGGCGATCGACCGGTGGGCGCGCGGCCGGCGTACCCAGTCGCTGCTGTCGATGTGGCGGCACGAGGAGCTGGTGGCGCTCACCGAGCGGCTCGGCATCAGGGCGGCGTTCGCCAGGATCGACGGGCTGACCGGGGAGTCCGGCGGACGCAAGGTTGACAGCCGGGTCAGGCACCTGGCCGCGCTCGATCTCGACCCGGCCGACGTGGCGCTGGTCGGGGACAGCATCGACGACGCGGACGCGGCGACCGCGGTGGGCGCCCGCTGCGTGCTGTACAGCGGAGGCAACCACCGCAGGGCGGATCTGGAGGCGACCGGCCTTCCGGTCGCCGACACGCTCGTGCAGGCCTTGGAGCTGCTGGTGACCCGGGTGGCCCGCCCTGCCGGGGGGTAGCTGGCGGACCGACCCGGGCCACGACTCCCCGTGGTCAGGACAGGAACTTGTTGTCCAGGGGCTTGCCGCTCAGCGTGTCGCAGGTGGTCAGATCCTGGCTCTGCACCAGGTCGCCGAGGATCATGATCGGCAGCACCAGCGGCGGCGGCGAGTCGGGCGTGAAGTGCAGCGGGATGCCGAGCAGGGTGGCCTGCATGTCCGCGGTGTACACGTTCACGTGGCCTTGCAGGGTGAGCGGGTCCGCCACCCACTGCATGGTCTTCGCGTTCTCGTCGTCGGTCATCACGAAGTTGTGCAGGACCAGCCGGTCCATCTGGAACCACAGCACCCGCCGGGTTTTGTCGCCCGGCAGGTCGACTGTGGTGACGCCCTTGTAGTCGACCCCGTACATCTCCACCAGCGAGGCCCTGACGGTGGTGGCCTTCGCGGCGACGACGGTACCGGTGGGCGGCGGCACGTCCCGCGGCTTCACGCCGGCCGGCGGCGACGCGCCGCTGGACGGCTTCGGCGTGGCGGAGCCGCTCGGGCTGGACGGGCAGCCGGTCGGCGTGCCGGCCGCCTTGGGCTTGGCCTGCGCCGGCGGGCTGCCGCTCGGGGTGCCGGTCGGTGTCGCGGTCGGGGTGGAGTCGGTGCTGCCGGTACCGCTCGAGTTGGACTTGAACGGCCACCACCAGAACCAGTCGAAGCCCGAGCTGGTCGGGCTCGGGCTCGCGCTGGGGCTGGGGCTGGCCGCCGGCTTGGTGGCGGCCGCGGTGGTACCGGCCGGAGTGCTGGCGGATGCCGACGGTGACGGGGACGGGCTCGCGGTCGCGCACGGCGCCGCCGCGTACGCCCTGGTCATGCCGGTACCGGCGAGCTGGCCGAGGCCGAGTGCCAGCGCCAGCGCCGGGATCGCCACGGCCAGCGCGGACGGCAGCCTGCTCCCGCCACCGGACCCCTCCGCCGGCGGGGGCTGCGGGCGCTCGTCCAGGACCGACAGTCCGACGTCGTCGCCGTCGTCGCCGCGGTCCGCCCCGCCGGGTCCCCCGCCCGGCTCCTCCTTCTTCGGCATGGCCGGCATCCAGGAGAAGCCGAGCGAGCCGCCGATGATGCCGAGCAACATGCCGAGGAAGAAGCCGCCGAGGTTGGAGAAGACGAACGAGGCGAGCGAGAAGAGGATCGCGCAGGGCCCGGTGAGCTGCCGCAGGTGCGGCAGCGTCCAGAAGGAGATGCCCATCATGAAGATGAGCGCGCCGAGCAGGTACCCGAGGGTGCCGCCGATCCCGCCGTAGATCGCCACCTTGATGTTGCTGCTCAGCGGGATCACGAAGATCTCCATGCCGCCGAGCATGGCGAACAGGCCGCCCCAGAACGGACGGGTCTTGCGGAACCGCCGGAAGCCCCGCCACATCCTGACCACGAGGTTCGGTCGGTCGGTCTGCGCGTGCGAGCCGGTCACGCGACATTCCTCCTGGGTCTTGCGTGCCGAGGAGGGAGGGGCGCACAGCAGCGGCGCCCCTCCACGCCTATCTGGTGATCAGAAACATTCCTTGTCCGAGCCGCTGCCCGGGATCAGCCGCAGCGACAGGCCGTTCAGCTTGAACGTGCCCGCGGTGGTCGCCCACGCCTGCTGGCGCACCTTCTCCAGGTGGACCTTGTCCGCCTGCTGGCCGAAGGTGCCCGCCGGGCCCTTCACGCCCGCCTTGTCCAGGGTGCCGGCGTCCCTGCCGATCTCGATGTTCGTGAACGTGGCGTCGGCGTCGAGCTGGGTGACGTCGAGCACCAGGTTGGTGGCCTCGACCGGGGTCGAGCCGGTGCCGGCGGTGATCTTCAGCGTGATGTCACCGATCGGGGTGTGGGTCACGACCGACTGGCAGAGATTGTGGATGGTCGCGTCGCCGATCACCGAGATGGCCACCGGGTGCGGGTTCTTGCCATCCTGGTCGATGCTGCCGAACTGCTCGAAGCCGGTTCCGTCGAGCGTGTCGGCACTGACCTTGAAGGTCGAGCCCGACACCGAGAACGACGCGGCGATCACGCCGTTCGCGGTCAAAGCCATGAGCGTCCCGGCGGCGAGGAGGGACGGAAGCGCGACCACTCCGAACCTTCTCCACCGGGTGCGCCCGAGCGGGGTGTTGCCCTGGGCGTCTGTCAACTGGGTCCTCCTCCTTGCGTACTGCCGGAACGCGTCCGGAGCGCGCACTACCGGCACGAGGGGGGATCGTGCTCTGAGGAGAGCTTTGTGACAAGGGTCACTTACGCTACCTTTCGTAGTGTAGGTGCGCCGCAAGCAGGGAAAACACCGTTCACTGTTACTGTGCGTAATAGAAAGCCCGCCTCACCAGTAGCACAGCGTGCAGAAACTCCACTGGTGGCTACTCGCAAGTAACCTTATGTAAAGCTCAAACGCAGAAGTAACGATTTTGTAACGAGTCGTTACGCAGGGCCTGATTGCTCGTTATTCGCCGATTCCGTCAGCAACTGGCGCAGGTGGCGCGGAGCCGGACTGCCGTGCCCCACCATCGCGTCGTGCCACTCCCGCAACCCGGTCCCGGCCGGCCGCGCCGCCCCGATCGCGGACACCTCGGTGTAACCGACGAAGTACGTCGACAGCTGTGCCGACGTCAGCTGGGCCCGCCGCCACTTGCCGGCCGCCTCGCCCTCCTCCTGGAAGCCGCGCCCGGTCATCAGCGCCATCGCGTCCTCCTCGGCCAGCCCCTCGCAGTGCGTCAGCTGGTCCAGGATCGCGTTGATGACCATCCGCAGCTGGAGCTTGAGCTGCTGCATCCGGACCGGCAGGCCGCCGTACCCGGCCGCCGCCATCACCTGCTCGCCGTACACCGCCCAGCCCTCGACGAACGAGCCGGACGAGCAGAACGCCCGCGCCCGCGACGAGCCGCGGTACCGGCGGGCGTGCGCGAGCTGGAGCGCGTGCCCCGGCATCGCCTCGTGCACGGTCATGTTGCGCATCTGGTGGTCGTTGTACTCCCGGTAGAACGAGGCCACCCGCTCCGGGCTCCAGTCCTTCGGCGTCGGCGAGATCGCGTAGAACGTCGGCACCACCGAGGTCTCCAGCGGGCCGGGCGCGTCGCAGTACGCCACCGCCACCCCGCGCGCGAACTCCGGCATGACGATCACCTCGATCGGGTCGTCCAGCACGGTGACCAGGTCGCGGTCGCGCACGAACGCGGTCGTGTCGGCCAGCGCGGCGGTGGCCTTGCCGACGATCGAGCTGTCGTCCGGCCGGGACTGGGCCAGGTCGTCCAGCACCCGGCGGACCAGCGCCGCCCGCTCCCCCGCCGCCGCCGGCACCGGCTCGCCGGCCAGTTCGGCCGCCACCTCGGCGATCTCGGCGCTGACCCGGTCGAGGGCGGCGTACGCCGCGTCCAGGGTCTCCCGCGCGGTCATCGCCGAGTCCAGCGAGTACGCCAGCTTGCGCTCGTACAGCGCCCGGCCGAGCCGCGGGTCCCGGGACGCCGCCGGCAGCGAGTCCCGCAGCCAGTTACGCAGGCCGGTCAGCGCCTCGAAGGCGGCCTTGCGGGCCGGGTCGACGGCAGGCCGCAGGTTCGGCTCCTTGTCGAGCATCCCGCCGATCTCGTCGCGGACCAGGCCGAGCGTGCCGGACAGCTGGTCGACCGCGGTCTGGGTGTGGATGGCGGGGCAGTCGGTGAGCTGGCGGCGGGCGGTGGCGACCAGGTCGGGGATGGCGGCGAGCCGGCCGGCGAGCGCCTCCAGGCGTTCCGCGGCCGGAGCGTGTTCCCTGGCCACCAGCAGGTTGAGGGCGTACCCGGGGTTGTAGACCAGCGGGTCCCACTCGTGCTCGCGCAGCTCGGTGAGGGCGAACAGCCGCGCGTCGACGGCGTGCCCGAGCTGCGCGAGATCCACCCGCTCCTCGGCGTCGGCGGGCCCGCCGCCGGAACTCGCGGCCAGCGCCGCCAGCTCGTCTCTCCGCCGCCGCAGCCGATCGGCCTCGGCCCGGACGGCGCTGTCGGAGAGGTCCTCCAGCTCGGCGTCGAAGCGGTGGTCGCCGAGGAAGGTGGCGGCGGTGGGCTGGCTGGCGAGGAGCTCGTCCACGATCGTGTCGGCGAGCTCGGAAAAGCCTGTCATGCCGGCCAACCTATCTGGCTTGACGCGGCCCGAGGTACCGGGTGACGGCCACCACCGACCCGCGGCCGGTGTCCGCGATCACCGGCCCGTACGGTAGGCCGGGTGGAGCTGGGGGTGGACGGCCGGCGGATCGAACGGCTGCGCGCGGCGCTCGCCGGGGAGCGCTGGTGGACGGTGACCGAGCTGGTCGCCGCCACCGCCACCGCCCGCCGCACGGTCGAGGCGGCGCTGCGGGCGCTGCCGGTGGAGCGCTCGGGCGACCGGTACCGGCTGCCGGCCGGCTCGGCCGTACCACCGCCCGAGTTCGCCGACCCGGTCGCCGGGCTGCTGCCCGACGACGGCGCGGTACTGGCCCAGCTGGACGAGCTGATCGCCGCCGCGCCGGCGCCGCGCCGGGCGCTGGACCACGTCGCCGCCACCCCGGAGACGGCGCTGCGTCGGGCCGCGTACCTGCGGGCCAGGTTCGCGCTGGACGGGGCGACGCTGCTCTGCGTCGGCGACCACGACCTCACCTCGCTCGCCGCCACCCTGCTCTGCCCCGGCCTGTCGGCGGTGGTGGTGGACGTGGACGACCGGCTGCTGGAGCACGTCGACCTGGCCGCGACCCGGCTCGGGCTGCCGGTCACCTGCCGGTGGGCCGACCTGCGGCTCGGCCTGCCACCGGACGCGCGCGGCGACGTCGCGTTCACCGACCCGCCGTACACGCCGGACGGGGTGACGCTGTTCGCCGGCCGGGCGTTCGAGGGGCTGGCCGACCACCGGACCGGGCGGGTGCTGCTGGCCTACGGCACCGGCGAGACCCAGCCGGCGCTGGGCTGGAAGGTGCAGGCGGCCCTGTCCGACCTGGGCGCGTACGTCGAAGCGATGCTGCCGGACTTCAACCGGTACGCCGGGGCGGAGGCGATCGGGTCGGCCAGCGACCTGTACGTGCTGCGCCCGACGCCGCGGACGTACCAGGTGCTCGACCGGCGGCTGGCGGCCGTGCCGGACACGCTGTACACGCACGGCCCGCAGTCCGCCGAGGCCAGCGCTCCGGACCTGCCCGGGAGCACGCCGCTCGCCGGCTGGCTGGCCAGACCTCGGTCGGCGCCGGAGCTCACGGTGGTGGCGACCGGGCCGGGCAGCCTGCTGCGGCTGCTGCTGGCCGGCGGGGCCGAGCACATCACCGCCGTCGTGGACAACAACAGTGACGACGTCCGCGACGAGGCCGGCCAGCGCGGGCTCCAGGACCTGGTCGCCGGCGCGTACCGGCTGCGGTACCACCGCAGCCGGCCCGACCCGCGGCACGCGACCGTCGAGGCGACCCGGGTACCGGACCCAGGCTCGCTCGCCCGCTACCTGCTGGACCGCGCGCACGGCAAGGTGACCAACACGCTGCGCGAGGGCCTGATCGCGACCGGCCGGGCCGCCACCCGCAACGAGGCCCGCGCGCTTGTCTCAGCCACCGTCCCGGACGCCTACGCCGGCGCCCGCCTGCTCGACCTGCCCCGCCACCAGCTCCGCCAGCTGCTAGCGGACAGCTAGTGCGGTGCCGCCAACGTTGCCGGGCCTCGCCGACCCGCCCGACTTGCCCCATTCGGCCCATCCTGCGCCACGATCAAGGAGTTGTGCCCGCGTTGGCGCATGAAAACGGGGGCACAACTCCTTGATCGTGACGTCCGGGGGTCCAGCCCCGCACGCGTCAGCCGTCCGGCAACCCGGTGAACGTTGGTGGTCACCGCACTGGCCGGATCCAGCTTTCCGCTGCCGCGACAACGCCGGCAGCGGGAAGCTGGGCCGGCTAGCGTTCCGAGGCGGCGATCTGATCGCGGTACTGCCTGGCGTACGCCCGCAGCGCCTCTTCGGGATCCTCGCCGGCCGTCCGCGCCTCCGCGACCAGGGCGAACAGCCGCGCGCCCAGGCTCCCGTCGCCGGCCGGCAGCGGGTGACCGATCGACTCGGCGCGCTTCTGGAGCTTGGCGGCCAGGGTGAGGGCCGGCTGACCGAGCGGGATGCCCTCGGTCACCGAGGTGCGGCCCTTCTCGACCCGCTTGATCTCCTCCCAGTTGCGCGCCACGTCCTCGGCGCCCGCCACGTCCACGTCGGCGAACACGTGCGGGTGCCGGCGGATCATCTTGTCCACCAGGTCGCCGGCAACGTCATCGATCGACCACGGCTCCTCGGGGTGCTCCTCGGCGAGCCGGCTGTGGAACGCCACCTGGAGCAGCACGTCGCCCAGTTCCTCGCGAAGCGCGTCCAGGTCCTCCTCGGCGATCGAGTCGAGCGTCTCGAACGCCTCCTCGATCAGGTAGTGCGCCAGGCTCTGGTGGGTCTGCTTGCGGTCCCACGGGCACTCGGCCCGCAGCCGGTCCATCACCGCGACCACGTCGAGCAGCCGCGCGCCGGGCGGGTCGTACGAGCCGAACACCACCTCGACCTCGGCCCCGCCCTCGCGGGCGGCGAGGTCGCCGAGCAGCCGCGCGAACTCAGGGTCGCCGTCCGAGCCGGCCAGCCACACCGCCACGCCGCCGTCGCGGGCCCGGTCGCGGACCGCGAAGGCCTGCTCGCGGGCGGTACCGGCGAGCAGCGTGACCTCGATGCCGGCGTCCCGTACGGCCACCACCTGGTCGGAATCGGCGGCCGCGAACACCGGACCGGACCGCAGCGCCTGCCACGCCGGCCAGGACAGCAGCCCGGCCGGCAACCGGGGCGAGGTCGCGACGAGCAGCAGCCGGTCGGTCACTGCTGCGGCACGGCGGCCGGGGACGGGGAGGCCTTCTCCTGGCCCACCAGTGGGTCGGTGCCGCTGAAGCTGCCGCGCACCGGGTCGAAGGTGCCGTACCGGGGATTGACCTTGACCTTCTGCTTCCTGGTCAGGCCCTGCATGAACTTCGCGTACCTGGCCTGCCCGGCCTGGTAGCGGATCGTGTCGGCGATCTTGTCCCGGTAGTCCTCGAACTTCAGGCCCTGCTGGCTGCCGCCGGCCTGGTCGAAGTACTGCCGCAGCGCGGCGTCGGAGGTGTCGGCGTCCTGGCCGAGGTGGCGGATCAGCACGTACTGGTACGCCTGGTCGCCGATCCACTGGGCGAACCGGTCCTTCGGGATGCCGTTCTCGTCGGCCAGCTTCGGCAGGTCCTTCGCGTTCAGCGTGGCCTGCTGCGACTGCTCGACCTGCTGGATGAACAGGTCGGTGGCGGCCTGCCGGTCCGCGTTGGTGACCTGGAGGCCCTCCTGGCGGACCGCCGCGTGCAGCAGCTGGTGGTTCACCAGCCGCCCGACGACCTCCTGCTTGTACCCGGTGACCTTTCCGTCGTCGTACGACTTCTTGAAGGTGGCGTTCCGCTGAGCGTCCGTCACGTACTTGTCGACCGTCGACTGGCTGATCGTGGTGCCGCCGACGATCGCCGCCGTGCCCGGATGATCGGAACAGGCGGAGGCGGACAGTACGGCGGCGAGCCCGGCGGCGGCCAGACCGGCGTAACGCAGCGAAGGCATGAGGCAACTTTCTCACGGCCCCTCGTCGCTGCGCTCCTCGGGTCCGCGATCCTCCCTGCGCCTCCTGGTTCGCTCGCTGGCGCTCGCTCACATCGGTCCGAGCACCCCGTCGAGGAGGCTCCGGGTCCAGTCCATCAGGGCGCGGTCGCGCAGTTGCGGCGCGCCCATCCGGTCGCCCTCGGTCGGCCTGGGGATCGAGATCGTCCGCACGGCCTGCTTGTACACCGACTTCGGGTACAGCCGGCGCAGCCGCATCTGCCGCGACTCGGGCAGGTCCACCGGGGCGAGGCGGATGTGGGTGCCCTGCACCGAGACCTCGGTGACGCCGTACTGCCGGGCAAGCAGCCGCAGCCGCGCCACCTCCAGCAGGTTGCGGACCGCCTCGGGCGGCGGGCCGTACCGGTCGGTCATCTCCGCCTCCACGTCGGCCAGCCGCTCGGCGTCGTTGACCTCGGCGATCTTGCGGTACATCTCCAGCCGCAGCCGCTCGCTGGGGGCGTACCCGTGCGGCAGGTGGGCGTCCACCGGCAGGTCGACCTTGACGTCGAGCGGCTGCTCCTCGACCTTGCCGCCGCGGAACTCCTGCACCGCCTCCGACACCATCCGGACGTACAGGTCGAAGCCGACACCGGCGATGTGGCCGGACTGCTCGCCGCCGAGCAGGTTGCCGGCGCCGCGGATCTCCAGGTCCTTCATGGCGACGTACATGCCGGCGCCGATCTCGGTGTGCTGGGCGATGGTGGCCAGCCGCTCGTGCGCGGTCTCGGTGAGCGGGCGCTCCGGCGGGTACAGGAAGTAGGCGTACGCCCGCTCCCGGCCACGACCGACCCGGCCACGGATCTGGTGCAGCTGCGACAGGCCGAGCACGTCGGCGCGCTCCACGATCAGGGTGTTCGCGTTCGACACGTCGATACCGGACTCCACGATCGTCGTGCAGACCAGCACGTCGTACTCCCGCTCCCAGAAGCCGACCATGACCTTCTCGAGCTGGTCCTCGTTCATCTGCCCGTGCGCGATGGCGACCTTCGCCTCCGGTACCAGCTCGCGCACCCGCGCGGCGGCCTTGTCGATCGACTGCACCCGGTTGTGGATGTAGAAGACCTGGCCGTCGCGCAGCAGCTCGCGGCGGACGGCGGCGGTGATCTGCTTCTCGTCGTAGGCGCCGACGAAGGTCAGCACCGGGTGCCGCTCCTCCGGCGGGGTGAGGATCGTGGTCATCTCGCGGATGCCGGTCAGCCCCATCTCCAGCGTCCGCGGGATCGGGGTCGCCGACATCGACAGCACGTCCACGCTGGCCCGCAGCGTCTTCAGGTACTCCTTGTGCTCGACGCCGAACCGCTGCTCCTCGTCGACCACGACCAGGCCGAGGTCCTTGAACCGGGTGGTGGGCTGGAGCAGCCGGTGGGTGCCGATCACCACGTCCACCGCGCCGTCGGAGACGCCGGCCAGCACCTCGTCCTGCTCCTTCGGGGTGTTGAACCGCGACATGCCCTTGACCTCCACGGGGAACTGCGACATCCGCTCGTGGAAGGTCTCCAGGTGCTGCTGGGCGAGCAGCGTCGTCGGTACCAGCACCGCGACCTGCTTGCCGTCCTGCACCGCCTTGAACGCGGCCCGCACCGCCACCTCGGTCTTGCCGTACCCGACGTCGCCGCAGATCAGCCGGTCCATCGGCATCGACCGCTCCATGTCGGCCTTGACCTCGTTGATCGCGGCGAGCTGGTCGGGGGTCTCCACGTACGGGAAGGCGTCCTCCAGCTCCCGCTGCCACGGGGTGTCCGGCCCGAACGCGTGGCCGGGGCTGGCCTGCCGGACCGAGTACAGCCGGATCAGCTCGGCGGCGATCTGCTTGACCGCCTTCTTCGCCCGGCCCTTGCGCTTGGCCCAGTCCGCGCCGCCGAGCCGGTCCACGGTCGGCATCTCGCCGCCGACGTACCGGGTGACCTGGTCGAGCGAGTCGGTGGGCACGAACAGCCGGTCGCCGGGCTGGCCGCGCTTGCTCGGCGCGTACTCCAGGACCAGGTACTCGCGGGTCGCGCCGGCGACGGTGCGCTGGATCATCTCCAGGTACCTGCCGACGCCGTGCTGCTCGTGCACGACGAAGTCGCCGGGCTTGAGCTGGAGCGGGTCGACCTGGTTGCGCCGCCGCGACGGCATCTTGGTGCGCATGTCGCGGGTGGACTGGCCGCGGCCGCCGGTCAGGTCGGCCTCGGTGAGGACGGCCAGCCTGAGCGGCTCGACCACGAACCCGGACTCGAGGCTGCCGGTGCTGACCGTCACGCCGGTGTCCGGGACCGCGTCCAGCGTGCCGAGCCGGGCGCCGATCTCCTGCTCACGCAGTACTTCGACGGCGCGCTGGGCCGGGCCGTGGCCGGGGAACACCAGCGCGACCCGCCAGCCGTCACGTACCCAGCGGCCGATCTCGGCCACGGCGCGCGGGGTGTCGCCGTGGTACTGCTCCGGGGCGGTGGCCGGCAGCGCGACGGTCTCGTGGTCCAGCTCGGTGTCGACGGTGAACGGCGACAGGGTCCACCACGGGATGCTCAGGGCGGACGCCGTCTCCCGCAGCTCGTCCAGGGTCTTGAGCGCGGCGGCGCCCAGGTCGACCGGCACGTTGCCGCCGGCCGCGGCGACCGCCCACGACGCCTCCAGGAACTCCTGGCTGGTGCGGACCAGGTCGGCGGCCCGGGTGCGGACCCGCTCGGGGTCGGCGACCAGCACGTGCGCGCCGGCGGGCAGCTCGTGCAGCAGCACCCGCAGCCGCTCGGGGCCGACCAGCGCCGGCATCAGCGCCTCCAGGCCCTCCACGTAGATGCCGTCGGCGATCTTGGCCAGCATCTCGGCCAGCTCGGGATGGGCGGACTCCAGCTCCTTGGCCCGTGCCCGCACCTCCGGCGTGAGCAGCAGCTCCCGGCACGGCGGCGCCCACAGGCCGTGCGCGGCGACCTCGAGCGAGCGCTGGTCGGCGATGGCGAAGTAGCGCACCTCCTCGACGTCGTCGCCCCAGAACTCGACCCGTACCGGGTGCTCCTCGGTGGGCGGGAAGACGTCCAGGATGCCGCCGCGGACGGCGAACTCGCCGCGCTTCTCGACCAGGTCGACGCGGGCGTACCCGATCTCACCGAGCCGGTTGACCACCTCGTCCAGCTCGACCGTGACGCCGGCCCGCAACTCCACCGGCTCCAGGTCGCCGAGGCCGGCGATCTGCGGCTGGAGTACGGCCCGTACCGACGCGACCACGACCCGCAACGGCCCGGTGGTCGGATCGTCGGCGCTGGGATGCGCCAGCCGCCGCAACACCGCCAGCCGGCGGCCGACCGTGTCCGCGCGCGGCGACAGCCGCTCGTGCGGCAGCGTCTCCCAGCTCGGATACACCGCCACCGTGTCCGGGTCGATCAGGCACCCCAGCGCGGCGGCGAGATCCTCGGCCTCCCGCGTGGTCGCGGTCACCGCCAGCACCGGCCGGTCCGCCCCGGGCGGATCCGCCGCCAGCGCCGCCACCGCGAACGGCCGCACCCCGGCCGGCGCGGCCAGCTCCACATCTCCCTTACCCGCGCGCCCCAGCGCCCCGCTCAGCGTCGGTTCGGTAAGGAGGACGTCCAGAAGTCCGGACAGGCTCACAGTCAATTCCCCCCGAGAGGAGTACGCAGCACAACAATCCCCAAGCCGTCAACGGACGGGGGGTTTATGTCTCCAGCCTACGCGCCACCCCCGACATTCCCCGCTCCCAATCCCGCCTCGCGCGGCTCCTCGGAGAGGTACGCCCCGACACCAGCGATCAACCGGGGGGTGCCAGCGCGGCCAGGGCCTCGTGGAGCCACTCGCGTTCCGCGGCCCTGGTGGCGCGGGCGATCACCAGCATCCCGCGGCGGAACGGCTGGTCGTCCAGGTCGGCGATGCGCACCGGCCGGTCGCCGTCGTCGTGGAAGTAGCTGGCCGGCTGGTCGAGGAAGGCCAGCCGGCGCCGCAGCACGGCGGCCTGGGCGGCCGGGTCGGGCAGGAGGTGCAGGAACGCCAGCACGGCGAAGAACCGGGTCCGGTCGGTGATCTCCAGTTCCTCCGGGTCGCGCAGCCGCCGCAGCAGCTCGGCCCGGCCGGCGCCGGTGAGCGACAGCACCTGCCGGGGCGCGGCGGCCGTGCCCTGCTCGGCCTGGCGTACCAGCAGGCCGGCGGCCTCCATCCGTTTGATCGCCGGGTACAGGCTGCCGTCGCTGACCGGCCGCACGTGCCCGCTGAGCCGCGCGATCCGGGTACGCAGCTGGTACCCGTGCAGCGGCTGCTCGGCCAGGAAGCCGAGGATCGTGAGCTCCAGCACGGCCGTCATTCTCCCTTGCCCGGGTCGGAGCCGCCTCGTATCGTCTTACCTCGAATCGAGGTACAGCGTATCGAGGGAGTCACCACCATGGCGACACGGTTCGAGGTGGCCGGGCACGGCGGCATCCGGCTGGCCGGACTGGACTTCGGCGGCGACGGTCCCGGCGTCCTGCTCCTGCACGGCGCCATGGACCGCGCCACCACCTGGGTCGGCACCGCCCGCTGGCTCACCGCGTACGGCCACGTCGTCGCGATCGACCAGCGCGGCCACGGGCACAGCGACGCGCCGGAGGGCCCGTACGACCGGGCCGCCTTCGCCGCGGACGCCGTCGAGGCGATCTGGCAGCGCGGCCTCGGTCCGGCGCTGGTCATCGGCCACTCGATGGGCGGCATGACCGCCTGGCAGGTCGCCGGCCGGCACCCCGCCCTGGTGCGCGGCATCGTCATCGGCGACATGGAGGCCCGGCGGGACGAGGGCATGCCGGACCGGTACCGGGAGTGGCTCGCCACCTGGCCGGTGCCGTTCACCAGCCTCGCCGAGGTGCGCGAGTTCTTCGGCGCGAAGCACGCCGGCCAGGGCCCAGGTCAAGGATCAGCCTTCACCGAGAACATGGCCGAGGCCGCCGACGGCTACCGCCCGCTGTACTCCCCCGACCACGTGCTGGCCACCGTCGAGGGCATCTGCGCCGAGCCGGACCACTTCCCCGAGCTGGCCCGGGTATGGTGCCCGGCCCTGGTGGTCCACGGCGAGCTGTCCGCCCTCGACCGGGAGGAGTCCCTGGCCATGGCCGCCGCCCTCCCCCACGGCCGGCACGCCGAGGTACCCGGCGCCGGCCACGTCCTGCACTGGGACAACCCCGACGGCTGGCGCGACGCCGTCGAGCCGTTCGCCAGGGAGCTGCTGGCCGGTTGAGTGTCGGGTTCCTGTCAGGCCACGTTGGGTGACTGTTCGGTGGTGATGGCGTACTCCAGCGGCTTGCCGCCCAGGTACCGGCGGATCTCCTCGACCAGGATGCGGCCCTGCGCCCGCCGCGCCTGCCGGGTCGATCCGGCCTCGTGCGGGGTCAGCACCACGTTCGGCATCACCCGGAACGGGCTGGTCGCCGGCAGCGGCTCGGTGTCGAAGACGTCCAGCCCGGCCGAGATCCGCCCGGACTTCAGCTCGTCCAGCAGCGCCGTCTCGTCCACCAGCCAGGAGCTGGCGGTGTTGACCAGGATCGCGCCGTCCGGCATCAGCTGGAGCTGCCGGCGGGCGATCATGTGCCGGGTCTCGGTGGTCGGCGCGGCGTGCAGCGTCACCACGTGGCAGCTGCGCAACAGCTCGTCCAGGGGTACCCGCTCGACGCCCAGCGACGCGGCCTCCTCGGCGTCCAGGTACGGGTCGTACACGGCCACCCGGGACCCGAGCGCCCGCACCAGCCGGACGTACTCGCGGCCGATCCGGCCGATGCCGATCACCCCGACCCGGATCTCGGACAGCGACAGCCCGAGCGGCGCCTGCTTGGCGGCGGCCCAGGCCGCGCCCGACCGCAGCATCCGGTCGTAGGTGTGTACCCGGCGCAGCAGCACCAGCGTCAGGGTCAGGCACATCTCCGCCACGGCCGGCGCGGTGGCGACCGTGGCCTGGCTGACCACGATGCCGCGCCGGAACACCTTCGGGCCGACGAACGGCTTGGACGTGCCGCCCGCGTGGGCGACCAGTCCGAGTTCGCCGGCCGAGTCGAGCACCTCGTCGGTGAGCGGCGGGCAACCCCACGCGGTCACCAGCACGCGGACACCGGGGACGAGTCGTGCCAGCTCAGCGGAGGTACGGGCGATGCCCGAGTCGATCTGCACGACCTCGCCGAGCTCGTCGAGTGCCCGTCGACTGGCGTTGTCGAAGAAGAGTCTCCGGAGCTCCGGCGAGACGTGGAGCAGGATCTTGGGCCGCCGGTTCACGGGATCACCCTCCAGATCGCACCGTCCATTTCGGACGGCACCGTTGACGCATCATGACCGTGTCCCCGTCCGCGGATGGTACGAGATCCGCTCATCACCCCTCCCGCAGACGTCGTCCGGCCCGCCCGGAAGTCTGCCATGAATGTCGGGTTAGCGGCACGCTGTACACGTACAGTAACTACCCGTGGCAGGGCCGGACGGTCCCGCGATCCGGTCTCCGCTGCTCAGCAGAGGTGAACGACCGATAACCTCAGCACATCCGGACAGCGTCGTCCAGCCCGAACCCGCCACGCGGAGGTACCCCGATGTCCGTCCGGCCCGCGCTCGGCCAGTACGACCAGACCGACGACGCCCCGCTGCGGTCCGATATCCGGCGCCTCGGCGAGCTCCTCGGCGAGTCCCTGGTCCGCCAGCACGGGTCCGACCTCCTCGACCAGGTCGAGCGGGTGCGTGCGCTCACCAAGGCCAGCAAGGCCGGCGACGACGAGGCCACCGCCGCCGTCCGCCAGCTGCTCGCGCATGTCCCGATCCCCACCGCGAACGGCCTGGTGAGGGCGTTCTCCGCGTACTTCCATCTGGCCAACATCGCCGAGCAGGTGCACCGGATCCGCGGGCTGCGCGCCCGCAAGCCCGCCGACGGCTGGCTGGCCCGCGCCGTCGAGGCGGTCGCCGGCCGCACCGGCCCGGAGGGGCTGGCCGCGGCGATCGCCGCCCTGGAGGTGCGGCCGGTGTTCACCGCCCACCCCACCGAGGCGAACCGCCGCTCCATCCTGTCCAAGCTGCGCGCCATCGGCGACCTGCTGCCCACCGACGGGCGGCGCAAGGAACGCCGGCTGGCCGAGCTCATCGACCTGATGTGGCAGACCGACGAGCTGCGGGTCGGCCGCCCGCACCCGGCCGACGAGGCCCGCAACGCCGTGTACTACCTGGACGAGCTGGCCGCCGACACCGTGCCGGAGATGCTGGAGGACCTCGCCGACGAGGTGGCCGAGCACGGCGCCACGCTGCCGGTGGAGGCCACCCCGATCACGTTCGGCACCTGGACCGGCGGCGACCGCGACGGCAACCCGTACGTCACCCCCCGGGTCACCAGGGATGTGCTGCTCATCCAGCACGCGCACGGCATCGCCGCGCTCATCGCCGGTGTCGACAGGCTGATCGAGGAGCTGTCCACGTCCGCGACCGTGGCCGGCGCGTCCGGCGAGCTGTGGGCCAGCGTCCGCCGCGACCTGGAGCTGGTGACGCTGGACGAGCGGCGGCTGCGGGTGTACGCGGAGGAGCCGTACCGCCTCAAGGCGTCCTGCGTACGGGCCAAGCTGGTCAACACCCGCAAGCGACTGGCCGAGAACCGCGCGCACCGGCCCGGCCACGACTACCTCGGCGCGCCCGGCCTGCTCGCCGACCTGCGGCTGATGCACGACTCGCTGATGCACCACCGCGGCGAGGTCATCGCCCGTGGCACCCTGACCCGGCTGATCCGCCAGGTCAGCGTGTTCGGCATGCACCTGGCCACGATGGACGTGCGGGAGCACGCCGCGGCCCACCACCACGCGCTGGGCCAGCTGTTCGACGCGCTGGAGGAGCTCGACCGGCCGTACGCCGAACTCGACCGCGACAGCCGGATCGCGCTGCTCGCCGCCGAGCTGGAGGGCCGGCGGCCGCTCACCGGCACGCACCCGCCGCTGGACGAGGCCGGCGCGAAGACCCTCGACGTCTTCGCCACGATCGTCGACGCGCTGGACCGGTTCGGGCCCGGTGTCGTCGACGCCTACATCGTGTCGATGACCAAGGACGTGGACGACCTGTTCGCGGCCGTGCTGCTGGCCCGCGAGGCCGGCCTCGTCGACGTGCACTCCGGGCTGGCGCGGATCGGCTTCGTGCCGCTGCTGGAGACCGTCGCCGAGCTGCGCGAGGCCGGCCCGCTGCTGGACCGGCTGCTGTCGGCGCCGGCGTACCGGGAGCTGGTGCGGCTGCGCGGCGACCAGCAGGAGGTCATGCTCGGGTATTCCGACTCCAACAAGGACGCCGGCATCACCACCTCGCTGTGGGAGATCCACAAGGCGCAGCGCGCGCTGCGGGACGTGGCCGCGCGGCACGGGGTGCGGCTGAACCTGTTCCACGGCCGCGGCGGTACGGTCGGCCGCGGCGGCGGCCCCACCCACGACGCGATCCTCGCCCAGCCCAACGGCACCCTGGACGGCGCGATCAAGCTCAC
This sequence comes from Mycobacteriales bacterium, assembly GCA_045806985.1. GTDB lineage: Bacteria > Actinomycetota > Actinomycetes > Mycobacteriales > JBJMIH01 > JBJMIH01. The sequence continues at coordinate 5,752 of JBJMIH010000097.1, read as the reverse complement.
CGAGCAGGGCGAGGTGATCTCCGACAAGTACCTGCTGCCCGAGCTGGCCAGGGAGAACCTGGAGCTCACCCTCGCGGCCGTGCTGGAGGCGTCGGTGCTGGCCCGGGAGCCGCGCCAGGACCGGGTGGCGCTGCGCCGCTGGGACGCCTGCATGGATACGGTGTCGGCGGCGGCTCACGCCGCGTACCGGAAGCTGGTCGAGGACCCGGACCTGCCGCCGTACTTCTGGGCGGTCACCCCGACCGACCAGCTCGGCGAGCTGAACATCGGCTCGCGGCCGGCCAAGCGACCCGACTCCGGCGCCGGGCTGGAGGGGCTGCGGGCGATCCCGTGGGTGTTCGGCTGGACGCAGTCCCGGCAGATCGTGCCGGGCTGGTACGGCGTCGGCACCGGGTTGGCGGCGGCGCGCGCCGAGGGGCTGTCCGAGGTGCTGGCGGCCATGTACGCGGAGTGGCACTTCTTCCGGACGTTCGTGTCCAACGTCGAGATGACGCTGGCCAAAACCGATCTGGGGATCGCCGCCCACTACGTGGAGTCACTGGTACCGGAGGAACTGCGGCACGTGTTCGACACGGTCCGGGCCGAGCACGACCGCACGGTCGCCGAGATCCTCGCGGTCACCGGGCAGCGGTCGCTGCTGGAGCGGCAGCCGGTCCTGCGCCGGACGTTCGCGGTCCGGGACGCCTACCTCGACCCGATCTCCTACCTCCAGGTGGCGCTGCTCGCCCGGCACCGGGTCGGGGACGGCAACCCGATGCTGCGCCGGGCCCTGCTGCTGTCCGTCAACGGTGTCGCGGCCGGGTTGCGAAATACGGGCTGACCGGCGTGTTTCCGGCCTGTCCGTGACCCGACAGGCTAGTGTTCTTGGATCGGGTCCGTCCCCATCGGACACTGCTCACGGTATCCCCGGCTGCCCTGGAGAGAACACCGATGATGGGTCACAGCCACGCCCTGTCGGGCGCGGTCGCCTGGCTCGCGCTCGCGCCGGCGGCGGCCGCCGCCGCGGGCCACCCGCTGTCCGGAGCCTCGGTGCTCGGCGGCACGCTGGCCTGCGCCGGCGCCGCCCTGCTTCCCGACATGGACCACCCCGACGGCACGATCGCCCACTTCTTCGGCCTGCCCAGCGAGTGGGTGGCCAAGCTGGTCAGCTGGATCTCCGGCGGCCACCGGCACGCCACGCACTCGCTGATCTTCTGCGCGGTGACGGGCGGCGGGACCTTCGCCCTCCAGCACTACGTGGGCCACAAGGCGATGCTGGTACTGCTGCTCGTCCTGATCGGGCTGGCCATCCGCGGCCTCGGCATCGCCCCGCCCCGCGCCGGCAAGCACTGGGCCGGCTTCGCGATCCTGCTGCAATCCATCCTGGTCACCTGGGTGGTCGACTCCCACATCGACGGCCCCTGGCTGTGGATGGTCCCGTCGGTCACCCTCGGCACCTTCATGCACCTCTTCGGCGACTGCCTCACCCGCCAGGGCTGCCCGCTGCTCTGGCCGGTACGCCAGCGCTTCGGCATCCACCTCATCTCCCGCACCGGCAACTGGCTGGAGACCAAGCTCCTCGCCCCGCTGATGACCATCGCCGCCGCCGGCCTCTTCGGCTACCTGTTCTGGTCCAGCTTCCTGAACTACTGGCAGAAGGCCTAGTCCGTGTCTCAAAGTCGGCTTCCGCCTGTGTGCCCTTGGCGGATTTCGGACCCCTACGGCCACGATCAAGGAGTTGTGCCCGCATTTTCATGTGACAACGCGGGCACAAGTCCTTGATCGTGGCGAGACGGGCGGCGGGCTGGCGGATTTCGGACCCGGCGGGCACTTGGAGGCACGGTCTAGGTGTTCTGCCCACATAGGTTGGGTACGCGGGTGGCGGGTGGGTGTCCGCCGAGTGCGGTGTGGCCGCGGTGATGGTTGTACATGTGGAGCCAGTGCGGCAAGGCGTTACGGCGGGCGGTTTCTGAGGGGTACACCTTGGCGTAGGCCCATTCCTCGGTCAGGGTGCGGTGGAAGCGTTCGACTTTGCCGTTGGTTTGGGGCCGGTAGGGGCGGGTGCGTTTCGGTGTGATGCCGGCCGCGGTGAGGGTGTCGCGCCACAGGCGGGAGCGGTAGGCCGAGCCGTTGTCGGTGAGTACCCGCTTGACGATGATGCCGCAGCTGGTGAAGAAGGCGTGGGCGCGGGTCCAGAACGCTACGGCGGTGGCGGCTTGTTCATCGGCCAGGATCTCGGTGTAGGCCAGCCGGGAATGATCATCGAGGGCGGTGTGCAGGTAGCCGTAGCCGATCACCGGGTGGCTGTGCTTGCGTGCCCGGGTGCTGGTACGGGCGTTGCGGCCGCCTTTGGCCCGTCCGACCGCCCGCCAGCCGCCCCCGTCGGGGATGTTGCCCAGCTTCTTGACATCGACATGGACCAGGTCACCAGGCGCGGGATGCTCATAGCGGCGCACCGGGGTGCCGGTGGCCCGGTCCAGATGGGCCAGGCGGGCCACCCGGTGCCGGGTGAGGATCTTGTGCACCGTCGAAGCCGGCAGCTTCAGCCTGCCGGCAATGCGGGCCGGTCCCCACCGCCGCTTGACCCGCAGCGCCAACACCTTCCGCTCCACCGGCGCGGGGGTCCGCCGGGGGCTGCGGTGCGGGCGGGAGGACCGATCGACCATCCCCGCCGGCCCCAACTGCCGGTACCGGCCCGCCCAGCGGGCCGCGGTGGTGGCACTGACCTGAAACCGCTCCGCCGCCCGCCGCAACGACCAACCTTCATCCACGACACACCGGGCCAACCGCAGCCGACCCAACTCCGTCAACGGTGCATTACGGTGACACATCGAGGACCTCCCAGCTCGGTGCGATGCCTGGTTAGCCACACCGAACCCGGAGGTCCTCACCCATTCAAGATCATCCCCGGCGTGTCACCAACGTCCGTGGGCAGTACATCTAGCCCGTGTCTCGAAGTGGCTGCCAGGTCCGAAATCCGCCAGCCCGCCGCCCGTCTCGCCACGATCAAGGAGTTGTGGCCGCGTTGTCACATGAAAATGCGGGCACAACTCCTTGATCGTGGCCGCAGGGGTCCGAAATCCGCCAAGGGCATACAAGCGGAAGCCGACTTTGAGACACGGCCTAGAGACCCACCGCGGCCCGTCAGCGCTCGAAGTCCTCGGGCCTGGCCACGCCGAACAGGGGGATGCGCCAGAACGTCGGCACCGGGCCGGTCACCCCGGCGCGGTGCCTGGCCACCCGGACCGTGAGCAGGATCAGCCGGCGGACGCCGAAGACCATCAGCGCCGCCAGGGGCAGCTCGCCGAAGGCCGCCGAGATCAGCGCCATCGGCAGGTCGCCGGTCCCCCACGACAGCACGATGTCGAACCACGCGTCGACCACCAGCAGCGTCGCGGTGACCAGCGCGAAGAGGACGACCACCTGGCGCCGCCGCCACGCCGCCCACGCGGTGCCGGCCAGCCCGCCGAGCAGCCCGATGTCGAAGCCCACCCAGGCCACCCGCCACTGCGCGGCCAGGTGCCGCTCGGGCAGGCTGGCCGCCAGGTAGCAGATCCACGGGATCAGCGCCAGGCAGGCGGCCGTCACGGTGGTCAGCGCGGCCTGCCGGACGTGCCGCACGTGCGGGTCGCGGAGCGACGGGAACGGGTCGTCGGTGCTGTCCACCGGGAAAGGCTAAGTTGCCTGGTCGGTCCAGAGATAGGTGACTGTGACCCAGCCGTTGTCGCCCATCCCGAGGTCGTCCAGGAAGGTGCCGTCGGCCAGGTCGATGCCGGCCGGGTTCCTGACCACCCGGCCGAACTGGTCGAGGCCGCCGTGGTACCGGCTCTCCCGGGCCGCCTGCGCCTCCGGCAGGCCGCGCGGCAGGTCGGCCCAGTTCTCCCGGACCGACGGCGGGTTCCAGTAGTCGTCGCGGGTGTTCCACGGCCCGACGTCCCAGACCGGGGCGACCACGCACCGGCCGTTGGCGGGGTTGCACACCTTGACCCGGTAGTCGTCGCCGTCCCGCGTGGACAGCCCGCGCCGCGACGGCAGCGCCACGAAGTGGTCGTGGCCGGTGATCACGGGCCCGTTCGCGGTGGTCTCGCCGACCAGGCCGATCCGGGTGGCGAACACCCGCCCGACCTGCGGGGCGCGGGCGCGCAACGGGCGCGCCGCCGGGCCGCCGGCGGCCGGGTACGCCGTGACCAGCACCGCGTCCGCCGCCGGCCGGGCACCCGGCCCGCCGGCGGCGGTCAGGCTCAGCCGGAACTGGACGGTGCGGGACGGGGCCGGCAGCGGGCCTGGCGGCCGCCACTCGGTCCAGCCGGCCGCGGTACGGGCCCGTACCTCGATCTCGGTGCCGGCGCCGGCCGGACGGACGCCGGTCGCGGCGGCCTCGACCCGGTCCACCGGGCCGGGCAGCGTGCGCGCCGGCCACGTCAGCACGGTCACCGCCGCGCCGGCCGGACGGACGCCGGTCGCGGCGGCCTCGACCCGGTCCACCCGGTCGGGCAGCGTGCGCGCCGGCCACGTCAGCACGGTCACCGCCGCGCCGTCCGGCCGGCCGTACGCGGTGGTCGGGTAGGCCACGGCCGCCGCGCCGGCCCCGGCCGTCCACCGCAGCGGCGCGGTCGCCGCGGTCGCCTTGGCCGCCGCGGCGGGGGTGGCCGGCACGAGCGTCAGCACCGCAAGAATTCCCAGCGTTACTTTTCGCATACTCTCTGTATCGCACATCGAGCGCGGCGATACGGCAAGAAACGCGGGAACCCCGCCCTGACCAGGTCAGAGCGGGGTTCCGTGGAGCCTTCGGGTCAGCTCAGCTGCGGCCGCCCGCCAGCTTCTCGCGCAGGGCCGCGAGCGCCTCGTCGGTCGCGAGCGTGCCGGTGGCCTCCTCGCCGGAGGAGTACGAGCCGCTGCCGCCGCCGGCCTGCGGGGCCTCGCCGCCACCGCTGGACTGGCCGCCGGCCTCGGCCTCGGCGGCACGGGCCGCCTCCACCTGCCGCTTGTGCGCCTCGAAGCGGGTCTGCGCCTCGGCGTACTGGCGCTCCCACTCCTCCCGCTGCTTCTCGTAGCCCTCGAGCCAGTCGTTCGTCTCCGGGTCGAAGCCCTCCGGGTAGACGTAGTTGCCCTGCTCGTCGTACGACACCTCCATGCCGTACTGGGCCGGGTCGAAGACCAGCTCGTCACTGCCGGTGTAGCCCTCGTTCGCCTGCTTCAGCGACAGGCTGATCCGGCGGCGCTCCAGGTCGATGTCGATGACCTTGACCATCACCTCGTCGCCGACCTGCACCACCTGCTCCGGGATCTCCACGTGGCGCTCGGCCAGCTCGGAGATGTGCACCAGGCCCTCGATGCCCTCCTCGACGCGGACGAACGCGCCGAACGGCACCAGCTTGGTGACCCGGCCGGGCACGATCTGCCCGATCTGGTGGGTGCGGGCGAACTGCCGCCACGGGTCCTCCTGCGTCGCCTTCAGCGACAGCGAGACCCGCTCGCGGTCCAGGTCGACGTCCAGGACCTCGACCTCGACCTCCTGGCCCACCTCGACGACCTCTGACGGGTGGTCGATGTGCTTCCAGGACAGCTCGGACACGTGCACCAGGCCGTCGACGCCGCCCAGGTCCACGAAGGCGCCGAAGTTCACGATGCTGGAGACCACGCCCTTGCGGACCTGGCCCTTCTGCAGCTTGTTCAGGAACTCGGTGCGGACCTCGGACTGGGTCTGCTCCAGCCAGGCGCGGCGGGACAGGACCACGTTGTTGCGGTTCTTGTCCAGCTCGATGATCTTGGC
>JBJMIH010000096.1:0-6688 GCA_045806985.1 Mycobacteriales bacterium | reverse complement strand
CGCACGAGCGCTTCCGGCTCCTCCGACAGGAATCGCAACCATGCGATTCCGGCGCACAGCGTCTCATGGGACAGCCGTTGCTGTCACGGGCGCTCGGGTCAAAAGTTGCTGAAATCGTACCGGCAAGAATACTCACTGTGGCCAATACAACCACATTACCGTCCCGAAACTTCACCCTAAGTAGGTATTCATCATCCAGTATAGACGGTCTACCTGCGTATTTAGTAGCTGTTTGCACCTTATTCGCTACGAAGCGCGATCACTGGATCGAGGCGTCCGGCCCGCCGCGCGGGCACCACCCCGAAGAAGATTCCGACCGCGGCCGACACGCCGAAGGCGAGCGCCGGCGACCACCACGCGATCGCGGCGGGCACCGGGGACAGCCGGTCGACCACGATCGCGGCGGTCCCGCCGAGCAGGATGCCGATCACCCCGCCGAACGTGGTCAGCAGCACGGCCTCCAGCAGGAACTGGACGGTGATGTCGCGCGGCTTGGCGCCGACCGCCTTGCGCAGGCCGATCTCCCTGGTCCGCTCGCGTACCGAGACCAGCATGATGTTGCTGACGCCGACCCCGCCCACCAGCAGGGATATCCCGGCGATCGCGGCGAGCACGAACGTCAGCATCGACAGGATCTTGCCGAGAATGCCGAGGATCTGCTCCTGCGTGACGGCCGAGAACTCGGAGTCCGGATGCCGGTCCTTCAGCAGCTTCTCGACCCGGTGGCCGAGCGGCACCACGTCGTCGTGGCTGGGCGCCTTCAGCGCGATGCTGTCGATCCGGTCGGTGCCGAACAGCATGTTCGCCGAGGTGAGCGGGATGTGCGCGTTCAGGTCCTGGTCCACCCCCAGGCTCGCGCCCACCGGGGCCAGCACGCCGATCACCCGGAACCGCACCCCGGCGATCGACACCTGCCGGCCGATCGGGTCCTCGTCGCCGAACAGGCGGTGCGCCGACGAGGAGCCCAGCACCACCACCCGGCGGCGGGTGTCCACGTCGCCGCGGGTGAAGTACTCCCCCCGCTCCACCTTCCTGGACACCACGTTGAGGGTGGTGTCGAGCACGCCGTACACGGTGGCGAAGGTGTCCTTGGTACCGGCACGCAGCTCCTCGCCCGAGGTGAGCTGCGCCGTCACCCTGCGCCGGTCGCCGACCAGCCGGACCACCGCGTCCACGTCGTCCATCCGCAGCCGGCTCTGGGTGGGCGCCTGCGCGGTCTGGAACTCCCCGGGCACCACCAGCAGCAGGTTCGAGCCCAGCCCCTCCACCTGGGCGGTGATCTGCCGCTTGGTGCCGGTGCCGATGGCCACCAGCGTCACCACCGCGGCCACCCCGATGATGACCCCGAGCATGGTGAGCACGCTGCGCAGCCGGTTGGACCGGAGCGCCTCCACCGCCACCCGCAACCCCTCGGCCACCCTCATGAGGAGTGCTCCTCGGCCTCGATGAGCCCGTCCCGGACGTGGACGCGGCGGCGGGCCCTGGCCGCCACCTCGAGGTCGTGGGTGACCAGGACGAGCGCCACGCCGCGCTCGGCGTTCAGCCGCTCCAGCAGGTCCATCACCTCGTGGCCGGTACGGGTGTCGAGGTTGCCGGTCGGCTCGTCGGCCAACAGCACCGCCGGCTCCGTCACCAGCGCCCTGGCGATCGCCACCCGCTGCTGCTCGCCGCCGGACAGCTGGCCCGGCCGGTGGTTCAGCCGGTGCCCCATGCCCACCGCCTCGAGGGTGGCGGCGGCCCGGCGGCGCCGCTCGCCCCTGCGCACCCCCGCGTACACCAGCGGCATCGCCACGTTGTCCCTGGCGGTGGTCCTGGCCAGCAGGTGGAAGGACTGGAACACGAAGCCGACCGTGCGGTTGCGCACCTCGGCCAGCTCGGTCGGCCGCATCCGCGACACGTCGTGGCCGGCGATCCGCAGCGTCCCGCCGCTCGGCCGGTCCAGCGCGCCGAGCAGGTGCATGAGCGTGGACTTGCCGCTCCCGGACGGCCCCACCACGGCCACGTAGTCGCCGGCGGCCACGGTCAGGCTGACCCCGCGCAGCGCGTCCACGGCCACGCCGTCCATCTGGTACCGGCGGGTGACGTCGACCGCCTCCAGCGCCGGCGTCGCGGTGCCGGTCATGACACCTTCTGGCCGGTGGAGACCTTGTCGGCACCGCGCACCACGACCCGGTCGCCGCGCTTCAGCCCGGAGGCGATGGCCACCCGCGACTCGCCCTGCACGCCGACGACCACCCGGTGCCGCTGGGCGCGGCCGTCCCGTACCAGCCAGACCGCGTCGCGGCCGCCGTCCCGGACCAGGGCGGAGGAGGGCACGCTGACCGCGTCGGCGGCGGTACGGACCCGGAGCCTGGCGACCGCGCTCATGCCGGGTCGCGGTACCGGCGCGGCGTGCCTGTCCACCTGCCCGCCGCCCAGCGTGAGGTGTACCCGGTAGCTCACGCCGCCCCGGCTGGAGGCGGTCGGCTGGAGGTCGATGCTGCGCACGGTGGCCGGGTAGCTGCCGCCCGGCACCGCGTCCAGCTCCACGGTGGCGGCCTGGCCCTGCTGCACCAGCAGGATGTCGGTCTCGTCCACGTCCGCGGCGAGCCCGAGCTCGGACACGTCCACCAGCGTGACGACCGGTGTGCCGGACGACACGAGCGTGCCGACGCCGATGTCGCCCTGCGGCTGCCGCTGGCTGCCGCCGGTACCGCCGTCACCGCCGGCGAGCTGGCCGGCGAGGCTGTCCGGGAGCTGGCCGCCGGCGAGGCTGCTCAGGTCGAGGCCGCTGGTGGCCGAGCCGGCGCTCGACCCGCCGAGCTGGACAGTGCCGGCGATCGGGGCCTTCAGCGTGAGCGAGTCGACGGTGGTCTGCGCGAGCTGCACCGCGGACTCCGCCTGCGACCGCTGCGCCGCGCCGAGCGCCGAGAACGCCTGGGTGACCGAGCCGACACCCCTGTTGACCGCATCGATGGCCTGCTGGGCGGTGGCGCTGGCGCCCTGGTACGCCTTCTCGGCGGCGTCGGCCTGGGCCAGCAGCGCGGCCTGGAGCGCAGGGTCGGACACCGACCGCGCCGCCTGCCTGGCGGCGTCGAAGGCCTGCCGGGCGGCCTGGTCGGACTGCTTCTTGGCGCCGGCGAGGCTGCCGGTGGGTACCTTGCCGGGGCTGGCCGGGCCGGCCGCGGCGAGTGCCTGCTGGGCCTGCGCGAGGCGCTGCCGCGCGCTCGGCGAGTCGATCCGGCCGAGCACCTGGCCGGCCGCCACCTGCTCGCCCGGCTGGACGTCCAGCTCGACGATCCTGCCATCGGCGGGTGCGCTCACCACCGCGCTCGCCTTGGCCGTGACCTGGGCGGGCGCCTCCACGATCTCCTGGACGGTGGCGGTGGTGGCCGGCGCCACCCGGACGTCGGATCCCCCGCCGGAGCAGCCGGCCAGCGCGAGCAGCGCGATTCCCGCGATCGGGATGGCGGTTCTGTTCCGTTTCACACCCGAACGCTACGGCGGCGCGGCGGGCACGGCGTCGTCCGGGGGTGCGGTCCGTCTCCCTCTGGCGAGGGAGGCGGACCGTACTGTCGACAGACGGGTTACCGCTCCAGCGGCACGCGTCCCCGGAGTGGCCACACCGGCAGGACGTACCTGCCGAACGTGGTGGCGGTGACCTCCGCCCACGACGTGTACCAGGCCAGCGCGGCCGTGATCAGGCCGAACCAGCCACCGAGCTTGGTCCACCCGGTGCTCTGCCCGAACGCCCCGATCGTCAGGATGACGAACGTCAGCGTCAGGAAGAGGAACACCGAGAAGGTCGCGGCGGTGGTGCGCAGCGCGGCCACCGTCATGTACCCGGTGAAGATCGCCCAGGCAAGCAGGTACACACCTGTGGCCTGGTACTCGTGGCCCGTCGCCCCGATGGACGGGACCACGAACTTGACGTACGCGGCGAAGGAGAGCCAGAAGGCGCCGAACGACGAGAACGCCGTCGCGGCGAACGTGTTGTTCCTCCGGAACTCCCACATGCCGGCGAGGAGCTGCACGGTACCCCCGTAGAAGAGGGCGAGCGGCAGGACCACGCTTTCCACTTTGGCGTTGATGAAGTGCGCGTTGAAGCAGCTCAGCACGAAGGTGGTCATCGCGAAGGCCGCAAGCCCGACGGGCCCCGGGTTCGCCACGGTGGCAGCTGCGCTGACCTGCGTTTCTGTGGCGGTGGGTTGTCGAGTCGCCATGGTCGTTCCTCACTTCCACGACAACGGATGGTGAGATCAAAGTTACACCTGCCGAGATCAATATGTCCGTGTGATCCCGAAAGTTGTGCCAACCCAGGCGAAACACCTGTTGAAGATTAAGTATTTACTTATATGATGCCCGGGTGGGCAGGCCAGCGCTGGGCGGGACGCCGCCGGATCCGTTCGGCGCCCTCGCCGACCCCACCCGCCGGCGCCTGCTGGAGCGGCTCACCGGCGGCGAGCGGTCCGCCAGCGAGCTGGCGGCCGGGCTGGCGATCAGCCAGGCCGCGGTCTCGCAACACCTGAGGCTGCTGCGGGACACCGGGCTGGTGGAGGTGCGGCGGGACGGCCGGCACCGGTACTACCGGCTCCGGCCGGCGGGCTTCGCGGAGTTCCGGGAGTGGCTGGCGGCGCTGGAGCGGTTCTGGACCACCCGGGTCGGCTCGCTCGGCGAGTACCTGAACGTGGACGCGGAGGAGGGCGTGTGATGAGGACGGACTTCGAGGTCACCGAGGTGTACCCGCACCCCGTCGAGCGGGTGTGGGCGGCGCTGACCTCGGCCGACGCGCTGGCCGCGTGGCTGATGCCGAACGACTTCGCCGCCGCCGAGGTGGGACACGAGTTCACCTTCACCACCGACCCGGCGCCCGGGTTCGACGGCATCGTGCGCTGCCGGGTGGCGGAGGTGGTACCGCCGGAGCGGATGGTGTGGGAGTGGCGGAGCGGATCGATGGAGACCACCGTGACGTTCACGCTCACCGCGCTCGGGCCGGACAGCACCCGCTTCCACCTGCGGCACCTCGGCTTCGTCGGGTTGGGCGCGCAGCTGGCGCGGATGGTGATGGCGGAAGGGTCGAAGCGGATTTACGGCCGGCTGCTGCCGGCCTACCTGAACGGGCAGCCGGCCGCGGACGTCGACTGCGTCAAGGAGTGGGACGGGAGCATGACGGTGTTGGACAGGATCAGCCTCATCTCGGTGCCGGTCACCGACCAGCAGCGGGCCAGGGACTACTACGTCGACGTGCTCGGCTTCGCCGTGAAGTCGGACACCGAGCTGGACGGCACGCGCTGGGTGATGCTGTCGCCGCCGGGCGGCGGGCCGGACATCACGCTGGTGACGTGGTTCGACAACCTGCCGCCGGGCGCCTCGCACCTGTCCATCACCACGGACGACGTGGACGGGGCGTACGCGGTGCTCACCGCCAGGGGCGTCACGCCGAACAACGAGCCGGCGGACGCCTTCTGGGGCCGCTGGTTCGGCTTCGACGACCCCGACGGCAACAACTGGCTGGTGGTGGAGCCGGCGGCGGCCGGCTGACCTGCCCTACTCGTGCAGCCGCCCGAGGTCGCGGGAGCGGTCCCGGGCGGCCTCGATGGCGGCGAGCAGGGCGGCCCGCACGCCGTGGTTCTCCAGCTCGCGGATGGCGTTGATGGTGGTGCCGCCCGGCGAGGTCACCGCCTCGCGCAGGGTCACCGGGTGCTCGCCGGAGTCGCGCAGCATGATCGCCGCGCCGATCGCCGACTGCACGATGAGGTCGTGCGCCTGCTGGCGGGGCAGGCCGAGCAGGATCCCTGCGTCGGTCATCGCCTCCACCAGATAGTAGAAGTACGCCGGCCCGGACCCGGACAGCGCGGTCACCGCGTCCTGCTGCGACTCCGGCACCCGCAGCACCTTGCCCACCGCCGAGAAGATCTCCTCGGCCGCCGCCAGGTGCCGCTCGCGGGCGAACTCCCCGCCGGAGATGGCGGTCATCGCCTCGTCGACCAGCACCGGCGTGTTCGGCATCGCCCGCACCACCGGCGTGTCCGCGGCGAACCGCTTGGCGTAGTAGCCGGTCGGGATGCCGGCGGCCACCGAGATGACCAAGTTGTCGGCGGAGATGGCCGGCGCCAGCTCGTCCATCAGCGTGTCCACGTCCTGCGGCTTCACGCACACCAGGACGATGTCCGCCTCGGCGGCCTGCCGCGCCGGTACCACCGTGACGCCGTACCGGTCGGCGAGCAGCGTGCCGCGCTCCGGCCGCCGCACCGAGATCACGATGTCCTCGGCGCGCCGGCCGCCCCGCAGCATCCCGGACAGCAGCGCCTCACCGAGCTTTCCCGCGCCCACCACAGCCAGTCGCTTCATGAGCATCCAGCGTAGTGCCCCGCGTCGACCTACTTCCGGCTGGCGAGCGCGCGCAGGAAGAAGCCCACGTTGGCGGGGCGTTCGGCGAGCCGGCGCATGAGGTACCCGTACCACTCGGTGCCGTACGGCACGTAGACCCGCACCGTCTCCCCCGCCTCGGCCAGCCGCCGCTGCTCCTCCGGCCGCACCCCGTACAGCATCTGGTACTCGTAGCTGCCCGGCTTGCGGTCGAACCAGCGGGCCCGCTCGGCCGCGATCCCGATGAGCCGCGGGTCGTGGGTGGCGACCATCGGGAACCCGTCGCCGCCCATCAGGATGTTCAGGCACCGGACGTAGGACAGGTCCACCTCGTGCCGGT
>JBJMIH010000095.1:0-6431 GCA_045806985.1 Mycobacteriales bacterium | reverse complement strand
TCGCCAACTCCGGCCCTGCGGTATTCCAGACGCGTGCCATCGGCACCGGTCAAGGGAGGCATGCCGACGATCGTACGCGCGGGTCGGCCCCGTGAGCCCGCCCTCGGCAGGTGGGCGGGCGGCACGGGGCCGACGTTCGCGGGCGCCCTGCTCAGAGGGTAGGGCGCAGCTGCCGGGTCGGGTCGGCCCAGCGGTCGTTCGGGAGCAGCGGGTACCAGTCGGGCCGACCGGGGTCCCGGTCGTAAGGATAATTGCCGGTCTCGCGGTAGTACTCGTGGAATTCCGCCACCTTGTCGCGGTCCAGGGTGACGCCGAGGCCGGGCGCGTCGGGGACCCGGATGCGGCCGCCCGTGTACGGCAGCTTGCCGCCGACGATCACGTCGTCGCGCAGGTGGTGGTAGTGGGCGTCGGCGTTGAAGGACAGGTTGGGGATGACCGCGCCGAGGTGCAGCATGGTCGCCAGCTGTACGCCCAGCTCGCCGGAGGAGTGCACCGCCACGCCGAGCTGGAAGGTCTCGCACACCGCCGCCGCCTTCACGCAAGGCCGGATGCCGCCCCAGAAGGTGGTGTCGAGCAGGATGACGTCCACCGCCGGGTCGCGCACGTTGGCCGCGAGCTGCTCGAAGTTGACCACGACGGTGTTGGTGGCGGTGGGGATGCGGACGGCGGCGCGCACCTGCCGCATCCCGTTCAGGCCCCAGGTCGGGTCCTCGAAGTAGTCGTTGTCGACGTCCTCGATGGCCCGCCCGAACCGCACCGCCTCGGCCACCGACAGCGCCGCGTTCGGGTCGTACCGGAACCGGTGCCCCGGCAGCGCCTCCGCCAGCGCCCGGTAGCACTCCAGCTCGTGGCCGGGCGGGAACACCCCGCCCTTGAGCTTGTGCGTGGTGAAGCCGTGCTCCGCGACCAGCTCCTTGGCGTGCGCCACCAGCTGGTCCGCGGTCCGCACCTCGCCGTCCCCGCTCGCCGGGTCCGGGTACCGGAAGAACAGGTAGCTGGCGAAGCCCACCTCGTCCCGGACCTTCCCGCCGAGCAGCGCGTGCACGGGGACGCCGAGATGCTGCCCGACCAGGTCGAGGCAGGCGAACTCGATCGCGGCCAGCAGCTGGGTGCGGTTGTTGTACAGGCTCGCGGTGGGGTTGGCGATCATCCACCGCAGCGCCTCCGTCTGGACCGGGTCGTGGCCGAGCAGGTACGGCTTGAGCCCGGCGAACGCCGCCTCCGCGCTCTCCCCTCCGCCTCCCATCTCGCCCAGCCCGATCAGCCCGTTGTCGGCCTCCACCTCCACGAGCGTGCGGACGAACCGCCCCCAGTGCGCGCCGTTGCTGTGCCGCAGCGGTGCCTCCAGCGGCACGGCGACGGTCGTCGCGCGGACGTCAACGATCTTCATGCGTTTACCACCGCCAGATCCACCGCGAGGGCGACGAGGTTGCCGGCCGGGACGGGTACGCGCACCGTACCGTCGACAACCGACAATTCGGTCAGATCACGCTCCAGGCTGCTCCCCACCCGCGCCCGGCGCAGTCCGGGAAGCGACACTTCCACCGAGATGTCCTCGCCGGTGACCGAGCGGAGGTACACCGCCAGGTCGTGCCCGCGCCGCGAGCGGGCCAGCGACGACACCTGCACGCGCGGGTCGTCCACCGTCACGAAGGCGCCGTCCGGCGGGGTTTCCTCGGGCCCGGTACCGGTGAGCGGCACGGCGACGAACGGGTCGGTCAGCCCGGCGGCCGTGCGGACGCCGAGCGCCGCCGGGTCCAGGCCGGCGCCGGAGGAGAGCGCGTACCGGAAGGTGGTCTCCCCGCGCTGCTGTGCCGGGAAGTTGGTGTCCCAGATGTTGTTCAGCGCCCAGGAGTACACGGTGCCGGGCTCGTCCGCCCGCAGCGTCGGCGGGAACGGCGCGTACGGCAGGTACAGGTCGCCGAACATCACCAGCGGCGCCTCCAGCGTGGCCCAGGCCACCGCCAGCTCCGCGTCGCCGTACCCCACCCAGTGCCGGATCGGGGTCATGTGCCGCGCCGCGCCCGGCACCACCGGCCCGGCCGGGCTGCCGAGCCCGCCGGTCAGCTCCCACGCCACCGGCGCCCCGGCCGCGAACGGGAACGCGAAGAACACGCTCTCCTTGCCGGGCGCGCCCTGCTTGCCCATGCCGTTCACCAGGTCGACCCGGTCGACGCCGGCCGGCAGGCTGACGGTCGTCCGCAGCCAGTCCACGCCGATCCCGTCGAGCGCCACCTCCAGCCGCTCGCCGACCGCCGTCCGCACCGCCCGCGCCACGGACGGCCGCGCCGCCACCGACCGCCGCCCGAGCAGGGCGTTGTCCTCGCCGGTGGCCTCGATGTGGCCGGACAGGTGGTTGAAGTGCGGGGCGGTGGCGTACGCGTCGTGCACGTACTGGTTCATGCCGGCGAGCGCGTCGCGGTTCACCAGCTCGCGGCCGGCCACCTTGTCGAACACCGAGGCCAGGTAGCCCTCGGCGAGGTCGTACTCGACCCGGTACCGCTCGCTCTCCACCACGCCGTCCCGGCCGAGGTCGACGACATCCACGGGACCCCCGCCCCGCACGACGTCGAAGCGCGCGTACCCGAGCGCCGGCAGGTCGCGGGCCAGCCAGGACAGCCGCCGGCCCGCCGGCCGGGTCGGCCACTCCTCGGGCCGGACCGCCTCCTCGTGGTGCGGCACGACCGCACCGCCGCGGGCGTCCCGGACCTCCACCGGCACGTCCAGCGCGACCACGCTGGCCGGCAGGAACGCCTCCACCACGTCGGAGCGCGCCGCGCCCGGGTTGACGACCAGATATCCCGCGAGGGTGCCTCGCGCTGCCGGGTACCGCGCCCCGAGCCGCCGGGCGCCCGCGTGTCGCAGGTCCTCGGTGTCGTCGGCGGCCTGGTACGCCAGCTCGCACTTGCGCGCCCATTGCAGCCCGCCCGAGTCGAAGCCGTCCTCGGCGTCCTGCCACGGGTTGGCCGCGCCCCAGGTGTGCTCGTCGAACAGCCCGAGCTTGTCGTACACCGCGTCGACATCGGCGTCCGCGCCGGCCAGGCTGTGCAGCGTCTCGGCGTGCCGGAGCGCGTGCTGGGCGCGGCGGGCGTACCCGAGCGGCCGCGCGCCGGAGCCGAGCCCGTCGGCCCACCAGTCGGTCCAGTCGCCGGTGTGCTCGGGCAGCCGGTCGCCCAGCCGCTCCTCGGCGGCGGTGAAGAAGTCGGTGTTGGTGGCCATCCGGATGCGCGGCCAGGCGTAGGTGTCGTTCCACCGCCGCGCCACCGACGCCGGCACGATCGACGGGCAGGCGTTGTCGGCGTGCCCGCCCTGCACCCGCAGGTGCAGCAGGTCGTGCGGGTACGGCGGCTTGCTCACCTGGTCGGCGTCCAGTCCGGACCAGCCGAAGGCCTCCTTGCCGTACGGGAACGGCTCGTGCGCCAGCGCGTCCAGGTAGCCCGGCAGGTGGGCCAGTGTGGTCGCCCAGTCGTCGGCGAGGCCGACGACGTTGCCCTCCATGTACGCCATGCCGTGCGGGGTGTCGGTGAACCACACCAGCACCCGGTTGCCGGACGGCGCCCTCCACCAGAACGGCCGGCCCAGCCGCTGGCCGCCGACCAGGTACGGCACCGACCGGCCGGCCCAGTTGTGCGCCGCCGACAGGTACCGCACCCCGGCCGCCGCCAGCGCGTCCACGAAGCCCACGACCGCGCCGGGCACGTCGGTGTGCATCGCCGAGGTGATCGGGATGCCGTACTCGGCCCGCAGGTCGTCGGCGAACCGCAGCAGCCGGTGCAGCTCCTCGGTCGAGCACGCCTCGGTGTGCAGCTGGAACGGCATCGCGGTGACCTCGATCCGGCCGGCCATGGCCAGCTCCACGAACCGGTCCCGGACCGCCGCCGGACGCGCGGCCAGCCAGCGCCGTACCGGCAGCGCGGACTCCACCGTCCACCGGAACCGCGCGTCGTCGTCCCAGTCGCCGGTGGCGGCCGCCAGGTCGAGCGCGGAGTCCAGGTACTCCAGGTGGTTGCGCAGCACCACGCCCTGCCGGTCGGTGTAGCCGATGTCCAGGTGCGAGTGGTGCACCGCGTACACCGACCACTTGCGCTGCGGGGTGACCGTCACCGTGCCGGCCCCGACCGCGCCGCCGTGGTCGGACACGGTCACCGTGACCTCGCGGTCGCCGGCCACCTCCGGCACGTACAGGTCGAGCGCCTCCTCGCCGTGGTCGATCTCCACCGCGGCCCGGTCGTACTCACCGTCCGGACCGGACAGTGTCAGCGTCACCGCCGCGCCGCCCGGCGCGCGCACCACCAGCCGGACGGCCTGGGAGAGCGCTCCCTCCCGCCGCCGGAACAGCGGCAGCGGTTGCGCCAGCACCTCCACACCGCCGGCGGACACCACGGGACGCAGGCGCCCGGTGCGCAGCGTGTCGCGCATCCCGTCGTAGGTCGGCGAACCCAGGCTGGCGGTCAGCAGCCGGCTCGTCATCGGATCCCTCTTCTCTTGTCGGTTACATCTGGGCGAGCGTGAGCCCGCGGGAGAACAGCCGCTGCGTCAGCAGGAACAGCAGCACCGTCGGCAGCGAGACCAGCAGGCCGCCGGCCAGCAGCTCGGGCACGGCCTTGCCGGAGTACGCGCTCTGCAGCGACGACAGCGCGGTCATCACCGGCCGCACGCTGTCCGACTGCGACAGTGTCAGCCCGAACAGCAGGTCGTTCCAGACGAACGTGAACTCCAGGATGAAGATCGCGGCGAACGCGGTCCACGCCAGCGGCAGGTAGACCCGCCAGAAGATCCGCCACACCGAGGCGCCGTCCACCACGGCCGCCTCGTAGATCGAGTACGCGATGCCGCTGAAGAAGTTGCGCATCACGAACCCGGCCAGCGGCACGCACACCGCCGTGTAGACCAGGATCAGGCCCTGCCGGGTGTCGTACAGGTTGAACTGCGAGTACTTGGTGAACAGCGGCACCAGCAGCATCTGCGTCGGGAAGATCGTGCCGCCGTAGATCACGATGAACCACACGAACCCGTGCCGCAGCCGCAGCACGGTGATCGCGAAGCCGGCCAGCGCGCCGATGAACACGCCCAGCACCGGCGACAGCAGCGAGTACAGCACCGTGCTGCCGATGGACGGGCCGAGCCCGGCGTCGTTCCAGGCCGACTTCATGTTGTCCAGCAGCGCGAAGCTGTGCGGCAGCCGCCACACGTGGTCGCCGTCGTAGGAGTCGACGGGCTGGATCGCGTTGATGACCAGCAGGTACGTCGGGATCAGCCAGATCGCCGCGACGACGGTGAGGAACCCGTACCGGATCGCTTTCACTTGCCCACCCCCGCGGTGTTGGCGGTCTTCTCCGGGCGGAGCTGCTGGCGCAGGTACACCACGGAGACCAAGCCGGTGATCAGGCAGAGCATCACCGCGACGGTGGAGCCGTAGCCGTAGTCGTTGGCCACGAACGTGTCCTTGTACATCGTCACGGCGAGCGTCTCCGAGGACCGGCCGGGTCCGCCGGCCGTCATCACCCACACCACGTCGAACGTCTTCAGGCTCGCCACCAGCTGCAACCCGACGACGACCGTGGTGAGCGGGCGCAGCAGCGGCCAGATGATCCGGCGGAACAGCGTCCACCCGGTCGCGCCGTCGATCCGGGCCGCCTCCAGCGGCGCCCGCGGGATCGACTGCAGGCCGACGACGAACAGCAGCAGCGTCACGCCCACGCCCTGCCATGTCATCGCGAGGATCATCACGACCGTGTTCCACGGGCCGTGCTGGAGCAGCGAGGTGTGCCCGCCAGGCAGGTGCAGGGTGCGCAGCACCGAGTTCAGCGCGCCGTCCGGCTGGAGCAGGAAGCCCCAGATGACGCCGATGCCGGCGCCGGACAGCGCGTACGGCAGCAGGAACGGCAGCCGGAACCACCGGCCGCCGCGCACGTCGTAGGTGAGTACCGCGATGAGCAGCCCGATGCCGACCGGCAGCAGCAGCGAGCCGACCACCCACAGCAGCGTGTTGCGGATCGAGGTGGTGAGCACCGGGTCGTCGAACAGCTTGCGGTAGTTCGCCAGGCCGATCCACTTCGCCGGGGTGAGGCCGTCGTACCGGGTGAAGCTCAGGTACGCCGACCACAGGAACGGCGCGTAGAGCAGCAGCGCGACCAGCAGCACGGCCGGCGACACCATGCCGTAGGGCCACAACCGCGTCGCGAGGGGACGCCGCCGGGTGGCCGCGGCGGGTTGTGTCGCCGCGGCCACAGGGCGTGTCATGACACTCACTTCTGCTGGGACCAGTAGTCTTCGGCCGCCTTCTGGATGGTCTCGAGCTGTTTCTGGTACGTGCCCGGGTTGACCATGAAGGCCCCGAGCGCGTCCAGCGCCGCGGTCAGCACCGGCGGCGGCGCGGCCTCGAAGTACCGGTTCATCAGGCGGTACTTGCTGCCGCCACCGGCCTCCTG
>JBJMIH010000094.1:0-25332 GCA_045806985.1 Mycobacteriales bacterium | reverse complement strand
CTGGGCAAGAAGAAGGCCCTGGTCGCCAACCAGCACTCCATCCTCACCGCCGTATGGCACATGCTCACCAACGACACCGACTACCACGACCTGGGCGGGGACTACTTCACCCGCCGCGACCCCCAAGCCGCCATCCGCCGCATCACCCGCCAAGCCAACACCCTAGGATTCACCGTCCGGTTCGACCCCATCGAACCAGCCGCCTGAACCCCACCCCACCTGGCCATCTCACCCTATTTTCGGGTCACAACGCGGGCACAATTCCTTGATCGTGGCGCGCGGTCGGGTCAAAGGGGGGCAAGTCGGGCCTGGCCGGCCCGGCCGGCCACCGGCGATGCGCCCCGTGGAGGAGGAGCCGAGCACCCGGCGGGCGGCGGGGAGCCGTTGTGAGGTTGTTACCCGAGCGGCGCTTCCACCTCGCCGGGCGAGCCGCGATGCTGGGTCCCGTGTCCACGGGGAGTACCCAGGCCCGGCGCTGGTGGCCGGTGGCCGCCGGTGTGACGGCGCTGGTACTTGTGCTGTTCGCCTCCGCCCTCGGCTCCACCCGGCTGTACGGCGGGGTCGAGACCACCCCCGCGACGGGTCTGCCGCGCAACGGCTCGCCGATCGCCAGCCGGGGGGGAGCGCCGCCGGCGACCGACACCGGCTCCTCGGGCACTGCCACGGCCTTCTACGTACTGCTCGCCCTGATCGGGCTCGTCATGGCCGGCGGCCTGCTGGTGGCGCTGTACCGGCTGGTCAGGGTCCGCCGCGGCCTCGGGATCCGGCGCCGGCCGCGGACCGTCGCCCGCCGCCCGCTCACCGACGACGTGGCCGACGTGGACACCGCGGCCGAGGCCAGGATCCTCGGGTCCGCACTCGACCAGGCCCGGGTCGACCTGGACGAGTCCGACCCGCGCGGCGCGGTGATCGCCTGCTGGCTGCGGCTGGAGCGCGCGGCCGCCACGGTGGGCGCGCCGCGCGAGCTCGCCGACACCCCGGCCGAGCTGGTCGCCAAGGTGCTGGCCCGGCACGACGTGCCGGCGGCGACGCTGCGCACCCTGGCCGGGCTGTACGAGCACGCCCGCTTCTCCGCCCACCCGGTGGGCGAGGCCGACCGCGACCGGGCCAGGGAGGCCCTGCGCCAGGTCGCCGACGCGCTCGCGGAGCGGGTCTCATGAGCGAGCGTCAGCGAGCGAATCATGGGCATGGTGCGCTCGTGCCTCATGCGGCCGGTGAGCGGAGCGAGGCGGGCGCATGAGCGAGCGTCAGCGAGCGATTCAGGGGCATGGTGCGGGCGCATGAGCAGCAGGGGTGGGATGGCCGGTGGGCGGGATCCGTTCAGCCCGCTGTACTCGGGCACGTCCACGCCGTACGGGGACGACGCCGGCACCGGCGCCCGCCGCCGCATCCCCGCCCGCGCC
The DNA here is from genome assembly GCA_045806985.1 of Mycobacteriales bacterium. GTDB lineage: Bacteria > Actinomycetota > Actinomycetes > Mycobacteriales > JBJMIH01 > JBJMIH01. Next base: position 23,929 of record JBJMIH010000094.1, on the reverse strand, counting down.
GCCACCGACAAGGACGGGCCGGGCCGGCTGGTCGCCGAGACGCTGGGCAAGGCGATCGGGCTGACCGTTCTCATCGAGGTCGTCAGCGTGGTCACCCGCTTCAAGGTGGCCGTGGTGGGGGCGTTCCTGCTCTCGCTGGCCTTCCTGGTGGGCCGGCGGCTGGTGGCGCTGGCCCACCCGCGGCCGCAGCCGCAGCCGCAGTACCAGCACGCCGCCGACGATCGGGTGGACCGGCCGTTCGCGGACATGCACCGGATCGAGGACCGGCTGTCGTGGGCCAGCCGCGACCTGGAGCACTTCGACCAGCTCGTCACGCCGCTGCTGGCCGAGCTGGCCGACGAGCGGCTGCGGGAGCGGTACGGCATCACCCGGGCGAGCCATCCCGAGCGCGCCCGGCGCTATCTGGGGGACGATCTGTGGCAACTGGTCTGCCGGGAGCCGTACCGGTGCCCGCGCGGCCAGGAGCCCGTCCCCGCCCCTACGCCCAAGGAGATGGACCGGTGGGTCAGCCAGTTGGAGCAGATCTGAGCGCGGTCTCGGCCGACGCCGGACGCGTGCTCACCGAGGTCGAGAAGGCGGTCGTCGGCAAGCGTGCCGCGCTCGAACTGGTGCTGGTCGGCATCCTGGCCGGCGGCCACGTGCTGCTGGAGGACTATCCCGGCCTGGCCAAGACGCTGACCGCCCGCTCGTTCGCGCAGGCGCTCGGCATCGGCTTCCGCCGGCTCCAGTTCACCCCGGACCTGCTGCCGGCCGACGTGACCGGTTCGTTCCTGTACGACCAGAAGACCAGCGAGTTCGCGTTCCGGCAGGGCCCGATCTTCACGAACCTGCTGCTGGCCGACGAGATCAACCGGACGCCGCCGAAGACGCAGGCCGCGCTGCTGGAGGCCATGCAGGAGAAGCAGGTCAGCGTCGAGGGCACCACGTTCCCACTGGAACTGCCGTTCCACGTGCTGGCCACCGCCAACCCGATCGAGTACGAGGGCACCTACCCGCTGCCGGAGGCCCAGCTCGACCGGTTCCTGCTGCGGGTGTCGTTCGGGTACCCGAGCCCGGACGAGGAGTGGGACGTGCTGCAACGGCGGATGGCCCGGCGGCGGGAGGAGATCCGGCTCGACCCGGTGGTGGACGCCGGCCGGCTGGTGGCAATGCAGGAGGCGGTGGAGACCGTGCTGGTCGAGGAGAGCGTCGGTCGGTACATCGTCAGCCTCGTCAACGCCACCCGCGAGCACCCGCAGGTGCTGGTCGGCGCGTCCCCGCGCGGCGCGCTCGCGCTGCTGCTGGCCTCCCGCGCCAGGGCGATCGTGGCCGGCCGCGACTACGTGACGCCGGAGGACGTGAAGACCGTCGGCGTGCCGGCGCTCGCCCACCGCGTCACGCTCAAGCCGGAGATGTGGCTGCGCCGGGTGGAGCCGGCCGACGTGATCCGGGGCATCCTGGACGAGGTGCCGACCCCGGTCAGCGACGCGCTGCCCCGGTACACCGGCGCGGGCCAGCGGTAGCAATGCCTGGCCTGCGCGGACCCTGGCAGCCGACCAGGGCGGTACGCCGGGCGGTCGGCCTGTCGTGCCTGTTCCTGGTGGTCGGGGCGATCCTGGGCCGGCCGGACCTGGTGGCGATGGGGTCGCCGCTCGCGGTCGGCCTGCTGCTGGCGCTGGCCCGCCGGCCCACCGCCGCGCCCGAGGTGAGCCTGGAGGTGCCGGCGAGCCTGCTGGTCGAGGGCCAGGTCACCACCGCCGAGGTGGCGATCGCCACCGACTTCCCGCTGGACGTGGCGACCGTGGCGGTGGACACCGATCCGTGGCTGGGCGTGGTCGGCGGCCGTACCCGCCGCACGCTGGCGCTGCCGGCCGGCGGGGAGAGCGTGCTGGACGTGCGGCTGCGCGCGCTGCGCTGGGGCCGGCACACGGCCGGACCGGTGTGGCTGCTGGCCTACGCGTGCGACGGCATGTTGGTGTGCACGCCGCAGCACGCGCCCGCGGTACCGGTCGACGTGACGCCGCTGTACGAGCCGTTCGCCGCCACCGAGCTGGTGCCCAAGGCCACCGGCATCGTCGGCGTGCACCGTTCCCGCCGTCCCGGTGAGGGCGGCGAGCTGGCCGGCGTCCGCCCGTTCCAGCTCGGCGACCGGCTCCGCCGCATCGACTGGCGGGTGACGCTGCGGACCGGGGAGATGCATGTCACGGCCACCCTGTCCGATCGGGACACCGACATCGTCGTGCTGCTGGACAGCCTGCACGAGGTGGGCGTGTCCGGCGGCATCCTGGGCCGGCCGTCCAGCCTGGACACGGAGGTGCGGGCGGCGGCGGCGGTGGCCGAGTTCTACCTGAGTCGCGGTGACCGGGTGTCGGTGGTCGACTACGGCGGCCGCACCCGGTTCGTCCCCGCCCGCACCGGCCGTACCCACCTGCGCCGCATCCTCGACTGGCTGCTGGACACCGAGGTGTTCCCGGAGGCCGCCGATGCCGGCCCGCGGATGCTCGGCGCCAGGGTGCTGCCGCCGAACGCGCTCACCGTCGTGCTGACGCCGCTGGTGGACGAGCGGATCCTGCGCATCCTCGCCACCCTCGCCCAGCACGGCCGGTCGCTGGTGGCGGTCGACACGCTGGACGCGGAGGCCCGGCCGGACCGGTTCGGGGTGTGGCAGGACACGGCGTACCGGCTGTGGCGGATGCGCCGGGAGGCCGACATCCAGCGGCTCCGGGACGCGGGCGTGCCGGTGGTGGCGTGGGCCGGCGCCGGCAGCCTGGACATGGTGCTGCGCGACGTCACCCGGATGGCGTCGGCGGCGAGGGCGGCGGCCCGATGACCACCTCGACCACCTCGACCACCTCGACCGCGCGGGGCCGGCAGCTGGCCGGCCGCGCCACCGGCATCGTCCGGCTGCGCCGCCGCTGGCTGACCGCCCGCGGAATGCTGGCGGTGGCGATCGGCGTGCTGGCTCTCGGCGTGCTGGTGATCCCGATCCGGCACTTCCACTCGCCGAGCACCGCGATCGCGATCTGCGGGGTGGCGTTCGCGCTGCTGTGTGTCTGGCGGCCGGCCGGCCCGTGGGCGAGCTGCGTGATCGTCACCTCGGCCGTCGAGTGGATGATGTCGACCGGCCTGGACGGGATACCGGCCGCCGGGGTGGTGGCGGTGTACCCGCTGGTGCTGTACCTGCTGCACAGCACCGCCGCGTTCGCCGCCACGCTGCCGCCGCAGGCCGACGTGGCCGGCGCGGTCGTGCTGGGCTGGCTGTGGCGTACCGGCCGTGTCCTGCTGGTGTCGCTGCCGCTGGTCGTCGTCGGCGCACTGCTCCCCACCCTCCGGGCCGGCGTCGGCTACTCGATCTTCGCGCTGGCCCTGGCCCTGCTCGCGGTGGCCCTCCTCGTCCACACTCTCCGCCGCCAGGACACCTGATGGGCGACCCCGCCAGGACCCAGGCCCGCGGGTACGCCGTGCTGGCCGCCATCGCCGCGGGCTTCGCCCTGCTGTGTTACTGGGCCACCCACCGCCACTACGTGCCGAGCTGCCGCTATCCGAGCAGCCGGACCATGCGGCCGGGCGACACGTGCTCCGGCCGGAGCTACGACCAGATGGTCAGCGCCCACACCCGGACCGGTCACGTCGTCTTCGACATCGCCCTGCCGCTGGCGATCCTCTTCGCGGTCCTGGCCGTCCGCGTGCTGGTCCGCGCCCGGCGAATCCGCCCCAGCTGATCTTCCGTGAAAGGGTCTAGACCATATATGGTCTAGACCCTTGACACATGTTTCGTCCCGATTGAAGGTGTTTCGTACCGAGCCGACCTGCCAGGCTCTCCGCTACCCCCTCCTGAGGAGGAACGCATGAGGAAACTCCGGGCAGGTCTGCTCGCCGGCGTGCTGGCGGGCGGGACGCTCGCGGCCATGACCCTCACCGGCCTGGCCTCCACGAGCCAGGCCGCGCCGTCCGGTGGCGCCCTCGGCGCCGCCCCGTACCTCTACTTCGGCTGGGGCAGCCCGCCGAGCCCGACCACCGTGATGTCCGCCAGCGGCGTCAGGGCGTTCACGCTCGCCTTCATCCTGTCCAACGGCACCTGCAACCCGCAGTGGGACGGCAGCCGCTCGCTCACCGGCAGCGACCAGACCAAGATCAACTCGATCCGGAACGCCGGTGGCGACGTGGTCCCGTCGTTCGGCGGCTGGTCGGGCAACAAGCTCGGCGAGTCGTGCGGCAGCGTGAGCGCGCTCGCCGGCGCGTACCAGAAGGTGATCAACGCCTACAAGCTGAAGGCGATCGACATCGACATCGAGAACACCGAGTTCTCCACCAACTCGGTGCAGGACCGGGTGCTCGGCGCGGTCAAGACGATCAAGCAGAACAACTCCGGCCTGAAGGTCTTCGTCACCATGCCGGTCGAGCAGAACGGTCTCGAGTCGCATGGCCAGCGCCTGGTCAAGCAGGCCGTCAAGCTCGGCGCGCCGGTCGACGTGTGGTCGGTCATGCCGTTCGACTTCGGCGGCGGGTCCGGCAACATGGCCACCCTCACCACGAACGCCGTGCAGGCGGTACACAACCAGCTCAAGAGCTACTACTCGGGCAAGAGCGACGCCGAGATCTACGCCATGCAGGGCATCTCCTCGATGAACGGCAAGACCGACGACGGCGAGACGGTGACCCTGGCCAACTTCAAGACCATCCAGTCCTGGGCCAACCAGCACCACCTGGGCCGCTTCACGTTCTGGTCGGCCAACCGGGACCGGCCGTGCGGCAGCGGCAGCGACGCCGACTCGTGCGGCGGCATCTCCCAGAAGGCCTGGGACTTCTCCAAGGTCGTCGCCGGCTTCACCGGTTAGCCGGCCCGGATCCTCGCTGCCGGCGTTGTCGCGGCGCTTGCGTGCCGAAGAACAGCACGCGGCGCACCGCTCCGCCTTGGCAGCGGGAATCTGGATCCGGCTAGGTCGCTGGTGAACGGGAGGCCCCGTGCCAGAAGGACAGCTATCTCCCGCCGGGCGCGGTCCTCGGGCACGGGGTCTCTTCGGTGTACGCACCGTGACGGTGGTCGCAAGGCCTGATCACGCCGGCCTCGCGGGGTTAGCCTCGAAGCCATGAGTGCCGTACCGCGAATTCTCATCGTCGGTGGTGGCTACGTGGGGATGTACACGGCCCTGCGACTCCAGCGGAAGCTTCGCCGGCGGGCCGAGATCACCGTCGTCGATCCCGAGTCCTTCATGACCTACCAGCCGTTCCTGCCGGAGGCGTCGGCAGGCTCCATCGAGCCCCGGCACGTCGTCGTCCCGCTGCGCCGGGTGCTCAAGCACTGCACGGTCCTGACCGGCGCGATCACCGAGATCCGGCACGCCGAGCACGAGGCCACCTTCCAGCCGGTGGAGGGCGAGCCGCGGACGCTGTCCTACGACCAGATCGTGGTCGCCCCCGGCTCGGTGAGCCGGACCCTGCCCATCCCCGGCCTGCGCGAGCACGGCATCGGCTTCAAGACCGTCGGCGAGGCCATCTACCTGCGCAACCACGTCCTCGCCCGGCTGGACGCGGTGAACACCAACCCCGACCCCGAGCTGCGCCGGCGCGCGCTCACGTTCGTGTTCATCGGCGGCGGGTACGCCGGCATCGAGGCGTTCGCCGAGCTTGAGGACATGGCCCGCAGCTCGCTCAAGTACTACCCGAACATCGAACCGGATGACATGCACTGGGTGCTGATCGAGGCCACCGAGCGGATCCTGCCCGAGGTGAGCAAGGAGCTGGCCGCGTACACGGCGATCCAGCTCACCAAGCGCGGCATGGACGTCCGGCTGAACACCCGGCTCGAGTCCTGTGTGGACAACATCGTGAAGCTGTCGGACGGCGACGAGTTCCCGGCCGAGACGATCGTCTGGACGGCCGGGGTGAAGCCCAACCCGCTGCTGGCCCACTCCGACCTGCCGCTGGACGAGAAGGGCCGGCTGAAGTGCACGGCCGAGCTGCGCGTCGACGGGATGACGGACGCCTGGGGCGCGGGGGACAGCGCCGCCGTGCCCGACCTGACCGAACCCGGCCACTACACCAGCCCGTCCGCGCAGCACGCGGTGCGGCAGGCCAAGCGGCTCGGCGACAACGTCGCGGCGGCCGTGCGCGGCGGCACGGTGAAGCCGTACAGGCACTCCTACGCGGGTTCGGTGGCCAGCCTCGGCCTGCACAAGGGCGTCGCCGAGGTGTACAAGGTCAAACTCCGCGGCTTCCCTGCATGGTTCATGCACCGGACGTACCATGTGAGCCGGATTCCTACGTTGAACCGCAAGATCCGGGTCGTCGCCGACTGGACGCTCGCGATGTTCTTCAAGCGCGAGGCGGTCTCGCTCGGCCAGCTGCAGAATCCGCGTGCGGCGTTCATGAACGTCGCCGAACCTGGGAGGTGAGGTGGCCGGTTCCAGCCGCGAGGCAGCCGCACTGATCGCCCCGCTGATCTGCGAGGTCCTGGACATTCCGGCCCTCCCGGTCCGCGTCAGGATGTGGGACGGCTCCGAGGAGGGGCCGGCCGAAGGCCCGGTGATCGACATCCGGTCCCGGCGCGCGCTGCGGCGGCTGGTCTGGGAGGCCAACGAGCTCGGCCTCGCCCGCGCGTACGTCACCGGCGAGATCGACGTCGCCGGTGACCTGCTCGCCGCGCTGAGCGCGTTCGACCTGGACATCCGCCGCCCCAAGCTGCCGGCCGCCACCAAACGGGCGCTGGCCTCGGCCGCGGTACGGCTGGGCGCGGTCGGCCTCAACCCGGCCCCGCCGGCCGAGGAGGTGCGGCTGCGCGGCCGGCTGCACTCGCTCGGCCGGGACCGGGCCGCCATCCGGCACCACTACGACGTCGGCAACGACTTCTACCGGCTGCTGCTCGGCGACTCCATGACGTACTCGTGCGCCGTCTGGGAGTCCCCCGACGTGGGCCTCGACGTCGCCCAGACCGCCAAGTACGACCTGATCTGCCGCAAGCTCGGGCTGGACAAGGGGATGCGGCTGCTCGACGTGGGCTGCGGGTGGGGCGGCATGGTGCTGCACGCCGCCCGCGAGTACGGCGTCGAGGCGGTCGGCGTGACGATCTCCTCCGCCCAGGCCGAACTGGCCCGCAAGCGGGTCGCCGAGGCCGGGCTGACCGACCGGGTCGAGATCCGGCTCCAGGACTACCGCAAGGTGGCCGACGGGCCGTACGACGCGATCTGCTCGATCGGGATGGCCGAGCACGTGGGCGCCGAGCAGATGGGCGTCTACGCGCGGCACCTGTACGAGCTGCTGCACCCGCGCGGCCGGCTGCTCAACCACGCGATCGCCACGATGTTGGACAAGCCGACCGGGCCGACGTTCATCGGCCGGTACGTCTTCCCCGACGGGGAGCTGCTCCCGCTCAACGAGACCGTGCGCCAGCTGGAGGGCGCCGGGCTGGAGGTGCGGGACGTGGAGGCGCTGCGCGAGCACTACGCGCTGACGCTGCGTGCCTGGCTGTCCAACCTGGAGGCGCACTGGGAGCGCGCCGCCGAGCTGGCCGGCGAGCGCAGGGCCCGGGTGTGGCGGCTGTACCTGGCCGTGTCGATCCTCGGCTTCGAGCGCCGCAAGATCGGCGTCAACCAGACGCTGTGCGTCCGCACCGACACGTCGGGCCGGTCCGACTTCCCGCTCCGCCGCAACTTCTGAGTACTTCTACGCATCCGCCCGTTCCGGCCGGCGGCGACGCTGATCGTCATGAACGGGTTGTACGTCCTGAAACCGTGGTACGCGGGTCGGCTCGCCGGGGTCCGTGACCGGCTCGCGGCCCGGGCGGTCCCGCCGCACGCGGTGACCGCGGCGGGGGTCTGCGCCGGCGCGGCGGCCGGGGTGGCGCTCGCGACGCTGCCGGCCGGTGTGGCGGCGGTGGCCGTGGTGCCGCTGCTGGCGGCCCGGCTCGGCGCCGCCAACCTGGACGGCGGGCTGGCCCGGCAGACCGGGCGCTGCACGCCGTGGGGCGCGGTGGTCAACGAGCTGGGCGACCGGCTGGCGGACGTCGCCACGCTGGCCGGCTTCTTCGCGCTGGCGCCGGCCGGCTGGGTGTGCGCGGCGCTCTTCGCCGCCACCCTGCCCGGCTGGATGTCGCTGGCCGGGGCGGCGGCGGGCGCGGTGCGAGTGAACGGGGGTCCGGTCGGCAAGACCGAACGGTGCCTGCTCGTCGCCGTGGCCGCCGCCGCCGGTCATCCGGTGCCGGTGCTCGCCGTCCTGGTCGCCGGCTCGGTGCTCACCGCCGGCGTCCGCCTCGCCACCCTGTACCGGGGGCTGCGATGAGGAGCGGCAGCGAGCGAATCATGGGCATGGCGCGTTCGTGCCTCATGCGGCCGGTGAGCGAAGCGAGGCGGGTGGCGTGAGGGAGCGTCAGCGAGCGAATCATGGGGATGGTGCGTTCGTGCCTCATGCGGCCGGTGAGCGAAGCGAGGCGGGTGGCGTGAGGGAGCGTCAGCGAGCGAACCATGGGCATGGTGCGTTCGTGCCTCATGCGGCCGGTGAGCGAAGCGAGGCGGGTGGCGTGAGGGAGCGTCAGCGAGCGAACCATGGGCATGGTGCCTTCGTGCCTCATGCGGCCGGTGAGCGAAGCGAGGCGGGTGCATGAGCCCCGCGGTGGCCCTGGCCGCCGCCGTCCTCGCGGTGGGCGGGGTCGGGGTGGCGCTGTCCGGGCGGCGCGAACTGGTCCGGCGGTGGCTGACCTGGCTGGTGGCGGCGCCGGTGGGGTTCGCGGCGTTCGCCGCCGGGCGGCCGGGGGTGGCCGTGCTGGCGCTGGTACTCGGGGTGGTCGGCGTGCTCGAGTACGGCCGGATGGTGGCGCTGCCCGCCGCCGACCGGACCGTGCTGGCCGGGGCGGCCGTCCTGGTGCCGGCGCTGGCGCTGGCCCACGCCCTGCACGGCGGCCTGGCGCTGGTGGCCGCGCCGCTGGCCGCGCTGCCGGCCCTGCTCGCCGGGGACGCGGCGGCGGGCGGGCGGCGTGCGGCGTACACGCTGTTCGGCCTGGCCTGGATCGTCGCCCCGCTGGGCGCGCTGGCCGTGCTCGGCCGGTCGGTGGCGCCGCTGTGCGTCGCGGTGGCACTCGCCGACGTGGGCGGCTGGTGTGGCGGCCGGCTGCTGGGCGGCCCCCGGCTGAGCCGGCTCTCGCCCGCCAAGACCTGGGGCGGCGTCGCCGGCAGCGCCGCCGCCGCGGCCCTCGCGCTGGCCGTGCTCGCCGCCCTCACCCCGCTCAACCTGGTCCTGGTGACCGCCGGCGGCGTCCTCGGCGACCTCGTCGAGTCGATGGTGAAGCGCGAGGCGGGTGTCAAGGACGCCGGCCGCTGGCTGCCCGGATTCGGCGGCCTCCTCGACCGCATCGACTCCCTCCTCGCGGTGCTCGCCGTCGCCGGCGCGGCAGCGGCGGTGGCGGCATGACCGGCCTCGGCGACATCGGCTCCCGGGTACGGCGGGGGCTGTGGCGGCTGGTGCTGTGCGCGACCGGCGGGCTGACCGTGTCCGGCGAGCTGCCGGCCGGCGGCTGCGTCGTGGTGGCCAACCACTCGTCGCATGTGGACACCCCGGCGTTGCTGGCCGCGCTGGACGGCCGGCACCGGGTCAGGGTGGCGGCGGCCGCGGACTACTGGTTCGGCGGCCACCGGGTACGGCGGCTGACCTGCCGGTGGCTGTGCGGCGCGTTCCCGGTACGGCGGGGTGGCGGCGGCAGCGCCGACCTGGCCGCGGCGGTCGCGCTGCTGCGCGCCGGCCGGGCGGTGGTGGTGTACCCGGAGGGGACGCGGGGCGACCGTGTCACCGAGTTCCACCGGGGCGCGTTCCGGCTGGCGGAGGCGGCCGGCGTGCCGGTGGTGCCGGTCGGCATCGCCGGTACCGCCCGGCTGCTGCCCAAGCACGGCAGGCTGCGCCCGCATCCGGTCGGGGTGCGGATCGGGCGGCCGCTGCCGGCCGGCGACGTGGCCGCGGCACGGGCGGCGGTGGTCACGCTGGCGGCCGAGCCGGCGCCGCGCGCCGACTCGGCACTGCGCCGGCGGGTCGCGCTGTTGGCCGGCTCGACGGCGGGTACCGCGCTGGTCGCGGCGTGGGCGGCGGGGGAGGCCGTGTCGTGGCCGCTGCTGCCCGAGTTCCTGCTGGCGCTGGTGTGCGTGGCCGCGCCCCGGCGCGGGCTGCGGTTGCCGCTGGTGGCGGCGCTGGCCAGCCTCGCCGGCGGCGCTCTCGCCTACGTGCTGGCCGCCCGCGGCGTGACCGCGCCGGCCCCGCTCACCACGCCGCGGATGCGCGAGGCGGTCGCCGGCGACATCGGCGGGCGCGGCAACCGCGCGCTCGCCCACCAGTCGCTGTCCGGGATCCCGTACAAGGTGTACGGCGCCGCCGCCGGCCACTCCCGCACCGGCCTGCCCGGCTTCCTGCTCGCCTCGCTGCCCGCCCGCGGCCTGCGAATCTGCGCCGCTGGCCTGCTGGCCTGCGGGTTCGGCGCCGTGGTCGCCCGCTGGCGGCGCTGGTACCCGGCGTACGTCGCCGCCTTCCTCGTCCTGTTCGCCGCCTCGCTCAACGGTGTGCTGTCCTCGTGGAGTTGATCATGAGTATCGTCGTCCTGTACTTCTCCGGCGTCGCCGCCCTCGTCGCCGGCGCCGCCGCGTTCCCCGGGGCCCGCCGCCCGCTCCTGGCAGTGGCGGTGTTCGCCGGCCTGGTCCTGCCCGCTACCCTGTTCGCCCTGCTGGTCTGGTACCTCGACACGCACGACGTCCGGTTCGGCTGATCACAAACCCTCCAGGTCGCCGCTCCCGACGTCGTACGCTCTCCCCAGGCCCCCGTAGCCCAATTGGCAGAGGCCGTCGGCTTAAACCCGATGTCAGTGTCGGTTCGATTCCGACCGGGGGCACGGCAACGACAGAGGCGCAGCGCGAGCCGGTCCGCATCTCCTGTCGCCCAACCTGCCTGACGCCTGGATGGTGGAAACGAACCTCGCTCGGGCGGAGATGCACAACGCGGACCTGTCGGGCGTGCTGCGGGCGTATGTCATGCGACCGCTCGACCATGCTGAGTTCGCGGGGAGGACATGGGATGGGGCGGAAGTGGTGGTGGGTTGCGGCGGGCGCGGTCGCCGTCCTGGTCGCGGTGGTGGTGGCGGGGGTGCTGTGGCCGTCGCCGGGGAAGGCCAAGCCGCGGGCCCGGGTGTATCGGGACCACAACGCCTGCCTGTTGACGGACTCGCGGGGCGTGGCGGGGGCGGAGGCGTCGGGGGCGTGGGCGGGGATGCGGGAGGCTTCGCTGGCGACGAAGGCGCGGGTGCAGTACCTGGCCGTGACCGGGCCGGCGACACCGGAGAACGCCGGGCCGTTCCTGGCCGCCCTGGTACAGCGGCGTTGTGAGGTCGTGGTCGGAGTGGGGCCGGCCCAGGTGACGGCGGTGGAGGCGGCCGCGGCGCGGTACCCGCGGGTGGCCTTCGGCGTGGTGGGCGACGGCGGGCCGGGTGTCACGGGGTTGGCCGGCGGGACCGTTGATGAGATCAGGGTCACAGTAGGGAAATTCGTAACATCCGCCGTCAATCGGCCGAATCCCCAGAAGGGCGCGAGCCGGTAAACAACTGACTCCGCTCTGTCATCACGGGGGCGGAGCTCGCTCTGGCGACGGCGCAAGCACCGCTTTCCGCACCTGACGTGTGACCTGCGGAAGAGGCGGTTGCTGTGGGCCGTATGCGGCGGATGGCGGTTCTCCTGGTGGCGGCGTTGGCGCTGGTGGTGGCGGCGCCGGACGCGGGCGCGGCGCGGCTGGCCGGTGGTGGCCGCTCGCCGGTGGCGGAGTTCCTCGCCTGGCTCGGGATCACCAGCGCGCACGCCGACACGGTGTCCTTCCCGGGTACTCCCAAGCAGGTCGGCGGCACCGCGAAAAACCGCAGCCACACAGCCTCCGCCAAGTCCACCCGGGCCGGTCGCGGAACCGGTCACGCGCCCGGCAGGGGCAGGGGCGAGCTGGACAGCTACTCCCTCCAGCGCCGCGGCACCCAGACCGGCCGGTCCGGCCGTACCGGGGCGGGCCGGTTCGACGCCGCCACCAGCCGGCGGGTGCCGGCCCGGTCGTCCGCGACGATGACGTACTTCCAGAACGCCGACGGCTCGGTGACCAGGAACTTCGCCCAGCACCCGGTGAACTACCGGACCGCGGCCGGCTGGCAGCCGATCGACTCCACGCTGGTCCGCGACGGCGGCCGCTGGCGGGAGAAGGCCGACGCCCCCGCCGTGTCCGTGGCGGCTGACGCCACCGGCGACGGCGGCGACCTGGTCACCGTCCCGGTCGGTACCGGCGAGTCGGTCGGCTGGTCGCTGCGCGGCGCGGCCGACGTGACGCCCGACGTGTCCGGGTCGGTCGCCACCTACCACGGCGTGCTGCCCGCCACCGACCTGGTCGAGCAGCCGACCGGCGCCGGCGCCAAGGAGTCGGTGGTACTGGACTCGGCGTCGGCCGCCAGCTCGTGGACGTTCCCGCTGCACCTCACCGGCGGCGTGCACGCGGCGGTCGACAAGGACGGCGTGGTGGTGTTCACCGACTCCCACGGCAAGGCGGTCGCCCGCGTGCCGGCGGCGTTCGCCGAGGACTCCGCGGCCACCCCGGGCAGCGGCGGCGGCGCGAAGACCTGGAACGTCACGTACTCGCTCGTCGATTCCGGCGACGGCAAGGCGCTCAAGGTGACGCTCGACCGGGCCTGGCTCACCGACCCGGCCCGCGTCTTCCCGGTCACCGTCGACCCGACCCTGATCGTGTCGATCGTCGGCACCACCTCGACCACCTACGTGGACTCGATCGGCCCCGGCGACTACTCCTCCGACACCGTCCTCAACGTCGGCGACTGCATCCCGTCGGTCTGCGGCAACCCGGAGGAGAAGGCGGTCTCGCTCATCAAGTTCCCGACCTACCCCGACAACAAGGGGTACTACGTCACCGCCGCGCAGCTCGCCCTGTACGACACCTGGACCTCCACCTGCACGGCCAACCCGACCTTCTACGTCGCCCCGATCACCCAGGGCTGGCCGGTGACCGGCTCGAAGTCCTACCCCGGCCCGGCGAAGGGCGCCGCGATCGGCTCGGCGGCCCCGGCCACGCCGCACGCCTGCCAGAACCGCGGCGGCGACCGCTCGGTCGGCGACTGGGTCTACGTGAACCTCGATCCCACCTGGATGGACTACTGGTCGTTCGCGGACCAGCCCGACTACGGCCTGGCCGTCTACGCCGACACCGGCTCGCTCACCTGGCGCCGCTTCGACTCCGACAACGTCGCCGCGTTCACCCCGTACCTGTCGGTGACCTACTCCGACATCGCCCCGCAGGTCGACGCCCAGTACCCGCCGAACGGCTACGGCGCGCCCACCCTCACCCCCGAGCTCGTCGCCACCGGTCACGACCCCGACACCGCCCCGAACGCGGGTGTCCAGTACGACTTCCTGGTGTACGACGCCACCGGCGCCAAGATCGCCGACTCCGGCCTGGTCGCCCGCGGCGACTGGACGGTGCCGGCCGGGACGCTGAAGTGGGCGCAGACGTACTACTGGACGGTGGAGACCTACGACGGCTCGCTGTACTCGGTGGAACCGTCCTGGTCCTCGCTCGTCCCGCAGGTACCCGGCCCGGTGCTGACCTCCGCGCTGTCCGAGGACGCGAGCGCGCACGGCTTCGACCCGGCGACCGGCAACTACACCACCACCGCCACCGACGCGGACGTGCCGGGCGCCGGCCCGGCGCTGCAGATCGTCCGCGACTACAACTCGCTCGCCTCCACCACCGCGGGCGCGTTCGGGCCGGGCTGGTCGAGCGCGCTGGACGCGCACGCCACCGAGATGAAGAACGCGGCCGGCACCGTGATCGGCCTGCTGGTGACGTACCCGGACGGCTCGGCGGTGGCCTACGGCAGGAACGCCGACGGCTCGTTCTCGCCGCCGCAGGGCAGGTTCGCGACGGTCCGCGCGGTCACCGGCGGCTACACGCTCACCGACAAGAACGGCACGGTGTACTCCTTCACCCGCACCGGCTTCGGCCTGGCCTCGGTCACCGACGCGAACGGCCGGGCGCTGACCTTCGCCGGCACCGGCGCACGCCCGGACACGATCACCTCGGCGGTGTCCCACCGGGTCCTGCACCTGACCTACAACACCTCCGGCACCGCGACCGGCCAGGTCGCGACCGTGTCCACCGACCCGGTCACCCCCGGCTCCGCCGGCACCGCGCTGACCTGGACGTACTCCTACACGGCCGGCAAGCTCACCAAGGTCTGCCCGCCGACGTCGGCCACCGCCTGCACCACCTACGGCTACACCGACGGCTCGCAGTTCCCGAACGCGGTGCTGAACGCGGGCGCGCACTCGTACTGGCGGCTCGGCGAGGCGTCCGGTGCCACCACCGCGACCAGCGCGGTCATCGCCAACGAGGGCGCGGACACCGCCACCTACAACAACGTCGCGCTCGGCCAGCCCGGCCCGCTGGCCGGCTCGACCGCCACCGCCGCCGGTTTCAACGGCACCAGCGGCTACGTGCAGCTGCCGTCCGGGCTGGTGCAGAACACCACGTACCAGACGGTCAGCCTGTGGTTCAAGACGACCGCCACCACCGCCGGCACGCTGTTCAGCACCGGCCACTCGCTGCCAGGCGCCGCCGTCGACCCCTTCGCCATGCCGGTGCTGTACGTGGGCAGCGACGGGAAGCTGCACGGCCACTACTGGGACACCACCGTGCCGGGCATGGCGTCCACCACCAGTGTCAACGACGGCGGCTGGCACCACGCGGTGCTGGCCGCCGCCGGCGGCTCGCAGGCCCTGTACCTGGACGGGACGCAGGTCGGCACGCTGACCGGTCAGCTGGTCAACGCGGACCCGTACAACTTCGTCGGCGCCGGCGTGTACAACAACAACGGCTGGCCGGCCGCGCCGTCCGGCAACACCTGGAACTACTTCAACGGCACGATCTCCGACGTCGCGTTCTTCACCAAGCCGCTGACCGGCCAGGAGGTGTCCGGGCTGTACAGCGCCGGCACCACCGCCGCGCGGCTGCTCAACCAGGTCACCCGCCCGTCCGGCGCGGTGTACGCGCAGGTGTCCTACGACGGCGTGTCCGGCAGGGTCACCCAGGTCACCGACGACAACGGCGGCGTGTGGAAGGTGGCGGCGCCGACCGTGT
This sequence comes from Mycobacteriales bacterium, assembly GCA_045806985.1. GTDB lineage: Bacteria > Actinomycetota > Actinomycetes > Mycobacteriales > JBJMIH01 > JBJMIH01. The sequence goes on along the minus strand of JBJMIH010000094.1, from coordinate 8,806 downwards.
CCGGGTCCAGCCAGGTGTACCGGTCGGCCGTGCTCGGGTCGAACCCAGCCGGGTACTACCGGCTCGGCGACACCGCCGGCGCGGCGCAGGCCGTCAGCGAGGTCAACTATGGCGCGGGCACGTACGCCAACGTGAACCTCGGCGCGCCGGGGCCGTTCGGCGACGAGACCGCGGCCTCCTTCGACGGCTCGTCCTCCTACCTGCTGCTGCCCTCCACCGACCAGGTCTCCACCGGCCCGAACTCGGTGGAGCTGTGGTTCAGGACGCAGGCCGGCGACATCAACGGCGGGGTGCTGTTCGACGAGGAGCAGTGCCCGTTGCTGGCCAACCCCACCTGCGGCGGCTGGAACCCGGCCCTGTACGTGGGCACCGACGGCCGGCTGCACGGCGAGTTCTGGATCAACAACATCTACTCCGGCATCGTGTCCAGCTCGCTGGTCAACGACGGCGGCTGGCACCACGTGGTGCTGGCCGCCTCCACCAGCGCGCAGACCATGTACCTGGACGGCAACGCGGTCGGCTCGGTGAACGGCGCGCTGTCCGCGACCGCGCTCGGCTACATCTACGTGGGCGCCGGCGAATCCGGCGGCGAGTGGCCGTTCCACCCGGTCAACACGCTCGGCTACTTCAACGGCTCGATCGCCGAGTTCGCCTTCTACCGGCAGCAGCTCGGCGCCGACGAGGTGGCCGCGCACTACGCCGCGTACAAGTCGGGAGTGTCGGCGCTGTCGCCGACCGAGACCGAGAAGGTGACCGATCCGGGCGGCAAGACCCTCACCTACGCCTACGACGTCCTCAACGGCGACCGGGAGATCGCCTCCACCGACGGCATGGGCAACCGGACCACCTACGGGTACGACACCGGCGGCTTCCTGCACACGGTGACCGACGCGGACGGCGACGTCACCACCACCGGGCACGACGTGCGCGGCAACGTGGTCTCCCAGACCACCTGCCAGAACCAGGCCGCGCAGGCCTGCTCGACCAGCTACTACACGTACTACCCCGACGACACCACCGCGCAGCTCACCACCGCCGACCCGCGCAACGACCTGATGCTGACCGCGCGGGACGGCCGGTCCGCCTCGGCCACCGACAACACCTACCTGACCTCGTACGGCTACGACACCCGCGGCAACGCCACCAGCGTCACCACGCCGCCGGTCACCGGCTTCCCGAACGGGCGGACCACCACGGTCACCTACTCCGACGGCACCAGCGCGTATCCGGCGTACGACTCCGGCAACGCGCCGGCCGGCCTGCCGGTGAAGGTCACCTCGCCGGGCGGGGCCACCACCTCGGCGCGGTACTTCGCCAACGGCGACCTGGCCGAGACCACCGACGCGGACGGCCTGGTCACCCGGTACGGCTACGACGGCGTCGGGCGCACGCTCACCGCGACCGTGATCTCCGACACCTACCCGACCGGCCTGACCACGACCTACGGCTACGACGGCCTGAGCCAGGTCACCAGCCAGACCGACCCGCCCGTCACCAATCGGGTCAGCGGCGCCGTGCACACCGCGAAGACCACCACCGGGTACGACGACGACGGCGACGTGATCTCGCAGACCGTGGCCGACCTGACCGGCGGCGACGCGTCCCGGACCACCACCGCCCACTACAACGCGCACGACCAGATGGACACGTCGACCGACGCGGCCCAGAACGTCACCACGTACGGCTACGACGCCTACGGCAACCGGGTGTCGGAGACCGCGCCGGACGGCACGGTGACCCACTCCGCGTACGACCCGGAGGGCCGGCTGCTCACCCAGACCCTGATCGGGTACACCGGCGACCCCGTCAACCCGTCGCCAGCCACCGACCTGGTCGAGTCCTCCCGGGCGTACGACCCGGCCGGCCGGCTCGCCTCCATCACCGACTCGATGGGCGACACCACCTCCTACACCTACACCGACAACGGCCTGGTGGCGAGCATCACCCGCGCCGACAGCACCGGGCAGAACCGGTTCGTGCAGGAGTCCGACAGCTACGACGCCGCCGGCAACCTGACCAGCAAGACCACCGACAACGGCACCACGACCACCAACTACACGGTCGACGCCGCCGCCAGGGTCACCGCCAGCACGCTCGACCCGGCCGGCGTGAAGCGCACCACGACCGTGACGTACACTCCCGACGACCAGCCCGCCACCACCACCGACACCGACCCGACCGGCGCGACCCGGACCACCACCGCCAGCTACGACCCGGCCGGCAACCTGACCTCGCAGACCCTGCTCAACGACGCCGCCAGCAGCCGGCCGGCCGCGTGGTGGCGGCTCAACCAGACCACCGGGACCGTGGTGCCGGACGCCACCGGCAACGGCCACACCGCCAGCGCCACCAACGTGACCTGGACGGACGCCGCGGCCGGCCTCAACGGCAGCAACTCCGCGGTGACCCCGCCGTCCGGCATGGTCGCCGGCGCCACCACCCTGTCCATCTCGCTGTGGTTCAAGACCAGCTCGGCCTCGACCGGCACGCTGTTCGCCACCGGGCAGGACGCCCCTGGCACCGCCAACCCGAGCGGCAACGCCATGCCCGTGCTGTACGTGGGCAGTGACGGCAAGGTGCACGGGCACTTCTGGGATGGCACCACGGCGGGCATGGCCAGCCCCGATGCCGCCAACGACGGCACCTGGCACCACGTGGTGCTGGTCGGTGCCGGCAACAGCCAGCGCCTCTACGTGGATGGCGTCCAGGTCGGCACCGAGACCGGCGTGGTGAACAACGTCGACCCGGTCAACATCGTCGGCGCCGGCGTGTACAACAACAACGGCTGGCCGGCGGCGCCGTCCGGCAACACCTGGAACTGGTTCAACGGCGAGATCTCCAACGTCCAGCTGTACTACCGGGCGCTGACCGGCGACGAGGTGATCCAGCTCGGCGACAGGACCGGCGGCACGGTCAACTCGCCGCTGGCGCTGACCACGTCGTGGCTGCGGGACAAGCGCGGCCTGCCCACCTCGATGACCGACCCGGACGGGCACACCACCGACTACAACTACGACGAGGCCGGGCGGCTGGCGCAGACCACCGCACCACTGGTCGACACCGAGGTCAACGGCGGCGCGCCGGTCGCCACCCGGCCGGTGACCAGCGAGGGCTACGACACGTTCGGCGACACCGTCGAGACCGAGGACCCGAACGGCAACGTCACCACCACCGGGTACGACGCGGACGGCAGGAAGGTGTCCGAGACGCGCCCGCCGTACACGCCGCCGGGTGGTTCCGCCTCGATCACCGCGCCGACGAAGTGGGAGTACGACAAGGCCGGCAACGTCAGCAAGGAGACCGACCCGCTCAACCACACCACCCAGTGGATCTACGACCAGCTCGGCGACATGGCGCGGGAGACCGCGCCGGACGGCGGCATCACCCACGACACCTACGACACCAACGGCGAGCGGCTGTCCAGCACCGACCCGACCGGCGCGCAGACCCAGGCCACGTACGACTTCATGGGTCGCCAGCTCACCGCGACCCAACTGGAGCGCAAGCCCACCGCGCGGTCCTTCACCACGACGATGGGCTACTACCCGTCCGGCTGGCTTCAGTCGGAGACGTCACCGGCCGGCGTCGTCACCTCGTACGGCTACAACAACGCCGGCGAGCGCACCTCGGTCACCGACGGCGCCCACAACACGACCCAGTACCGGTACGACTTCCTCGGCCGGCAGACCGCCACCATCCTGGCGGACGGCACCTCCACCGTGCTGGGGTACGACCTGGCCGGGAACGTCGTGGACAGCCAGGCGCTGGACGCCACCGGCGCGGTACTGACCGAGCGGTCGGCCGAGTACGACGGTGAGGGCAACATGCTGTCCTCCACCGACGCGCGCGACAACACCACCTACTTCACCTACGACGCCACCGGGATGCTCACCCAGGAGGAGCAGCCGGCCTGGAACGACGACTCGGCGGGCGCCACGACCACGCAGGTCAAGGCCGCCAAGTTGGCCAGCGCCGCGGTGCGGCCGATGTCGCTGGCGGAGACCATCATCACGTCGTTCGGGTACGACGCGGCCGGGCATCGCACCCGGTTCACCGACGGGCGCGACAACTCCTGGTACTACACGTACAACAGCTGGGGACTGCCTGAGTCCACCGTGGAGCCGCCCACGCAGGCCCACCCGACGGCCGCGGACTCGACGATCACCACCGGGTACGACCCGGCCGGCCGGATGAACAGCCGTACCCTGCCGGGCGGGGTGCGGATCGGCGCCACCTACGACGAGAACGGCAACCTGCTGACCGAGTCCGGGACCGGGGCCGACGCGCCGACCTCGACCCGCACGTTCAGCTACGACCACGACGGGCGGATGCTCACGGCCGCCACGTCCAACACCGCGCCGTCGGGCGCGCCGAGCAACGCCACCAGCGAGACGTTCAGCTACGACGACCGGGGCGACCTGCTGACCGCGTCCGGCTCGGCCGGCTCGTCGTCGTTCACGTACAGCCCGGACGGGGAGATGGCGACCCGCACGGACGCGGCCGGGACGACGTCGTACAACTACGACAGCGCCGGCCGGCTCGGCACGCTCAGCGACGCCTCCACCGGCACCAGCCTCACCTACAACTACAACACCCTGAACCAGGTCGCGTCGATCGTCTACGGGACCGGCGGCGACGTGCGGACCTTCGGGTACGACGGGCTGCACCGGCTGACGTCGGACAGCCTGGCCACCGCCACGGGTGCGCCGGTCGCGGCGATCACCTACGGGTACGACCCGAACGGCAACCTGACCAGCAAGACCACGGCCGGGTTCGCCGGCGGATCGGCCAACACCTACACCTACGACGCGGCGAACCGGCTGACCAGCTGGAACAACGGGACGGCGACCGTTGACTACGGGTACGACGAGTCCGGCAACCGGACCAGCGTCGGCACGACGACGTACACCTACGACGCCCGCGACGAGCTCACCTCGGACGGGACGTACACGTACGACTACACGGCGCGCGGCACCCTCGCCTCGCGGACCGCCTCCACCGGGACGCTCAACGCCACCACCGACGCGCTCGGCGCGCAGGCCAGCTTCGGCGGCGAGACGTACACGGTCGACGCGCTCGGCCGGACGCTGACCGCCGGCACCGGCTCGGGCGGCTCGGTGAACTTCAGCTACAGCGGTACCGACAACCTCATCGCCTCCGACGGAACCGCCACCTACAGCTGGGACCCGTCCGGCGACCTGGTCGGGGTGCGGCAGAGCGGGTCCAGCGGGGTGCTGGCCTTCACCGACGAGCACACCGACGTGGTGGGCGAGTTCACCGGCAGCGCCACCAACCTGGCCGGGTCCGCCAGCTACGACCCGTTCGGCAAGGTCGTCGCCGGTACCGGGATGGCCGGGCGCCTCGGGTACCAGTCCGGCTGGACCGACCCGACGACCAGCCAGGTCGACATGGCGGCCCGCTGGTACGACCCGTCCGTTGGGCAGTTCCACAACGCCGACACGGTCTCGCAGGACCCGGTGCCGGACTCCGTGGCCGCCAACCCGTTCGCCTACGCCAACGACGACCCGCTCGATATGACCGACCCCACCGGCCACTGGCCGCACTGGGCGAAGTCGCTCTATCGCGGGGCCAAGCACGCGGCGCACAAGGTGGGCCACGCGATCGTCCACGCCGTTACCCACCCCGTCCAGACCCTGTCGCACGCCGCCGATGACGTGATGCGGGCCGGGCAGCGGGCGTACCACGCGTACGTCGCGCCGGTGGTGAAGAAGGTCACCCACGCGGCGAAGGTCAGCTGGCACGCGGTGCGCGACGGCTACCACCGGACCGTCCACGCGTACAAACGCGCGTCCCACGCGGTCGCCAAGGCGGTGAAACCGTACGTACGGGCCAGCGTTCACGCGGTCAAGACGGCCTACCACAAGAGCGCCGCGGCCGTGAAGACAGCGGCCAAGTACGTCCAGCACCACGCCGCGGCCATCGCCTCCTTCGTGGTCTCCACCGCCGTCTTCATCGGTTGCGAGGCGGCGGTCGGGTCGGCCAGCGGCGGTGTCGGCGCAGTCGCGACGGTGACCGTGTGCGGCGCGCTGGCCGGTGAAGTCGGTGGTGCCGTGTCGGCGGGTGTGAAGGCCGTCAAGACCGGACACTTCTCGCTGTCGGACTTCGGTCGGGAGGTGGCGTTCGGCGGCCTGAGCGGCGCGGCCGCCGGGCTGCTCGGAGCCGGAGCCGGCAAGCTGCTGTCACCGGTGGCCGGGAAGCTGACCGGGGTACTCGGCAACCTGCTGCGCTCCGGCGGTGGCGAGGCGGCGACCCAGGCCGCCGAGCGGGCCGCCGGTGACGCGGCTGCCAGTGGCCTGCGTGAGGCCGCCTCCGAAGCAGGCGGCAACGCCGCCGAGAACGTGACCAGCGGAGCCGCACGCGACGCCGGCGAGGACACCGCCGCCCAAGCCACCCGGAGCGCGGGCCGCGAACCCGCCGCCGACGCGGGTGGCGCCCCCGACAGGCCGGCCGGTTCCGACGGCGGCCCGTCCGCCTCCCGCGAGCCCGAACACCCCTCCTCCGAACCCTCCGGCTGCTCCGTCCACAGCTTCGACCCGGCCACCCCGGTCCTGATGGCCGACGGCACCCACAAGCCCATCAAGGACGTCAAGGTCGGCGACAAGGTCCTGGCCACCGACCCCACCACCGGCAAAACCACCCCCGAACCGGTCCTCGCCACCCACGACAACCACGACACCGACCTGGCCGACGTCACCATCCAGGACGCCGCCGGTCACACCACCACCCTGCACACCACCTGGCATCACCCCTTCTACAACCCCACCACCCACACCTTCACCGACGCCGCCGACCTCACCCAAGGCACTCCCCTCCAAACCACCCCCGACACCCGCACCACCGCCCACGTCGTAGCCGTCCGAACCTGGACCGCCCTCCACGACATGCGCGACCTCACCATCGCCACCGACCACACCTACTACGTCCTGGCAGCCATCACTCCGGTCTTGGTCCACAACGTCAACGAGTGCGGTCCTGGACAGCTCCGCGGTCCAGACGGCCGGTTCATGTCAGATCCCAATGCGGCTGAGCCCGACGCGCGGTATGCCCGTGTTCCGCTACGCTCGTCAACTAAACAGGCCATCCGGGAAGCCGCTCAGCGTGATGAAGACGGAAATTTCATCGATCCGAATACCGGGGAAAGTATCCCGGCTGAAGGCCCGTATCACTACGGGCATAAACCCGGATTCGAGTATTGGCGTAATCGGAATATGGCGAAAGCGGAGGACTGGACACGCGAAAAGTTCATAGGGTTCGAGAACGATCCAACCCATTATCAGATAGAAGATCCCTACAACAATTTGAGTCACAAATATGAGCAACGATAACCCTGAAACCGATCGTCAAGGTCGTACTCCTCTGCACTATGCGGCGTTGCAGGGCGACGTCATAGAGGTCCGGAACCTTATAGAAAGTGGCTTCGAGCCAGATGTGGCGGACCATCAGGGATTCACTCCCCTACATCTTGCTGCACAGGAGTGGCGCGTCGACGCCGCACGTGCTCTCCTGGACGCTGGCGCGAGTGTCGATGCGAAGAACCAGTTCGGGAATACTCCACTCTTCGTAGCGGTGTTTAATTCGCGCGGAAGGAAGGAATTGATAGCGTTGTTACGAGAGAGGGGTGCCGATCCGTTCTCGGAGAACCTACATGGAAATAGCCCATTTGACCTGGCTAAGAAGATCGCCAACTTCGATGTTCGCCAACATTTCGCAGATCTGGATGTGGCCGAATAGCCATTTCCACGGGCATTCTGATGTATGTGGATCTGCCGCTCTTCTGGTGCCAGCCGCCTGTGGTTCTTCGAAGTCGGCATGAAGTTCCAAGGGCTGGATGAGTTGGGGCGGGAAGCCGGACAAGACACCCTTCTCGTATTTCTGGCAGGAGGAGGACTTCATTTGAAAAGACTATTGAATTCGCGCTGCCCGCAAATTATCCGTTACACCGCCTGAGAGTCCTGGATGCAGGCGCCAAACCATGGCCCGACACAACAGTAGGCTCCTGCTCATGGGTATGCGCAGCCTGCTCCACAGGATTTCCTCGCAGGACCGATGTCGAGTCAGACCTCCTGCCGGGCTACCACGTTTGCCTGCCGGACTGAGGTTGCCGGGAGACTTGGCCGAGTTCTACGTCCATTGCGGCGGGGTGGATCTTTATGCGGCCGCTGACTGCGAAATCAGGATAGTGGATCCTGCCGAGTTGCTGCCGTCGAACATCGTCATCCTCGGTGAGCAGTTCGACGATGACCCTTCTTCGTCGTGGTACGTCATCGCCGAGTCGCCGAACCGCGAATATCTGAGCATAGATCTGGCGGTGGACCGGAATGGCCGCTGTTATGACAGCTTCCATGAAGTGCACGGAATTGTCGGTTCTTGTCCCGTGATAGCCCTTACGTTCACCGAATTGCTTGCGAGGCTTTTGGCGGCACAGGGTGACCACTGGTATTGGCTTGAACCAGACTTCGTAGGCCTGGGTGACGCATACGGATGACCCTCTGGAGCTGGGGAATGACCACGAGGTGCGGTGGCGGGGACGGGTGGACGTAGGGTGAGCTGGCGAGCGATCAGGGGTAGTTGGGGTTCTGATGTATGTGGTTTTGAGTTGTGCGGTGGCGGTGGATGGGGCTTTGGATGGGGTGGGGGGTGAGCGGTTGGTGCTTTCGGATGGGGTGGATCTGGATCGGGTGGATGCCGTAAGGGCCGGGGTCGACGCGATCTTGGTGGGGGCGGGGACGGTGCGGCGGGATGATCCGCGGTTGGTGGTGAAGTCGGAGCGGAGGAGGCGGGATCG